>NZ_CP110921.1:4034212-4343116 GCF_026247885.1 Methylococcus mesophilus | reverse complement strand
AGCTTACGTCCGGAACGAGGATGAATCGGCACAGGACATCACCGTCGTCCGGCCCGGCACCGTCCTCAATGCGAAACAGGCCGAGGCGCTCCAGATCGAAAAGGAATCGGCGGCCCTTGCTGCTGCCGAGGCGCAGGCTTCCCCTGCTGAACCGGACGCACGGGAGGCCCCGGTCCTCCTCCAATACGATCCTGAACTGGAAGAGGTTGCCCTATGACCTCGACCATTTCCCTCCGCCGCCAGCGCATCAAGCAGGACGGCGCCATCCTGCTCGCCCGCCGGGCGATGGGTGAGAAGGCGCCGCTTCCCCAGGATGCCTACCCGGCCGCCCGCACCCGGACCGAACTCGGCGTGCCGGACGACTACACCGAGCCGTTCGTGTCGGTGTCCCGGACGCTTCGCCGCTTCCGCACCCATCGGGTGGCGCCGTGAACGCCTGCCCCGACGTGGTCTCGATCCAGCTCGGCCATTACCTGGCGCAGGTGGACCGCGACGAAGCCTACGAGGAAGGCTTCGAGGCGTTCAAGGCCGATGCCGATCTTGCCGCCATTCTCGATACGGATGCCCTGCTCTGGGCGCTCTACAACCGCGACATGAGCGAGGACGAGGTGCGGAGCAAGATCGAATCCGCCCTCCGCAAGGCCTACGCCGGGCAGCTCGCCCGCCGCGCCGAAGAGGATGCCCCCGACCGCTACGAAGCCCTCCGCTACGCCCAAACCTTCTGCTTTTGAGGAATGAACATGAACGATCAACTTGCCGGCATCGCCTACGGACTCCCGGCCGCCACTTATCACTCAGACCCGGCTGTCAGCAAAAGCGGCCTGGACCGGCTCGCCAAATCCCCGGCCCACTACCGTTGGTGGCTCGAGAATCGCGAAGAGCCGACCAAGGCCCTGATTCTCGGCACGGCCATCCACACGGCCGTGCTGGAACCGGATGAACTCAGGACGCGCTATGCCTTCATGCTAGAGGGGCTGGATCGGCGCACGAAGGAAGGCAAGGCCATCTATGCCGAATTGGAGTCTGGAGGCCGGACGGTGCTGTCGGCTGACGACGAAAAACTGGTGACGGGCGTCATGGAATCGGTGCAGCTTCATCCGACCGCCAGCGAGCTGCTCCGGGGCGGCGAGGGCATGTCGGAAGTCTCCTGCTTCACCGAACTGGAAGGCCTCAACGTCAAATGCCGGCCGGACTGGCTGCGCCGGGACGGCATCGTGGTTGACCTGAAAACCACCGAGGATGCCAGCCCGCGCGGATTCGCCCGCTCGGTCGCCAACTACCGGTATCAGGTGCAAGCGGCCTACTACCTCGACTGCCTCGCCGCTACCGGCCTCAGCCCGCACACTTTTGTTTTCATCGCCGTCGAGAAATCCGATCCGCACGCGGTCGGCATCTACGAGCTGGACGCCGAGGCGCTGGAGCTGGGCCGAGAGCTGTACCGGCGCGATCTGGCGCTGCTGAAACACTGCCTCGCCACTGACGAATGGCCCGGCTACAGCGAGGACGTCGTATCGCTCAACGTGCCGGCATGGGCTTACGCCCAAGCCGCTTGACCTCAGGAGAACCCATCATGGCCACCTCCGTCGCCGAACTGAAAAACCGCACCGCACCGCCCACCCGGCGCGATATTGCAGCGCTGCCGAAAGAGAAGCAGCTCCCTGCCATGCTGGAGAGCTTCAAGGGCGAAATACAGCGCGCTTTGCCGCGCCATCTCAATCCGGACCGGATGTGCCGGATCGCCCTGACCGAATTCAGGAAGAATCCCAAACTCGCTCAATGCGAGCCGGCTTCCGTATTCGCCGCGATCATCCAGGCCAGCCAGCTCGGCCTGGAACCCGGCCTGATGGGGCAAGCCTACCTCATCCCCTACGGCCAGCAATGCCAGCTCATCCCCGGTTATCAGGGCCTCATCGACCTGGTGCGCCGCTCCGGTCTGATCAAGCGCATCGAAGCGCACGTCGTGCGCGATGGCGACCGCTTCACGTACCGCACGGGATTGACCACCGTGCTGGAGCACGAGCCGGCCCTGGACGGTGAACCAGGCGACTTGCGGCTGGCCTATGCCGTCGCGGAATTCTCCGATGGCGGATGCCACGTCGAGGTCATGACGCGGGCGCAGATCGAAGCCATCCGGGACCGGAGCCAGAACGTCCAGAGCGCCAGGAAGTGGAAGAAAGAAACGCCATGGGACACTGACACCGAAGAAATGTGGCGCAAGACCGCCATCCGCCGCATTTGCAAATACCTGCCAAAATCGGCAGAGCTCGCGACCGCCGTAGCGCTCGACGACGCCGCGGCGCAAGGAGGGCAATCGCTCTCCGTCGATGATGCTATCGACGGCACCTGGACGCCTGCCGAGGCCTCGGACACCCCCGTGGTGCGGTCAGTCGAAACCGTGGACACCGAAACCGGGGAAATCGTCCAGGAAACCGCAGCGCCTCCGGCCGCCCTCCCATCCCCCGCCGTGGCCGATTGGCTGGCTGCTATCGAAAGCTTTACCACCAAGCCTGAAATCGCACGGGCAGTGAAGGACATCCGCGAGGACAACCGCCTGAGCGCGGACGAGCACTCGGAACTTCTGCGCGCTCTGGCAAGCCGCCAGGAAGCCCTTAAATCGCCATGATCGCTCCCTCGCCCCGTATCTCCTCACGGGGCCGCCCGGCGGACGGTGGCGCAAAACATCCGCATCCAGGGCGCCGATTGCCCGGCGTGACCTGGAGGACTGGCCGGACCCAAGCGGCCGACGAATTGGACAGATGGACCAGACAACGCATGAACACGATCGCTGAAAAATGGGCAACGTTCGAACGGGAGTTCCCGAGCGACCTGCCACCGGCCTACCGGCTGAACCTGCGCATTGCCTTCTACGCCGGCGCCGAAGCCCTGCTCCGAATCCATGGCGACATTGCGGATTACAGCGATGCCGGCACGCTGGCGGTCATCGAAGGCGTCTTTTCGGAAATTCAGAGCTTCCGCGCCTCGACGATCCGAGCGTACCTGGAAACCCGGCAGGGGGAGGCGGTGCAATGAGATGCCCTGAATGTGGAAGCAAAGAATGCTGCGGAGCCAACATTCGTGAAGAGGTCAAGCCTGAAAATGAAGGCGTCACGGTCGAGATATTCGGAAAGCCCGTGCTGGCCATGCAGACGATCCGGGATCTGGTGGAAGACTTGGCCGTCTACCAGATGGCCGTGGAAACGGCATGGCAGGACTCATCGATTGCACTCGGATGCGGTGAATTGCTCGACGCTGACGACCTCCGAAAAACGCTGGAGCGCATCTGCGAAATAACAGACTCGGCCATGGTGGCGGTAAGGCGTAACCAAGAGGCACGCCACCCCGAACAAACCCGGGAACTCAACGCCAATGCCTGAATTCTCTCCCCGCACCCTGCGCTACCCGAACGAGAGTAGTGACGATGGCAATCCTCTGGTCTTTCGATGAAACCGCCCGGCAGCTCGGGAACGTATCCATCCGCACGGTACGCAGGATGATCGATCGCGGAGAGTTGCCGACCGTTCGGATCGGCCGCCGGCGGATGATCCCGGCCGAATATGTCCACGCCTACGTGGCGGAACAAATCGACCTTGCGCATAATTTCAGCCGCGCGGGCAATGTGCGACAGGAGAAACGTACATGGCTAAACGAAGCACGGGGCTCTACAGGCGCCCCGATTCACAAACGTGGTGGGCAAGCTACACCGACGGCTGCGGCGATAGAACTCGCCGCAGTACTGGGACTACAGACCGGAAAGAAGCCGAAGCACTCCTAGCCAAGTGGAAACTGGAGGCACATCAGGCGAGGCAGTGGAATGAAGAACCCAGAGTAACGCATAGTTTCGACGAGCTGATGCTGGCGTACAGGGGCGGCCACGATACCGAAAACGTGCGCTGGAGCCTGAGGCAGCTGTACCCGCATTTCACCGGCATGGTCCTGGAGGAAATGCGGGGACTCGATGTCCGGGCTTACATCCAGAAACGCGAACAGGATGGCGTGAAGCCGGCTACCATCAACAAGGAAATCGGCGTCTTGAGCGCCGCCCTCAACTGGGCACGGGAAGAACTGGAATGGGACGTTCCCAACCCGGCCAAGGGACGGCGGCTCAAGGAGGCGGATGGCCGCCTGCGATGGTTGAGCCGAGCCGAAGCGGAAGCGCTGATTCGCGCTGCGGGGGATGCCAGGCAGGCTCCGCATCTGGTGGATTTCATTCGGCTGGGCCTCAACACAGGCATGAGGCCTGGTGAGATGCTGGCGCTGGACTGGGCCCGGGTGGATCTGCCCCGGGGACTCATCTACCTCGGCAAGCGGAATCAGAAGAACCGGAAGGTCGGCAGCATTCCGCTTAATCAGGAAGCGAGGTCGACACTGATTCAGCGGGCGCGGTTCAGGGCCACGCACTGCCCTGCAAGCCAGTGGGTCTTCTGCGATAAGGAAGGGAACCGCATCGCCAGCATCCGCAAGGGGTTCGGAATAGCGGTCAGGAAGGCTGGCTTGATCGACGTGCATCCGCATGATCTACGACGGACGTGCGGAAGCTGGCTCGTCCAGTCCGGGCAGTCCATTCATGCGGTATCGGATCTGCTACGGCATTCTGACATCCGGGTGACGCATGAGCATTATGCTCACCTCGCGCCGGAAAACCTGCGGGATGCCGTCAGTGTACTCGATGAGTATCGGTCACGATTTCGTCACGGCAACAGAAGCGTGACAGCCGAAAAATAAGGTAAATGTTTGTTTTATATGGTGGGCGGTGCAGGGATTGAACCTGCGACCCCTTCCGTGTGAAGGAAGTGCTCTCCCGCTGAGCTAACCGCCCTTGTCCGGTGAATCGCACACAAACACCGTGCGTATCTCCGAGAAGCCATGCCAAGAAGCGCTGGATCAGAAACAGCGCAGCACGTCAGTTGAGACTGCGGGATTCTATCTTGAAATCTTCACATTGTAAAAGCCCGGCGGTGAAATAACGCCCTGTAACATCTCGATTTGACTTGCCCCTCTAATCAAGAGCACTGGGGAAAGGGCACCCTCTCTTGGCGCGCTTGCTGGCTTTCCTCACATTCCGGCCGTTCCGACGCGGGACGCCGTGCATATCGCTTCGGTCCAGCCGATGCGAACTCACCGACCTCGGAATCGTCGTCATTGATTTGTCATCTTGATATGGAATTATTTTCACAATTCCATGATCTTCCTTCTGATCTAGGGGCTGTCAGAGCGATGCAAAGGCTCCGCGGGCGTCCGCTTGCCCCCAGGATGTATCGGCTAGACAGGTGACGCGAAACCTTTCCACCATCCCTGATGTCATCAGTCATCATTCTGCCCCCAGCGCTTCGCACTCCCGGGCGTCGACCGGTTCGGACGGACTCGGAATGTCTGCCTGCGCCGGGCGCGATAACGCGCGGTACGAAACCGACGGCCAGATACTCGCCGTTGTACAAGGCATCAGTCCGTGTTTCGGGCGCCCTCTATCCTCACGACCCTGCTGCTGCCGCAGGGGATGCTGTCATCACAAGTCCGCGCATTGCCTGCCGCCACCTCAATGTCTACTACGGCGCGAAACATGCCATTCGAAATCTCACCCTGGACATCGGCCGGAACGAGGTCCTGGCGCTGATAGGCCCATCGGGGTGTGGCAAGACTACGTTCCTGCGCTGTTTGAACCGGATGAACGACTCCATCGAAGGGTGCCGGGTGACCGGAGAAATCCATATCGACGGACGAAACGTCTGTCACGGCGGAATCGATGTCGTGCCTCTGCGGGCAATGGTAGGAATGGTATTTCAAAAACCGAATCCGTTTCCCAAGAGTATCTACGACAATATCGCTTTCGGACCTCGCCTCCACGGTTTGGCGAGCAGCCGCGCAGAACTGGATCGGATCGTCGAATCGTCGTTGCGGCGGGCTGGTTTGTGGGATGAAGTCAAGGATGGGCTCGATCAGATGGGAACCAGTCTGTCCGGAGGCCAGCAGCAACGCCTCTGCATCGCACGGGCGATCTCGGTGAACCCTGAGGTCATTCTGATGGATGAGCCCTGCTCCGCCCTGGATCCATTCGCAACGGCGGCCATCGAACAGCTCATCGACGAACTGCGGGAGCTGTACACCATCGTCATCGTGACTCATTCGCTATCCCAGGCGGCGCGGGTGGCGCAGCGTGTTGCCTATTTCCATCTCGGCTGCCTCATCGAAGTGGGCGCCACCGACGCAATATTCCAGAATCCGCGCCATAAACTGACGGAGGATTACATCACCGGGCGTTTCGGCTGACCGCCGAACGCTTTCAATCCCGCGGCTGCGTTGGTGACTAAAGCAAGCTTAGCGGCGTGTTTCAGGCGGCCCCGCAATCTGGTCCGCACTCGATTTAGGTATCACATCCCCGACGATTATTCAGTGTCCCGCGCCAACAAGCTGCTGATAAATCGCCGCCAGACGCCGCCCCTGTGTCGCCGCATCGTATTCCGTCTCGATGCGCCGCCTTCCCGCGGCGAGGATGCCATCCCATCCGGACGCCGCGGCGAGACACTGGTGCAGGCAGTCCAGCAGGCCGTCTACATCGCGCTCCCCGGCCAGCCAGCCGGTCTGGCCGTCCAGCACGATCTCAGGGATGTCGCAATGCCTGCTGCTGACGATGGGCATGCCGCTCGCCGCCAACTCGATGATGGCGACCGGCGCACCGCCTTCGGTATCCCCGTCACTGCCGGTGATGCTGGGCGAGAGGAAGACGTGGTTGGCGTAGGCTTCGCGCCAGAACACCTCGTGCGGCTGGAACCCCAGCATCCGCGTGACCGGTCCGAGATCCATCCGCTCGATCACTTCCATGATCTTCCGCTTTTCCTCCCGGCTTTCCTCCGAGGCGCCGGCATCGCCGATCACCGTGATTTCCACCGGCACCTCGCGATTCAGCCGGGCCAGCGCTTCCAGCGCATAGGGAATGCCCTTGCGTTCGTGGAAACTCGCGGCGATCAGTACTTTCAACGGTGTACCCGGACTCCAGGCCCTGGGCTGGTAGCGGATCGTCTCCACCGGCACGCCGAGATGCTGCACTTGGATGCGTTCCGCGGGGCAGCCAAGGCCGGCCAGGGCCTTGGCCATGGCGTGGCCTTCGCATAGATAGAACGTCCCCCCGTCGGCGAACATCTCCCGGTAGCGCTCGCGCCAGACCGGATTGACCTCCGGCATCCGCGACACGTCCTGGCCGTAGAAAGTCACGACATGAGGTATGTCTAGGCGCCGCACGGCCTTGTGCACGGTCCAGCCGTTGTTGCCGAAATGGGAGTGGACGAGGTCGGGCCGGATGCGGGCGGCGGTCTTGTCGAAAAAGCTGAATCCTTCCCGGAACCCTGCCAGGAACAGGGCGCGGTGCAGCAGATAACCAGACGGGCTTTCCCGTTTGAGGCAATGGATGTTGGGTACCTCGAACTGGTGCAGGTTCTTGACGCTGCGGCAGACGATGTGGTTTGCGATCGAGGCCGGCAGGTGGCGGACCTGGCTGTACAGCCAGGTTTCTGTCAGCGGCAGCCAGACCGGCGAGTAATGAAGGACCTTGAGCGGCTTATCTGTCATGGTTCCGAGCGAAAGAAATGGGCGATCAGCGCAGTACGATGGCGCGGACGGCGTCGATGACGTAGGCGACGTCGCTGTCGCTCAAACCGGGCGACAGCGGCAGGCTCACGGTCTGGCGGCCGATACGCTGCGCGTGGGGAAAGTCCTCCGGCCGCCAGCCCAACGCCTCGCGGTAGTACGGGTGCTCCGGCAGGCTGAGATAATGGACGCCGACCCCGACCCTGCGCGCCGTCATCGCATCCAGGAAGGCATCGCGGCTCACGCCGGTTTCCTTTTCGTCGATCAGCAGCGTGTACAGATGGTAGGCGTGGCGGCAATCCGGCGCCGCCTCGGCCGGCCGGGTCACCGGCAGGTCGGCGAAGGCGGCCTGGTAGCGCGCCCAGATCTCGCGGCGGCGGCGCCAGCTCTCCTCCACCCGGGCGAGCTGATGGATGCCGATCGCGGCCTGCAGATCCATCATGTTGTATTTGAACCCGCATTCGACGACCTGGTAATGCTTGAAACCCTCGTCGCCGAAGCGCTTCCAGGCGTCCCGGCTCATGCCGTGCAGCGCCAGGGTCTTGACCCGGCCGACGCTGTCGGCGTTCTTGCCGATCACCATACCGCCTTCGCCGGTGACGACGTTCTTGGTCACGTAGAAGCTGAAACAGGCGAAATCCCCGAAGCTACCGGCGGGCCGCCCGCGGAATTCGGTTTCGATGGCGTGGGCGCAGTCCTCGACCATGCGCAGGCCGTGGCGGGCGGCTATTTCGCCCTGGGCGGCCATGTCGCAGGGATGGCCGGCGAAATGCACCGGCAGAATCGCCCGCGTCCGCTCGCCGACGGCGGCCTCCACCGCCTGCGGATCGAGGTTCAGCGTCGCAGGATCGACGTCCGCCAGCACCGGCTTGAGCCCGGCATGAAGAATGGCGTTGACGGTGGCACAGAACGTCAGCGGCGTGGTGATGACCTCGTCCCCCGGCTCCAGACCCAGCGCCAGGAGGCTCAGGTGCAAGGCCGCGGTGCAGGAATTCACGGCGGCGACGCGCTGTTCCGGCACGCCCTTGTAGCGGGCAAAATCCGACTCGAACCGGGCCACCCGCGGCCCCGTCCCGATCCACCCGGATTCGAGGCAGGCGACGACTTCGTCGATCTCCGCGCGGGAAATGGTGGGCGCGCCGAAAACCAGGAAATCGTCCCTGAGCGCCGGGCTGGTCTGCTTGTTCATGTGATGTGGTGTCTGCTGCGGATTGGAGCCGTGGCCCGGAGCCGCGAGGCCCGGTCCCCCATGCCTTGGTGTAAACTTCGAGGTTCTTTTGACGGCCTCTCGGAGAGCCTCCCGATCATGCCCTGCGCGTATCGCATCCCCCCGGTTCGTTCCCTGGCCCGAAACAGCGGGATTATAGCCGCCGCCAAAGCCTTCGTCCCGCCCGTACCGGAGAACCCCCGATGAAGGTGCTGCACGTCGAAGGCGGCAGAAACCTCTACGGCGGCGCCCGCCAGGTGCTGTACCTGCTGGAAGGGCTCAAGCGGCGCGGGATCGACAACGTGCTGGTCTGCCCGGCGGGCAGCGAACTCGCCCGGGAGGCCGCTGCCCATGCCGAGGTGCGCGCCATCCCGATGGCGGGCGACCTCGATTTCCGCCTCATCGGCCGGCTGTACCGCATCATCGGGGAGGTCCAACCCGACCTCGTACACCTGCACAGCCGGATCGGGGCGGATGTCATGGGCGGCATCGCCACCCGTCTGGCCGGCGTGCCGGTGGTACATTCCCGGCGCCAGGACAATCCCGAGATGCGATGGGCCGTCGCCGTGAAATACCGTCTTCATGACCGTGTGGTCGCGATTTCCGAAGGCATCGGGCAGGTACTGGCCTCGGAAGGCATGCCCGCGTCCAAGCTGCGCTGCGTGCGTAGCGCAATAGATCCCGAACCCTTCCGCCGGACCGGCGACCGCGCCTGGTTCCGCGCCGAATTCGGGCTGCCCGAGAACTGCACGGCGATCGGCGTGATCGCCCAGCTCATCGAACGCAAGGGACATCGCTTTCTGCTCGAAGCCTTCCCCGAACTGGCCGAACGGTACCCCGGCCTCCACGTCCTCGTATTCGGCAAGGGTCCGCTGGAATCCTCCCTGATCGAAACCGTACGCCACCTCGGCTTGGCGGATCGCATCCATTTCCCCGGATTCCGGGACGATCTGCCGCGTATCCTGCCCTGCCTGGACCTGGTGGTGCATCCGGCCCTGCGCGAAGGCTTGGGCATCTCGCTGCTGCAGGCCGCCGCGGCCGGCGTCCCCATCGTCGCCTCGCGTGCCGGAGGGATTCCGGAAGCCGTGCGCGACGGCGAAAACGGTCTGCTGGTCCCGCCGGGCGATGCCGCGGCCCTGGCTGCTGCCATCCGCCGCCTGCTCGACGACCCGGAACTGGCGAGGGACATGGGCAAGCGCGGACAGGCGCTGATCGACCGCGAGTTCTCGGTCGACGGCATGGTCGAAGGCAATCTGGCGGTCTACCGGGAACTGCTGGCGGAAAAACACGCCGCGCTCAGCTGATCCAGTCGAGCGGATCTTCGTCCGGCGACGGCTTGAGACCCGGCTGCTCGATAAACAGCCGGTGCCAGATGGCGAACTGCATCAGGCAGAAGATCTCGCGGCCGGCGTTCCCCTTCTTCCTCTGGGCTTGGAACAGCGCCGGAAACTGGCGGGTGTCGAACCATTCGCGCACGGCCGGATTGGCTGTCAGCTTGCCTTCCAACCGGTCCAGCACCTCCCCGCCCAGCCATTCGCGCACCGGCACGGTGAAGCCGCGCTTCTTGGTGTAGAGATGCTCCTTCGGCACATAGCGCTCGGCCCAGCGGCGCAGGAATATCTTGGGCTGCTCGCCGTCGGTCTTGAGCGCATCGGGCAACCCCAGGCCGAATTCGACGACTCGATGGTCGAGGAAAGGCACCCGCCCTTCCAGGCCGAAGCCCATCATCATCCGGTCCACCTTGACCAGCAGGCTATCCGGCAAGTCGGTGACCAGATCGGTGTACTGGCAGTGCTGCAGATGACTCCAGGCCGCTGGGGCCTCGCCCCAGGCTTTCAGATAGGGCGCACGGAAGTTCCGCCGCTCGGCCGCCAGCGCCGACCCGAACAGCCGCTGCGAGCGCTTGCGCCACCATTCGCTGCGGGTACGGAAGCCGCCCGTCCCCGGCGCCATGAGATTCTTCGCGAGCCAGACCAGCCGGGGCTGCCGATAGCGCCGGTAGCCGCCGAACGCCTCGTCGCCGCCCTCACCGGTGAACACCACCTTGAGTTCCTTCGCCGCGGCCTCGGACAGCGCCGAAGTCGGGAAGCTGGCGTAATCCCGCATCAGGTCGTCGGCGGCCCAGACCGTGTGGGGAATCCGTCGGAACAGGTCCTCGCGGCGCAGGCGGATCGACGTGTGCCGGCTGCCGAACACCTGCGCGATCCGCTCGGCATCCCCCAGCTCGTCCTTCATCGCCGCATCGACGTAACCGATGGAAAAGGTGCGGACCGGCTGCGCCTGCACGCGGCTGAGCATGGCCAGCAGGATCGCCGAATCGTTGCCGCCGGACAGAAACAGACCATAGGGCACGTCGGAGCGGACGTGCTCGTTCATCACCTGCTCGAACACTCCCTCGAATTCGGCCTCAGCCTCCGCGAAGTCCAGCGCCCGCGACTTCACGCATAGCGGCGTCCAGTACCGCCGCTTGCGGAGGTTCAGCTCGGCGTCTACCTCGAGGATCTCGCCCGGCCCGAGGCGCCGGATGCCGGAAAACAGGGTCTCTTCGCCGGTCGAGCAGTGCGTGTGGAGGAACTGGGACAAGGCGCCGGCGTCGATAGTGGGCGCGTTCGGCAGCAGCGGCAGAATCGCCTTCATCTCGGACGCGAACACCAGCCGGTCGGGCAGCGCGGCGTAGAACAAAGGCTTGATCCCCAAACGGTCGCGTCCCAGCACCAGCCGCCGGCGGACGCCGTCGTACAGCGCGAATGCGAACATGCCGTTGAGACGCCCTGCGAATCCTTCCGGGTCTAGCGCGTAAGCATGCAGGATGGTTTCGCTGTCGGAATGGGTGGCGAAACGGCGCCCCCCCCGCTCCAGCGCCTCGCGGAGCTCGACGTAGTTGTAGATCTCGCCGTTGGCGACGACGGCGAGGCGGCCGTCGTCGGCCAGAATGGGCTGGCGGCCGCCGCTGAGATCGATGATCGACAGGCGGGTGTGGACCAGGCCGAATCCGCCTTCGGTGAATACCCCGTGACCGTCCGGCCCGCGATGGGCCAAGCGCTCGATCATGGGCTGGAGCGTCTCGTCAAGGACGCTGCGCCCCCGCAAGATGATCCCGGCTATTCCGCACATGGTGGATGGGTCGCGATGAGGATTGATACGAAAAAAGGCGCCCTCCGACGAAGGCGCCTTTCCTGAAGACCGCGATTGAATTCCGCAGCCTTATCTTTTCTTGCCGCGCGAATGCATCAGCCGGCTGATGAGGCCGAGCGTGATGTCGATCATGTGGCCGAGGAAGCCGCCGACCATGGCCAGCACATCCCCGCCCGTCATGCCGCTCAGGCGCTCGCGGCCTACCCGCAATGCGATCGGAGTTCCGAATACGCCCAGCACGATACCCAGCACCAGGCTGCCCGTAAACCAGGAACCGGAGGGCGCCGTCGCGCTCTGTTCAGGCTTTTTCAACGTGGAGTCGCCGGGTTTCTCCGCACCGGCGGTCGGCGGCGCCACCGCCGGCTGCACCTTGCCATCGGGACCCGGCGTGTAATTGTCGGGAATCGCGGCATCGGTCACGCCGGGAATGGTCGGAAAGGTGCCGCTGCCCTTGCCCACGATCAACTCGCCCTTCATGCCCTTTTCCATGTGCTGGGCGATGTCGCAATGCACCAGATAGGTCCGGTCCTCCTTGGGCAGGATCAGCGTTCCGCTGATCTTCCCGGGACCCGTGACCTCCAGATGGAACATGCCTTTATCGTACAGGTACTTGGGCAGGCCGTGCATCATCCACTGGTGGCGGACGTTGTCCTCGTTGATGAAATGGACCGTGAGCCGCGTGCAGGGCTTGAAGCGCCACTCATGCTCGCTGAATCCGTACATGGTGCCCGGAAAGTCCTTCGCGTATTTGTGGCCTGCACGAACGGTAATTTCCGCGTCTTCGGCGATCCTGCTGCAGCCGCCCGGCAACTTGTCCTTGTTCTGCCCCATGATCATGCCGCCGTCCATGTCCATCAGGTGGCCGTCGCCATGGTCCATGAGCCGGGTGTGTTCCTTGATCTCGGTCTTCTCCGCGGCCACGGCGCCAACGCTGACGGCGAACAGCCCAGCCGAACAAAGGTAACTCAAACGGGTCGTGATCGACTTGGTATTCATGTCTATTTATTCCGTACGGCGGCGATCCACTCGGACGCGGTTTCCAGTAGCTTCGCCCGGTTCAGATAGGCGAAATAGCCGGCGATACCCAGCAGGAGTCCCAGAAACAGGTTGCGACCGGTGTTGCTCGGCGGCGCCGGCTCGGCCGCCGCGGACTTGGCGGCAGCGGCTGGCTTAGCCTCCGCCTTGACGAAAGTCTCGGGATCGCCAAGGCTGGCGTCGAACACTTCCTGCCAGGGCGAAATCTTCCGCTCCCAGTATTTCTTGGTGAAATACTGAGCCAGACTCATGCCGTGGGTATGCGGCGTGCCGTTCTCGTCGAGGTATTGCTTGTAGGCGATCAGGCTGATGCTGCCGCCCTCCCCCATGCCATCGGTCGTAAACGCCCGTTCGACGTGGTCATGGAACATCCACAGGCCGGGGCCGAAGCTGCGCAGGCCGTCGTCGACGGTTTCCAGCTCGAGGTCCAGGCGCTGCGCCGGAGAGAGGGTATAAACGTCACGCCGGACGCGCGCCTCGGGCCGCTGCTCGACGCCATCGTAATGGGTCTCCACCGCCTTGTGGCCGTGGGTATGCAGAGAGATCACCTCGGTGTGACCGTTGAGCACCCGCAGTTTCACCTTCTGGTTCGGCTCGACCACCACCAGGGATTCCCGGAGGGTATACGGGAACGCGCGGCCGTTGAGCAGGTAATAGTCGTCGGTGGCGTCGGTAATGTCGTATTCCTGGTTGATGGCGTGTGCGATCAGCCGGGGATCGTTGAACGATTGCGGCAGCTTGTGCAGCTCCTTGTCGACCGACTGGTAGTGCAGGTCGTACTCGGCATCATACTTTTCCGCCACCGCCTTGGAGGGATGCCGCACCTGTCCGGCGCCGACGTTGAAGGTCTGCACCCAGTTGTTCGGACGGTTTTCCTCGACGATGAATATACCCGCCAGCCCCAGCGGGATATGCGTATGCGGCTGGACATGGCAGTGGTAATACATCGTGCCGGCCTGGCGCGGCTTGATCACATAGGTCTTGCTCTGGCCCGGCATGACGTCCATCGCACTGGTCTGGCCGACGCCATCGTTGCCCTCGCCGCTGAAATCCATGTAAGGGTGATCCACCCCATGGAGATGGATGGAGTGAGGGAAGTAATGGGTGTTCTCCAGCACCAGCCAGACGACGTCGCCCTGTTCCACACGAATGACCGGCGCCGGCATCCGAAGCATGGGATTGGCTTCGGCGCTGGCGAAGCTGCGGGTGGACATGTCGCGGGTCTTGGGCGCAAACACCCAGAACGCAGGCTCAATGCCGGGCGCAATGTCGTAGGTCGGCACGACACCGGCGAAGTCTGGCGAATGGCCGTTCAACTCCATGACTTCGAGCTTGATGATGTAGTGGTCCGGGTCGCCGTCGTTGTCCATGTCGTTCGACACGATGAGGGCATCGGCCGCCAGGTTCGTGTCCATCAACGTTTGCATGGAAATGTTGTTCGTGCCCTTCACGAACGCTGCGATTTCGGCGGGGCTGTCCGGATTGCACAGCCTGGACTCCCGGATTTCCACCCCTTCCAGCACCTGAGCCTTGCGCCATTCCGCCGGCGCTCCGCTGTTGCAGAACGGCTCGGCTTCACCGAGCTCGACCTTTTTGGTTTCGGGTATGGCGGTCACGGCCGGCGCACCTGCGGACCAGGCCAGAAAGGCAGACCCCAGCGCTGCCGACAAAGAGCGTTTGATCATGATCATGGTAACCAAGGCACGGTGACTGAAAAATGCAAAAGCAGACTTGAAGAGCCCATCACCCGGTCCGCCGGACGATGGGCCGGCACCTTTAGGTTTTCTTCTTGATCAGCAGCAGCGAATCCACGACTTTCTTGAAGCCCGCATTCGAGAGATAGAGGATGTAGCCGAGCGCACCGATGATCACCAGGATGATGATCCAGGTGGTCCCGGAAAGACTGGTTTGGTTGACGCCAACCTTGAAGGGGATGTGCGCGTCGATCTTCTGCCCGTCGTTCACCAGCGTTACATGCGCCAGGTAATTGGCCGCTTCGGGAAAATTGATGGTCGCGTTGACGGTGCCGGTGGGGTATGTGGCGGGCGCCTGATAGAACATGCGGGTGCCTTCGGGCTCCTTGGTGATCTCGAACTCCACGGTCATGTTGCGGAGCGCCTTGCCTTCGTAGTCGAAGACCAGGGTACTGGGGCCGGTTTCCGGGATCTTGTCGCAATATTCGGTGGTGCCGGTGAGCTGCGGCTGATAGGCGGTGAAATGGACCCAGAAGCTGCCTACCGGGATACGGCAGGAGTCCACGTCGACGCCGGAACCGCCGCCATGCGCCCACAGGGTCGCCGGAATCAGGGCGCCAAGGCCCAGAACCGCGGCCAATAGGCCACGCTTAAGAAATTTCGTTCTTATCATTGGAGACGTCCCTCGCTGAATGTAGTGATTTATTCTAATAGTCGCCGGAGCCCGCACTCGTTAAGCCCCGCGAGCACACCACGTCCGTAACGGCGCGGCGGCATGGCATTGCGCGCGGGCAGACTAACATAGACAACCCTTGAATTAAAGGCCGCCAGCCGGGCGCGCCGTACCAGTCTAGACCACGCCGGCCGCCCTTTCGTTCCCTTCGTCCGGTGCCTTCGGCGGCCTGGACAGCAAGGTGTAAACGGCGGGGATGATGAATACGGTGAACACCGTACCGATGAGCAATCCGCCGACGATGACCCAGCCGATCTGCTGCCGACTCTCGGCCCCCGCACCCGAGGACAAGGCCAACGGCAAGGCGCCCAGAATCATCGTCAGGGAGGTCATCAGAATCGGCCGGAAGCGCAGTACCGAAGCCTCGACCGCGGCTTGCAGGGTGCTGCGCCCTGCCCTCCTGAGCTGGTTGGCGAATTCGACGATCAGGATGCCGTTCTTGGTCACCAGGCCAATCAGCATGATCATGCCGATCTGGCTGTAGACGTTCAGGGTGCCGCCGGTCCACTTCAGCGAAAACAGTGCGCCGGTGACGGCCAGCGGCACGGTGAGCATGATGATGAAGGGATCGGAGAAGCTCTCGAACTGCGCCGCGAGCACCAGATAAATGAACACCAGCGCGAACACGAAGGTCAGGTAGAGCATGCGGCTGGATTCCGCGAATTCGCGCGACTGGCCGTCCAGGTCGGTCTTGAAATCCGCCGGCAGAATATCCTTCGCCGCCGCGCCGAGATAGGCCAGGGTCTCGCCTAAAGTGAAGCCGGGCGCGACGCTGGCGGACAGCACCGCCGAACGCAGCCGGTTGAAATGGTTGAGCTCCTTGGCCGCCCCTTTTTCCTGCGTTCCTACCAGGTTGGCGAGTTGGACCAGCCCGCCGCCGGTGCTGCGAAGATAGATCGAGCCCACGTCGTTCACGGTCGTCCGCTCGGCATCCTCCAGTTCGACGATCACGTCGTACTGCTCGCCGCCCTTCTTGAAGCGCGTCACCTGGCGCCCGCCCAGCAGCGTCTGCAGCGTCCGTCCGATCTCGTCGACGTCGACCCCGACATCGGCGGCCTTTTCCCGGTTCACCTGCACGCTGATCTGCGGCTTGTCGAGCTTGAGGTCGGAATCGGCATTGACCATGCCGGCATACAACCTGGCGCGGTCGACGAACTGCGCCGCCACGGCATCGAGCTTGTCGTAGGTCGGGCCCTGGATCACGAACTGCACCGGCGGGCTGCGGAAGCTCTGCCCCAGGGAAGGAGGATTGATGGCGAAAGCCATCACTCCCGGCAAGGCCATCAGCTTCGGCAACAGGGTCGTCGCAATCGCCTGCTGCGAGCGCTTGCGCTGGTCCCAGGGCTTCAGGCGCACGAAGCCGATCGCGGAATTCACCGGATTCGGCCGGTCCAGCCCCGGCGCCACCACCATGAAATAGCTCCGGACTTCCGGGATCGGCTGGAGCATCGCCTCGATTTCGCGGGCATAGCGATCGGTGTAGTCCACGGTCGCACCCTCCGGGGCCGCGATCACGATGATGATGTTGCCGCGGTCCTCCAGCGGCGACAGCTCGGCGTTGAGGGCGCGGAACAGGAAAACCGCGCCCGCGCCGATGCCCAGCATCACTCCGATCACGGCCCACCGGTGCCGCAAGGCGGCTTCGAGCCCCTTCCGGTAGAGCCCCGCGAATCCAGATGCCTCACCGGATTCGATATGCCCGGTCCCGCCGCCGGCGGGCGGCCTCAGCAGGCGCGAGCACATCATCGGGGTGAGCGTCAGCGCCACGAAACCGGAAACCAGCACCGCACAAGACACCGCCAGGGCGAATTCGGAGAACAGCCGGCCTGTGTTGCCGCTCATGAACGCCAGCGGCGCGAATACCGAAGCCAGCGTCAGCGTCATCGCGATCACGGCGAAGGCGATTTCCCGGCTGCCCTCGACCGCCGCCCGGAACGGATGCGCGCCGCGCTCGATGCGCCGGTAGATGTTCTCCATCATCACGATGGCGTCGTCCACGACCAGGCCGATGGCGAGCACCAGCGCCAGCAGGGTCAGGATGTTGACCGAGAACCCCAGTGCATAAATAAAGATGAAGGCGCCGATCAGGGAGACCGGAATGGTCACGAACGGGATCAGGGTCGCGCGCACCGAGCGCAGGAACATCCAGGTCACCAGCGTAACCAGCCCCAAGGACTCGGCCAGCGTTTTGTAGACCGAATCGATGGACTCGTCGATGAACTGGGAGGTATCGAAGGAAACCTCCAGCTTCATCCCCTCCGGGAGGGTTTCAACGATCTTCGGCAGCTCCGCCCGCACTGACCGGGCCACCTCCAGGGTATTGGCCGTGGCCTGCTTGACCACACCCAGCGCGACCGCCGGATTGCCGTTCACCCGCACGATGTTGCGCTCGTCCGCCGCCCCCAGATCGGCCCGGCCGATGTCCGACAGCCGCACCGGAAAGCCGTTCACTTCGCGCACGATCAGTGCGTTGAATTCTTCGACCGTCTTCAGGTCGGTCTCGCTGAACACGGTGAACTCGCGCTGGGCGCTTTCGATGCGCCCGCCCGGCAGCTCGACGTTGCGCTTCTGCAGCGCGGCCTCGACGTCCTGTACCGTCACCCCATGGGCCGCCATCCGCTCCCGGTTCAGCCACAGCCGCATGGCGTAGCGGCGTTCGCCGCCGATCATCACGCTGGCGACGCCGGACAGGGTCTGCAGGCGGTCCTGCACGTAACGATCGGCAAAATCGGTGATTTCCAAGGGACTGTGGCGGTCGCTGGAGAAGGCGAGCCACAGGATCGGCTGGGCATCGGCTTCGATCTTGCTGATGACGGGCTCGTCGATCTCCCGCGGCAGGCGGGCCCTGACCCGCGACACCCGGTCGCGCACGTCGGCTGCCGCCGAGTCCTGGTCGCGGCTGATGTTGAACTCGATGGTGATCTGGCTGACCTCTTCGCGGCTGACCGACTTCATGGTCCGGATGCCTTCGATGCCGGACAGCGAGTCCTCCAGCGGCCGCGTTACCTGGCTCTCGATCACCTCCGAACTGGCGCCCTTGTAGACGCTGCGGACCGAGACCACAGGGGCGTCGATGTTGGGATATTCCCGCACCGGCAGGCGCTGGAAGCACATCAGCCCCACCAGCACCAAGGCGAGGCTCATCACCGTCGCCAGGACCGGCCGCCGGATGGAAATGTCGCTCAGTATCATGGGACGGGCGGATGTTCCTTCGCTTCCAGGACCGCGACCGGGGCACCGTCGCGGAGCTTGACCTGGCCTTCGGTCACAACGCTGTCACCCTCGGCGAGGCCTTGCACGATCTCGACCTTGCCTTTGTAGCGCGCGCCGATCCCGACCGGGGTCGCGACCGCCTTGCCGGAAACTACCCGGAATACCGAAGCCGAGCTGCCCTTCACCACCAGGGCGGACTCCGGCACGAACAGCGCCCTGCGCGCCGCACCCAGCGCCAGATGGATGCGGGCGAACATGCCCGGACGCAGCGCCTGGTCCTTGTTGGGCAGGCGCGCCCTCACCCGCAGGGTGCGGCTTTCCTCCTCGAGGCGCGGGTCCACGGCATAGACTTCGCCGTGAAAAGCACGGCCGGGATAGGCCGCCACCTCGGAGGTCAGGGCAAGGCCCTTCGCCACGGTTCCGGCGTATTTCTCCGGTACCTTGAAGTCGAGCTTGACCGGGTCCAGCGCCTCCAGGTTGACCAGCGCCTTGCCCTTGTCGATGTACTCCCCGACGCTGACTTCGCGGATGCCGACGGTGCCGTCGAACGGCGCACGCAGTACAGTCTTCTGCAGCAGCACACGGTCCCGGTCCACCAGCGCGGTGGAATACTTGAGCTTGGACAAGGCCTCGTCATACTGCTGGGCACTGACATGGGCACGCTCGCGCATCGCCTTCATGCGCGCGAAATTGGCCTGGTCCAGCTCCTGCTGGGCCAGACTCTGGGCCAAGGCCGCCCGGTATTCGTCCGGCTCGAGTTCGATGAGCACCTCGCCGGCCCTGACCGGCTTGCCCTCGGTGAAACGGATGGCTTTTACCCGTCCCTGAACCTCTGGGCGGATCACGACCGACTCGTCAGCCAGGAGGGTACCGACGGCATTGATGGCATCGTCGACGGACTCCGCCCAGACCCGCGCCGCAAACACCGGGGCCGGCGGCGGGACCGTGGCGATGGAGGGAGGCGGCGCAGCCGGCGGCCCCGCGACGAAGCGCCACCACCCGGCGATGGCGGCCAGCGAGGCGCCCAGGGCCAGCATAGCGAAACCTTTTTTCGACATGGAGGGATGCCACTCGAACCGGCGGGGATGAAACGAAGTAGAGGTATCAGGCCGTTCCGGACAGCAGTTCGTCCAGTTCGCCGGCGTGGTCCAGCGCGGCGAGATCGTCGAACCCGCCCACGTGCGCGTCGCCGATGAATATCTGCGGCACGGTGCGCCGACGGGTGATCGCCATCATTTCCTGGAGTCTGGATGCGTCCAGGTCGACCCTGATCTTTTCGATCTCGGCGACGCCCTTGGACTTCAGCAGCCGTTCGGCCGCCGAGCAGAAAGGACACATTGCAGTGCTGTACATGCGGACTGGGGGCATAATCGTCAAGGCCGGCCTCAAACGGGAAGAGTTTTGGAGTTTAGCATGCGGCTCGGAAGCAAATTCAGACGCGGAGTGTTCACCGAGCCCTCTTTACAAATTCACATTCCAGCTCAATATTAGAGATTACTAAATTACCGAGGTGAACGCCATGACCACCGAACGCTGGGTACGCATCGTCGCTGGATTCTTCGTCCTGCTCTCCCTGTCCCTGGGCGCGGAAGCCAGCCCCCTCTTCGTCAACGCCAACTGGCTTTGGTTCACGGCCTTCGTGGGGGCGAATCTGTTCCAAAGCGGCTTTACCCGGATCTGTCCACTGGAAAGCATCTTGCGGAAACTGGGCGTGAAAAGCGCCTGCGACGCGGGATAAAACATGCAGCTGGTCTGCCCGGCCTGCCTGACCCGCAACCGCGTGCCAGCCGATCGGCTCGGCGAGCAGCCCAAATGTGGCCGCTGCTCCACGGCGTTGCTGAGCGGCCACCCGATTGAACTGGACGATAGCCGTTTCGACACTTACACCCGCCACTCCGATCTGCCAGTGCTGGTGGACTTCTGGGCGACCTGGTGCGGCCCCTGCCGGAGCCTTGCTCCGGTGGTAGCCCAGGCGGCGGACGCCCTCAAAGGCCAGATAGTGGTCGCCAAGCTGGACGTCGACCGTGCTCCTGCCACGGCCCAGCGGTTCAACATCCGCAGCGTCCCGACCCTGGTGCTGCTCCAGAACGGCCAGGAAAAACGCAGAATCAGCGGAGCGCTCGGCTTCGGCCCGCTGATGGAGTGGCTGCAGCGCGGCTGAGGCATTCCACCGGGGCCGACCGGTCGCTGCACTGTCCCCGATTGGACCCGGACAGGAAGCGACATGGCCTCTTCAGCGGCTGCACCGGAACGCGACGACACGGCCTACCTACCCTCGTAGCCCGGCCAATGCAAAGCGCCTGCTGGCGGCCATGGAGGCCTTGCAGGCCGGCGAGGGCAAGGAACGAAAGCTCGCCGAGTGAAGCTGATTTTTGCCGAGCAAGCCTGGGAAGACTACGTCTGCTGGCAGCAGCAAGACAAACGCATGGCAAAGCTTCTCGATGAACTCATTGAGCGCACGATGCGGGCCCCTTCAAGGGAATAGGAAAGCCCGAGCCGTTGAAGCATGCCTTGTCGGGTTTCTGGTCTCGGCGCATCACGGACGAGCATCGAATTGTCTACAAGCCGGACGAAGACGCACTCCTGATTGCCCAGCTTCGGCACCTCCCCCGAGCGCTCTAGCGATAAAGCACATTGGCGAAGCGTAGTCCGGTCCGGCGCCCCGTTAGCCTCTATCCCTCCGACGACGCTGCGCTGATCGGAGCTACAAGGGCTGCCTAACCCAGTCAAGTGGACGGGTTCATTGGAGGAGGGAGGAATTTACAAAACACTGACATTCGGAACACATTCATGACACAAGCGCGTGTTCAACTACTTGCCGTGAATCGGTCACCCTACCCTTGACGCCAGTGACGATTCGCTCATCATCTCCTTAACATCTCGGCGACCGGCCTCCCTCCCCCTCTCCCTTCTAGCTGGTCGCCACCTTTTTCCCCTAACGGCTGCCGAAGCTAAGCCGCTCGACCAAAGAAACAGGCCGGCTCACGAGCCGAAACCCAAGGAAAGCCTCACAGCTTCCGCGCCTCCTCCCACAGCCGAGCACGCCCTACCTGCTTAAACCAAAGCTCGAATTCCGTTCGGTAACGCTGCCACGGCTCCGACAGCGGATTGCGAGGATCCTCGCTCAGGAAGTACGCCATCCCTTCCCTGAACCACTCCGGGTTGAGCCATTGCCTCAACACCCCCAGTTCCTCTGCCTGGCGATGATGAATCATTTCGTGCCGCACGTAATACGGCTTCCAGCCTCGAGGACTGACCACGATCCCAAATCTCCCCACAGTGATTGCGGCAGCCTTATCGAATCCGAACGAACGGGCGCACTCCGCAGTACCGCAGAAAATTACGACAGGCTCATCCGCAAAAGGGCCGACAGCGGACGAAACAAAAGAAACCGCATCGTTATACAGCGTGATCGCCTCCCTTGACCTCTCCGTACCTTCAACGCAGACCTTTGCACTGACGCAGGAAATGTTGCCCACCCATTCCGGAGCGACAACACGTATGGGTTTGAACACCGCCCAGGTCACGGCAGGAGAGAAAAAGAAGCAAGCGAGAAGTAGCACCCTCACCATTGCACGCGCTCACAAATGATTCGCGACCGCCAGCCGCCCCACCAAACCCTCACACCGGCCGACGAGCCGATACCACGGGGGCCAGATCATCCCGCATCTGCTGAACGACTTCCACGAAACCCGCTTTCGCCAACTCCTCCTCAGCCCCATTTATAATCTCCTCCGGCAAAAAGCCCATGCTTTGAAATGCCAGAAACTTCAACCTGCGAAATGTCTGTGCCAAGCATCTCGAATATCCTGCTCTTATCGATTGTAAAGCTCAACGGCGTAGCGTTAGCCGAACCCGCTCGAGCCCTGAGTTATTCAATATTCTCGTTCGACCCGCTGAACTAAAACCAATAGTCTTTGACACACTTACCATCCCGCGGCAGATCGTCAAAGGTATCGTATCCATCAAAGTGATCGATCGGAACCGAGGCCACGGCTTCTGGCTCGGCAAGACGAAGATTGACTGCGATTCGCCTTCTTCCCCTCTCGTCTGTCTGAAGGCCGCGCCAATACGCGAGGCAGCCGCACGTAGGGCAGAAGTTGAAGGTCAATGCTTTACCCCGAGCGTAGGCTTTCGCTGCGCCGCAGACTGTGATTTCTTGGTTCTCATAGCCATACGCCCAAAGCACTCCATAGCGACGACATGCAGTACAGTTACAGGCTGTTGCGCCGTCCGGTGTTCCTTCGAAACTCCATTTGACAGAACCACATAGACATGAACCCTTAATCATATAAAAGCCTTCTCCACCTTGACGAGGTGTTTATTATGCAAATTCACAATTCCGCCGTTGCCATGATTTTACAAACGGTTCTCCAGTTTCGATCAGTCATCGAGACACCCAAAAGTCTTTCGGAGTTTGCTGCAAGCTTTGATCTACCGACCCCCTCGGGTGCGTGGAGATAAAACACATTATCAGCTAAGTGAAATCGTTCGGTATCCTTTTTTAGAGCGGAGAGCTTGTCCAGATCGGGATTCTTGGGTGATGCAGAGAGAAAGCCTAGGTGCAGACTGCCAGGATCGATTACAGTCTCTGGGAAAGGATTATCTGCAACAGCTTTAGCTAGTGCTTCGAGGGTGAGGATGTTCACATGCGGCTCGAAACCGCGGCGCTTCTTGATTTCAGCGGAAAGCTGCATGGAAAGATGCGCCAGATTCCTTTCGGTGCTTTTAAATACCGCGTTGCCACTTTGAATATATGTCCTCACATTCTGCGCGCCTATTTCTTCCAGGATAGCAACAAGCTCCTTCATCGGAAGGGTACAGTTGCCGCCGACGTTGATGCCACGGAAAAGGGCAACGTATGTATTCATTCGTCAACTCCCAAGCTCAGGCCATAAGGCGCCCGACTTGTTGCCAGACGGAATTCGTAAGCAGATCACCGACCGCTGGCATTCCAGACGGCCGACGAGCTGCTCCACCTGCGACTGCGAAAGCCGCTCCGGGCTGTGAGCCTGAATCTTCCGCGCCAACTATTACTCCGGTCCCATTTATTCGCACGCCGAACCCACTGCAGGCCGCAGCCGGCGTGAGGTGACCTGTACGCTCAAGTCAGGCCGGATTAATAGTTAGAATCTGATTATCATCCGAACGGAATATTTCATTGGTATGGCGTGCGGGAAAGCTTCCAAAGCCAAAAGCTCAAACCTCCCAAGATGACTGTGGCCAGTACGCTTGGCCAAATTGGCATTTGACGGCCAGCGATGAGGATTTCCGGGCGGATCACCAACCGCATGAGTTGTGCGAAGGCAATGAGGGCAAAGACCGCGCTGGCGACGCGTAGCCCTCGGAATTGCACGTTCATATTCCCTCCCCTATGACGGGTTGATGTGTCGCTTACGCTTTGGCCGTTGGTGCGCTGGCCACTTTTGGCTGTTAGTCCGGGTATTGTGCCGACGTCTAGCGGTGTATGTCGTATACTCCGATGCACTTACTCTCAAGCTGAAATAGTCTAAATTGCGGCGCAGAGTTCTTTATCGGTGGGTCGCTGAAACTCCCTCTCCATAAAGTCGAACATATCGGACGTAACCTCAAACGAGAAGGTTTCCCCTCTTTCCGCGTTCCTTGTAAGCACGCGTTCCTTCCTAACTGCATGCGGTGCGTCGATGAAATGGAGCTGAGTCGACAAACCCGCGGCATCGGCCATCGACTGAAACTCGCTGCGACTTTCGACTTTCATAAAGCCGAGGTCCAAGACAACATTTCCGCCCGCCAGGGCAACCTCTAACGCAGTTGCCCATATCCGCTTTTCGCACCTGCGAACTCGGTCGATGACCCACGAGAAGCTTATCGGCTGGGGTTGGTCCGGACCGAACAGTTGATGCATCCATTCATCAATAGAAAAGCGAACCCCTTGGATTTCCAGGGAAAGCTTTCTCGCGTAGGTTGACTTGCCTGCGCCCTGTGGACCAAAAATGATGTGAACCGTTCCCATGACTTTCTTTTGCGTCCTGATTTCGTGCAGAGTGGCCCGAGCGAGCGTACTTGGGCGATTCTCGCCTATGGCGACAAGAAGTTCTTCCGTCACTCGCTGCTGTCCGCGTTCGATGTTTTCGAGCGTGGCTTTCTTGACGCCGCATTTTATCTGCGAACGCTTGCCTTCCCAGGCCCAACCCTTCTC
Source organism: Methylococcus mesophilus (assembly GCF_026247885.1). Classification (NCBI taxonomy): domain Bacteria; kingdom Pseudomonadati; phylum Pseudomonadota; class Gammaproteobacteria; order Methylococcales; family Methylococcaceae; genus Methylococcus; species Methylococcus mesophilus. The sequence continues at coordinate 4,318,343 of NZ_CP110921.1, read as the reverse complement.
GAAATTCGCGAATTCGGTCAGGTAAATAGGTCGAAACGTGCTATCTAAAGCGGCTTATAGCCGGCGCTCGAGACTATGACGGACGAAGAAAGCAGTCAAGCGAAGATCCCGATGATTCCGTACCCGCTGCCGTACATCCCGCGCGAGATGTATTCCACGCTGTCCGGCATGGACTGACGATAACAATGCGATACGCTCGCCTCCCACCGGATCACCTGGAGCAAGCGGTCCGTTTCACCGCGCTTTCGAGCGTGCGTGGACAGTTTGTGGATGCTCCCGAGATCGGAACAGATCAAAGTAGCGCGCGGGGAGTTTAAAGGAATTGATTTTTCCTGGTGCCTCGGGCCGGGATCGAACCGGCACGGCTTTGCAACCGAGAGATTTTAAGTCTCTTGTGTCTACCAGTTTCACCACCGAGGCGTGGGTCGTGCAGTAGCGGCTCGCATCTTACCATTTCACATGCGGCCCTGGCAGCGCACACCGCCTCCTGCTCAGGTGAGGCATGATTCCGTGCGCTCCCCGACCGACACCTGGCTCCGGCTTACCGCTCCCGGCATCTCAACCCATGCCTCTTGCGCCTATATCCGCAAGGGGCGTTACTGCAGCGGGTAGCCTTCGTCGCGGAAAAGGGCCTTGCAGGCATCGACGACCCCTGCGTCGTACCAGCTTCCGCGGCGTGCCTCCAGTTCCGCCAGCGCCGCTTCGTTGCCGAGACCGGGCCGGTAGGGACGATGTGACGACATCGCCTCCATGACGTCCGCGACCGCGATGATCCGCGCGCCGAGGAGGATGGCGTCACCGGCTAGGCCCTGCGGATACCCCGAACCGTCCAGCTTCTCGTGGTGCTGAAGGACCATGTCTGCGATCGGCCAGGGGAATGCGACGTCCTTGAGTATGTCGTACCCGACCTGGGAGTGGGTTTTGATGAAATCGAATTCCAAGGGGGTCAGCCGGCCCGGCTTGGTCAGGATTTCGGCGGGGATGCGAATCTTGCCGAGATCGTGGACCATGCCGGCCAGCCGGATGCCGTGCACCTCGTCTTCGGTCAAATTCAGTTTTTTCGCGATGGCCGCAGCGAGATCGGCTACTCGCCGCTGGTGGCCGGCGGTGTAGGGGTCCCGCATTTCAAGGGTGGTGGCGACGGCTTGAATCGTCTGCTCCAGGCTTCGCGTGATCCGATCGGCGGTCTTCAGGCGCTCGGCCTGGTCCCGCAGATGAGCGATGCCGTATGCCATATCACCCGCCAGTTTTTCCAGCAGCGCCATTTCGTCGCCATCGAAGGCTTCCAGAGTCTCCGCACAGAGCCCCAGCATGCCGGCGACGTCCGAGCCGTTCCGTATCGGAATCAGCGCGAAGGCATCACAGCCTTGTGCGATGGCACAGTGACGCAAGGGGAACAGCGGCGACGCTTGGTCGACCTCCCGCAACACCCGCCTGACCCCGGAATGGCCCACGCTGCAAAGGATGGAATCGAACACTTCGCGCTCCCGCAGCCTTGAAACGAAGTCCAAGATTCCTGGCGTTTCGCTGTGATAGACCTCAGGCGGCACATGTGCGTTCGCATCCTCCGGGAGCACGCCTACCCACGCCTTGCCATATCCCCCCGCGTCGGCGATGACGTGGCACATCTCGCCGAGCAGTTCGGCTTCGCTCCGCGCCCGGACCAATACGCTGTCGCAGCCGGTGACCGTCTTGAGCACCCTGTTGAGCCGCCGCAACGCTTGTTCCGATCGCTTGAATTCGGTGATGTCGCGTCCGATGGCGGAGGCGCCCACAACCTTCCCCTCTTCGCCGCGCACCGGGGAAATCGTCAGCGAAACGTCGAATTTCTCTCCGTTCTTGGTCATGCGCCGAGTCTCGAGATCCCGGACGGGCCTGCCCTCGGCAATTTCGGCCAGACACCAGCGAATCTCGCCGCGGAGCTCCGGGGGCGCCAGGCGGGTAACCGGCTGGCCGATGATTTCCTCGGCGCGGTAACCGTACATCTTCTCGGCGGCGGCGTTCCAGCTCGTGATGATGCCGTCGAGGGTCTTGGCCAGTATGGCGTCTGCCGACGATTCGACGATGGCGGCCAGCCTGGCCTTGAGGGAATCCGAATGTTTCCGCTCTGTGATGTCCCGGATAATTCCGATGGCAGTCCACTCCCCGCGGATCTTCACCGAAGACACCGAAAGCTCTATCGGAAATTCGGTGCCGTCCTTGCGCATTGCGTACATTTCCCGCGTCAGGCCTATCGCCGCGCCGGTACCGCTCCGCCGGAACTCGGCGATTCCGGCGCGGTAACGCTCGAGGTAGGGATCGGGCGCCAGCACTTCGTGGAGATCGCGTCCGACGATTTCCTCACTCGAGTAGCCGAACATGGCCTCCGCCGCCGGATTCCAGTAAGTCACCCGACCGCGGCCGTCGATGATCGCAATGGCGTCCAGCGCCGCAGTGCTGATCTGGCGGAACTTCTCCTCACTCTCTGCCAGATCGTCCTGGATGGCGCGGCGAATCTCGCATTCGCGCTGAAGCTCTTCGGTCTTCTCGGACAACGCGCGGGTACGCTCGTCCACACGCTGTTCGAGCAAGCGGTTGGAGCGAGCCAGTTCCGCTACGAACGCGCGATTCTCCAGGGTCCGTGCCACCACGTTGGCGATATTGCCCAGGAAATCCCGGTAATTCCGGAACTCCGCCGGGTCCGACAAGCGCAGCAGCAGCGCACCGTAAAAGCGGGAGGCGATCCGCAAGGGATAGACGAAAAGCCTTTGGCCTTCACCCATGGGGCCGGCCGCAATCCGCGCATGATTCGGTTCCATGCCGGCGCAAAGGGGGGCAAGGTCGGCAGAGGCCGGCACCAGCTTGCCATCGACGCAAAGATGGGCGCCCGCCACCCCGGGCACCTCGGACAAAGCGGCATCCAGGAACTCCCCGATGCCCGCCGGATCGGGGAGTATGTCCAGCGTTTCCTGAATCACGAGGAGGCGCCCGAGGACGGTCGCCTCCAACTCCAAGCGGGTCATCGCTCAGGCATTTGGCGCCGGATAACGGGCGAAATATTCCTGAGGGGGAAGATAGTACGGATTGTGGACGACCTGTCCCCGCACGATCATCATGGGATGGGCGTTCAGCACCTTGAACAGAGTGACGCCGTCGAAGTGATTGGCGTCGTATTGGCAAATCACGCTAGAAGGAGAATCTACCACCAGCAGGTTGATGCGGGCTTCGTATTCAGCCAACCGCTCCGAGCCGGGCAGCCCCCGCAGCGCCCAATGCATTTCGCCGGTCAGCCGGACACCGTTGAACCCTTCCCGGATACCGTCGTCGTAGGCTGAACGCAGGCGGCCCAGCATCCGGTCGGGCGAAAAGCGGCCATCCGGGCAATAGACCTCGAGTGACGGCTTGATGTCCAACTGCGATTCTTCGGCGGGCACAATGCCAAGACCCGCGAAGTAGTCTCGTAGCGCCTGAGGAGTCATCTCCTCGACGAAATACCCGATCTTCTCCCCCGCCTCGATGCCGCTGCGCACGAAGTCGGACATGATTTCCAGGCGTTCCTGTTCGTCGTTGTAGAGGTAGCACATATGGGTGCCGGGCGGAAAAAGCTCGGCAGTGAAACCCAGCGATACCATGGGTCGTGCGAATTCCGTCATGACGCTCCTCCTTATTGTGGGTTATATCGACTGCAGCGGAAAAGGATAGGCTTTTTTCCGCCGATTCATAGCCAGCGCAAACGATTGGCGTTGGTCACCACGGTGACCGAAGAAAGCGCCATGGCCGCCCCGGCGATCATCGGGTTCAGCAGCACGCCGGCGAACGGGTACAGGATACCCGCCGCGACCGGTATGCTCAGGGTGTTGTAAATGAACGCCCCCAGCAGATTCTGCTTGATGTTGCGCACCGTCAGCCGCGACAAATGAATGGCTTCGGAGACTTTCAGCGGCGAACCCGCCATGATCACGACATCGCCGCTTTCGATCGCGATATCGGTGCCGGTGCCGATGGCGAAACCCACATCGGCCTGCGCAAGGGCCGGTGCGTCGTTGATGCCGTCGCCGACCATGCCGACGATCTCGCCGCGCGACTGGAGCTCCTTCACCACCGTCGCCTTGTCCTGCGGCAAGACCTGGGCGCGGACTTCATCGATGCCGGCGGAGCGGGCGATCGCCCGCGCGGTCGCCTCATGATCGCCGGTCACCATCAAGACTCGGACGCCGAGTTCCTTCAGGCACTGCACTGCCTCGCGGGCATCCGGCTTGATCGGGTCGGCGACCCGCAGCAGGCCGACCACCTGGCCATCGGCCGCCAGCAGGAGAGGCGTCAGGGCCTCCTTGAAGCAGCTCGCCAGTTGGGCCTCGAAAGCCTGCAAATCGACGCCGTACTTTTCCAGCATGACCACATTTCCGAGCAGCAACCGAATGCCGTCGACGCTGCCGGCGACGCCGTGACCGGGTTCCGCGACGAAACCGTCCACCGCAGACGTCGCTATCTTGCCCGCCTCCGCGGCCCGCAGCACCGCCGAAGCCAGCGGATGTTCGGAACCCGCCTCGAGGCTCGCGGCCAGACCCAGCACGCGCTTTTCCGACCAGCCCTTGGCCGTGTCGATGCCCATCACGCTGGGCCGGCCTTCGGTGATGGTGCCAGTCTTGTCCAGCACCACCGCGGTGAGCCGCCCCGCGCTCTGCAGTGCCTCGCCCCGGCGGATGAGGATGCCGTGCTGTGCGGCCCGCCCGACCGCGACCATGATCGAAATCGGCGTCGCCAGCCCCAGAGCGCAGGGACAGGCGATGACCAGCACCGTCATTGCGGTGACGAAGGCATAGCCGAATGAAGGCGCCGGCCCGAAAATCCACCAGACCAGGAAGGTGAAGGCGGAGATGCCGACCACCGCAGGCACGAACACCGCGGAGACTTTGTCCACCAAACGGGCGATCTCGGGCTTGGTGGCCTGGGCCTGCCGCACGCTGGCGATGATCTGGGCCAGCACGGTGTCGCGGCCGATGCGGGTGGCGCGGAACAGGAAGGTGCCGGACTGGTTCAGGGTACCCGCCGCCACCGTATCGCCCTCGCCTTTTTCCACCGGAATCGGCTCGCCGGTCAGCATGGACTCGTCTACCGTCGACCGGCCCTCGACCAGGGTACCGTCCACCGGAATCTTTTCGCCCGGTCGCACCCTCAGGACCTCGTCCAGACCGACCTCGGAAATCGGCACGTCGAGTTCCTGGCCATCGCGGATCACCCGCGCGGTACGGGGCTGCAGGCCGATCAGTGCGCGGATCGCGGATGAGGTCTTCCCGCGGGCGCGAGTCTCCAACGCCGAGCCGAAATTGATGAAGGCGATGATGATCGCCGCCGCCTCGAAATAGGCGTGCTGCCCTTGCGCCGGCAGCAGATCGGCGGAATCGATGGCCACCGTCGAATAGAACCAGGCCGCGCCGGTACCCAGCGCGATCAGCGTGTCCATGTTGGCCTGGCGATGCTGGAACGACTTGACCGCGCCGCGAAAGAAATGCCCGCCGGAGAAATACAGCACCGCCAGCGTGAGCAGCGAAACGAGGGTCCAGAACGTCGTTCCGGCCGACGTCCCGATCATCGGAAACCAGTCCAGGTGCGCGCCCAGCATCAGCGGCACGCCGAGGGAGCCGGCCCAGGCGGCTTTTTTCAGCAGTTCGCGGTAGCGCTCCTCTTCCGCCCGCTCCTGTGCCGAAGGGTCTTCGAGGGCTTCCATCACCGCGCCGTCGTAGCCTGCCTCCTTGAGCGCCGCCTTCAAGCTTTCCGAATCGGCCTTGCCCTTCACCAAGGCGGAATGGTCACCGAAATTGACACTGACGGCCTCCACACCCGGTACGTCCTTCAACGCGGTTTCGACGGCCTCGACGCAACCCGCGCAGCGCATCCCTAAGATGGACAGGCGCAAGCCTTGGTCGTCGCTCGAATCGTTACGGTCATTCATGACTTGGGAATCCTCAGTGGTCTGTTGCGGATGATGGCAAAACCGGCGCAAATGGCTTGCCCATATTGGAAAAACATATCACGGACGGCGGAGCGCCCGCAGCAGGCCAGGTTAAAATCCGCCGCCGCCCCCGCCGCCGAAACCGCCGCCGGAACTTCCCCCACTGAAGCCTGACCCGCCGGAGCTGCGCGGCGCCGAGCTCATGGCCGACGCGGCCTGCGCGGACATGCGGCCGAGATCGCGGGAGAAACCGCCGGCATCGAAATCCATCGCGCTCCCGCCTCGATACCAAGCCGGCGGTTCGGTGCAGATGCCGGCGAACGCCGCCGCCCAGCGCTTTTCCACGCCCAGCGCCATGGCGTAGGGCAGCAGCTTCTCGAACATTTCGGGGGTGCGGATCATCCGGTCCATGCGGTCGGCTTCCACCTTTTCCAGGAAGTCCTCGAATCCGAGCGCGGCTTCCAGCGCCCGTGTCCCCGCCAACGTCCGGGCCGGCATGAAATAGCCGAAAGCGGCGACGATCACCGCGGAAATCAAGCCGGGCAGGACCAGCGTGCCGGCTGCCATGCCCCAATGCAGGCTGGCGTAATTGGCGGCCAGAATCGCGCCGAAGAACCAGACCACGCCGAGCACCAGACCGCCCAGCATATAGTTCCTCCGCACCCGGTCGGGGCGGGCGGCGAAATAGCGTTGCGCCATCAGGGAGTCGAAGATCTTGTCGCGGATGCCGGGTAGATGGGTATAGAACTTCCGCTCCATCTCGGAAAGCCTAGCGCTTTCCTTCACACCGCCGGAAAACACGCCGCTCAGGAGTGCCCGCTCATGGGCGTGGAGTACATTCCAGGCGGAAGGCGGCTGGCGCGACCGGAACAGGTAATCGGTGTCCTTGAAGACTCCCAGCAGCCGGTCGGTTTCCTCCTTTTCGATCAGGACATAGCCTTTGACCGCGAGATCGACCAGGGTGGCGGTGATGTCGCGCATGTCCGCGGAATTGTCGATCAGGGTTCCCAGTTCGGCCGGCGTCAGTCCTTCCGGCGGCCGGTACTGCGGCGCGATGGGGCGAAGGCGCGGGTCGCGGCCGCGGACGGACCAGTGCCGGTACATCGCGGCCAGCACGACCAGGGGCAGGCCCAAAGGCCAGTTGGCGCGCAGGAAGTCCGCGGTTCGCGCCGTCATCGTAGGCCGCTGCACCGCCCCTTTGTTCCAGCCGACGACCGCGGTCAGGCCTTCGTGGAAAGCCAGTGGACGCTGCATGCGGAAATCGATTTCGCGGCCGCGCACCTGCACATCGGCGGCCTCTTCCCGTGAACCGTAGCTGCCCGTGAAGGCCAGGGTGCGGATGCCTTCGGCGCCGGACGGCAGCACGATGTGGGCGCTGGCGGCCTCGATGGGAACCTCCCATTCGTCGCCGGTGATGTTCCAGTACAACTCGTCATGATCGTCGAAAAACTTGAGTCCATTGCGCACCCGGTAATGCAATATCACGGTCTTGCCCGCATCCTCCGCACCCGGGATCCATATCTTGAATTTGCGGTAATGGCGTTCGCTGCCGTCCTCCACCTTCAGCGACGCCCCCTGCGGATCGGCCGCGCCGAGCAGGTCGAGAAACAAGCGGTAGTTGAACCCCTGCGGCGTACGGTACTCGACCGGAATCGAGCGGTAGATGCCATTCCAGCTGCCCTCAAAGCGAGGACGGAGGGTTTCGGTGACGTCCAGCCCGCCGTCGGCTCCTACCACGATGTCGGCATGGAAACTCTGGATCAACAGAGACCGGGCCTGGACTTGAGAAGTAAAGACCAGACAGACGAACAATAGGACTGCCCGCCGCATCATCGCCCCCTTCAGCGGACGCCGGTGTCGAAGCGCACAGATGGAGTCTCGCGCTGGGCCGTTTCGCTGAGCTCGAAAAAGGTACGGGCGGTGAAGCCGAAGCTGTTCGCAATGAGATTGGAAGGGAACTGGGCGATCCGGGTGTTGAGGTCGCGCACCGCGGCGTTGTAGTAGCGCCTGGCGTTCTGCACCGTGTCTTCGATTTCGGTGAGGGTGCTCTGCAACTGGTTGAAGCTTTCGACCGCCCTCAACTGGGGATACTGTTCGGCCAATGCGAAGAGCTGCCGTAGCGCTCCGCTCAGGGCTTCCTCCGCCTCGGCCCGCCCCGCGGTCCCGGGCACCGACATGGCCCGGTTGCGTGCGTCGACGACGGCCTCCAGCGTGCCCTTTTCATGCGCCGCGTATCCCTTGACGGTTTCCACCAGGTTCGGGATCAGATCGTAGCGGCGCTTGAGCTGCACGTCGATGTCGGCCCAGGCGTTGTCGCACTGCACCCGTAGCCGCACCAGGGCGTTGTAGATGAACACGATCAGCAGAGCGATCAGGATGAGAACCAGGACTGCATACTGCATGGCTGTCGTTACTCCTTATTGATTCAAAAGGACGCGATCGGGCTCCGAAAGGTCGCGGCAGTCTCTTGCCGCCGGGCGGTTTTGTCAAACCCGCAGGCGTCCGAACGGCGGGATATTTTCCCTATCCGTCTCGGGCAGCCATTCCCTATCATTGCGCGATTTTTTGAGAGTGACATCGAAATGCGGAAGATCACCGTCTGCGGCATCGCCGCCTTGAGTTTCGCCCAATACGCCGGCGCCGCGGAGGAACCCGCCAAGGCCGTCGAATCCCAGAAAGCGGCGGACAAGACGGTGCAGTTGGAGACGGTCAAGGTCATCGCCGACTCGCCGGTCGGCGATTCGGGGGTGGAGGAATACAAGCTCCCGTCCCATGTCCAGACCGTCGACGCCAAGGAGCTGGACCAAGCGGAAAGCGTCACCCTGCCGGACTACATGAACCGATTCTTCGGCAGCGTCAACGTCAACGACGCCCAGAACAACCCGTTCCAGCCGGACGTGCAGTACCGCGGCTTCGTCGCCTCACCCTTGCTGGGGTTGCCGCAGGGCCTTTCTGTGTACGTGAACGGCATCCGCTTCAACGAGCCCTTCGGCGACACGGTGAACTGGGACCTCATCCCCGAAGGCGCCATCGACAGGATGAGCCTGGAATCCGGCTCCAACCCGGTTTTCGGCCAGAACACCCTGGGCGGCGCGATCAGCGTCCGCACCAAGAACGGTTTCACGGCGCCGGGCTACCGGGCGGAACTGTTCGGCGGTTCCTGGGGCCGCAACTCGGAGGAGGTCGAAACCGGCTGGAACAACGGCGAATTCGGGGCCTATTTCCATTTCCGCAATTTCCACGAAGACGGCTGGCGCGAATACTCACCTACCGGCGTGATGCAGTGGTTCTCCACCCTGAGCTGGAAAAACGACGACCGCTCCAATCTCAACATGAACTTCGCGGCGACCGACGACAGCATGGTCGGCAACGGCGCGGTTCCGATCCAACTCTTCGACCAGCAGCCCAACGCCGTTTTCACCTATCCGGACCAGACCAAGACCAACCTGTTCCTAGCCTCGCTGGACGGCAATCACTGGCTGACCGACGACATCGAACTGTCCGGCAACGCCTTCTTCCGCCAGAACCTGATCAGCACCTTCAACGGAGACGGTTCGGACTACGAACCCTGTGAAGACGATCCCACTTATATGTGCGACGACGGCGGGGAAGGCGAAGAAGTATTCGACATCTACGGCAGGCCCGTGGTGTCCACCCCCAAGGTCGAGGGCGCCACCAACAATTTCACCCAGACCAACCAGCGCAACTACGGCGGCAGCCTGCAGACGGCGTTCAACCAGAAGCTCGGCGGTTACGGCAACCGCTTCCTGGTCGGCGGCGTCTACAACCAGGGCCAGGTCGATTACGGCGCCGATACCGAACTGGCGGAACTCTTGAACAGCCGCGGCACCCTGGGAAGCGGCGTCATCCTCCAAGCGCCGCGGGTGCGCCTCCATACCAGCGTCTACAACTACGGGGTCTATCTGAGCGATTCGTTTTCCCTCACGGACGAACTCACGCTTACCGTCGCGGGCCGCTACAACCTGACCCAGATCGAACTCGTCGATCAAATCGGCACCGAGCTGAACGGCAACCACAGCTACGACCGGATCAATCCTTCCGCCGGCCTCACCTACAACTGGCGACCGGAACTCAACTTCTTCGGCAACTTCAGCCAGTCGAACCGCGCGCCGACGCCGCTCGAACTCAGTTGTGCCGACCCGGCCCAGCCCTGCAAACTGCCCAACGCCTTCCTATCCGATCCGCCGCTCAAACAGGTGGTCGCGACCACCGGCGAAATCGGCGCGCGCGGCGGATTCGCCGATATCGATTTCGGTGGCGTTCTGGAGGGCGACATCAATTGGAACGCGACGCTGTTCCAGACCGAGAACAGCAACGACATCCTCTTCATCGCAGCGAGCGGCGTATATAACAACGAGGGCTATTTCGACAACGTCGGCCAGACCCTGCGCCAGGGCTTCGAACTTGGCGTCAACGCCGAGTTCGAGCGATTCCGGATGGGGCTGAACTACACCTTGCTCGACGCCACTTTCCAGACCCCGTTCGTCGAAAACAGTCCGAACAACCCCTACGCCCAGGATGGCCTGATCTATGTGCAAAAGGGAGACCACATCCCCGGCATCCCCCAGAACATGCTGAAGTTCAACGCTTCCGTGACCATCCTGGAAGGACTCACCGCCGGCACCGAGATCATCTACAACAGCGGGCAGTATTTGCGCGGCGACGAAGCCAATCTGACCGAACCGCTGGGGGACTACACCATCGTGATGCTGCACGGGGAATACCGCTACGACGAGCATTTTTCGATGTTCTTCCGCGTCAACAACCTGTTCGACGCGCAGTACCAGACGTTCGGCATGTACGGCAATCCTCAGGAAGTACTGGGGCCCGAATACACCAACAACCGATTCGTCGGGCCGGGCTCGCCCAGGGCGGCCTGGGCGGGCGTCAAGCTGGCGTTCTGAAGGAAAACCGGCGAGAGGCCGGTATAATTCCCGGAGAAGCTCATCTCCCCGGAATCGGCATGGACTCGATCACGCTGGCGACACCCGACGACTGGCATCTGCACCTGCGCGACGGTGCGGCCATGGCGGATATAGTGGACCATAGCGCTCGCCAATTCGGCCGGGCGGTCGTCATGCCCAACCTGAAGCCGCCGGTGACGACGACGGCGGCGGCGCTGGAATACCGTGGCCGCATCCTTGCAGCCCTGCCGGAAGGCGCGCGCTTCGAGCCGCTGATGGCGCTTTATCTGACGGATGCCACACCGGCCGAGGAGATCCGGCGCGCGGCCGAAGCACCGGAGATCATCGGATTCAAGCTCTACCCGGCTGGCGCCACTACCCACTCCGAGGCCGGAGTCACCGGTATCGAAAAAATCCACTGGGCGCTCGAAGCCCTGGAACGGCATGGGGTACCGCTGCTCGTCCACGGCGAAGTCACCGATCCCGACGTCGACATTTTCGACCGGGAAGCACGCTTCATCGAGTCGGTGCTGGAACCGCTGGTAAGGCGCTTCCCAGCACTGCGCATCGTCCTCGAACACGTGACGACGAAGGAGGGCGTAGAGTTCGTGCAAAGCTGCGGTCCCCGGGTCGGAGCCACCATCACGGCCCACCATCTGCTCTACAACCGCAACGCCTTGCTGACCGGCGGCATCCGTCCGCACCATTACTGCCTGCCGGTGCTCAAGCGCGAATCCCATCGGCAGGCGCTGGTAGCGGCTGCGACCAGCGGCGACGCCCACTTCTTCCTCGGCACCGACAGCGCCCCCCACGCCAGGCCGCAGAAGGAGAGTGCCTGCGGCTGCGCTGGCTGCTACACAGCGTTGACGGCCATGGAGCTCTATGCCCTGGCATTCGAGCGTGCGGGCGCGCTGCATATGCTCGAGCGGTTCGCCAGCCACAACGGCGCCGATTTCTATGGCATCCCCAGGAACGGCGGCACCCTTACCTTGCACCGAACGACATGGCAGGTTCCGGAAACCTTAGCGTTCGGACCGGAACGACTGGTTCCCGCCATGGCCGGAGAATCCCTCACCTGGCGGGCGTCTCGCCGCTCGGGCTAAACGGCCGGCCACGAAAAAGCCCGCTTCGTGAGCGGGCTTTTTCATGCAACTGCGGAAAAACCGTCAGGGTGAAGCCGGCTTAGCTTTTTCCTTCCCTTTGGCTTCGTTGGCACGGTCTTCGATGCCCTGCAGCTCAAACTCCATCTCCACGCCTTCGCCGCCGCCAAAATCCTCTTCCAGCGGGGGGTTACCATCATGAATCAGATAGTTGCGCTGCTGGAAATACGCATTGCGAATGAATTCGTAGCGGTCCACCGAGGCCTCGTCGGCGATCTTGGTCGCGCTCAGCATATCGGCACGGATGTCCACATACCGCCCCGTCCCCGCTCCCCAGGGAATGCCCGCCGGGGTGATGTAGTTGATGGGGTTGGCCGCGGTGTCGCCGGCGAAACCGACCACACCGCGAGGCGAACCGGGCCCGATGACAGGCAGTACGAGATACGGACCGGCGGGAACACCCCAGGTCGCCAAAGTCTGGTCGAAGTCCTCGTAGTGCTTGGGCAGGTCGAGCTTGTCGGCCACGTCGATGAATCCCGCCATGCCGATCGTCGAGTTGACGATGAGGCGCCCCAAATCCTGCCCCGTCTGCGCCAGTTTGAACTGAAGCAGATCGTTCGCAATCACCGAAACATCGTCGACATTGCTGAAAAAATTCGTGACCCCCTTGTCGACGACTTTGGGCGTAGCCCATTGATAGCCCTTGGCCACGGGCTTCATGAAGTAATCGTCCACCCCGTCGTTGAAGGACTGCACACCGCGATTCCAACCCTCCCAAGGGTCGCGCGAATCGGCGGACGCGAGGGGCGCGCTCGGCTTGGCCGGCTCCTCCTGTTTGACGTTGTCCGACGCACAGCCGGCCGCTCCCGCTGCGACTATGAAGACCAGCGCAAGCCGGTCGGGCATGATTCGAGAATTTTCCATACTGTTTTTGTACCCTTGATCTCGTGATTCCAGGGGATCTTGACGCGTGTGCGTATTCTAAACGCTACACCGCAATCCGCAATGCAATCAGCCCCGAAATCGCCTTACAATGGGTTTTAATGCACCGCAAGCCCGTGATCGGCACCCCTTTATGACATCCCGCAAATCCCCTATGGCCAGGCGCTTCCGCAGTTACCTGCCGGTCGTCGTCGACGTCGAGACCTCGGGTTTCGATCCGCATGCCAACGCGCTCCTCGAAATCGCCGCGGTCCATCTGGACATGGACGAATCGGGAAATCTTCACCCCGTCCGCACCCATCAGCTGCATGTGAAGCCGTTTGAAGGCGCCAAGCTGGATGAAGCCGCACTGAGCTTCAACAAGATCAATCCGTTTCATCCTTTCCGGTTCGCGGTGGACGAACGCGAGGCGCTGTCGCAGATTTTCGACGCCGTCCAGCAAGCCATCCGGCAGCACGGCTGCACGCGGGCGATCCTCGTGGGCCACAACCCCGCTTTCGACATCGCCTTCCTCAACGCCGCATCGAGCCGCACCAGGATCAAGAAGAACCCCTTCCACCCATTCAGCACGTTCGATACCGCAACTCTGGGCGGCCTCGCCTACGGCCAGACCGTGCTGGCGCGAGCGGCGCAAGCGGCGGGGCTCAGCTGGGACCATCAGGAAGCCCATTCGGCGGCTTACGACGCCAACCAGACCGCCCGGCTCTTTTGCACCATCGTCAACCGCTGGAAGCGGATGACCGAACTCCTGCCGCCGGAATGACCGGCCGGGTTCAGGCCTGCTGCTCCCCAGTCTTTTTTGCCCCGGCAAGCAGTTTCTGCAGTTCGCCGCTCTCGTAGAGCTCCATCATGATGTCACTGCCTCCGACCAGTTCCCCCCCAACGAACAACTGCGGAAAAGTCGGCCAGTTGGAAACCAGCTTCAGGTTCTCGCGAACCCCTGGCGCCTCGAAGACGTTGACGAAAGCGTACTCCGCCCCGCATTGGTCGAGAATCTGAACGGCCCGTCCGGAAAATCCGCATTGGGGGAAATCAGGCGTTCCCTTCATGTACAGAATGACGGGATTGTCTGCGATCTGGCGCTTGATACTTTCGATCACGTCCACGGTTTGCCTCTTCATTTGCTCCGGGTGAAATTTTCAGATTCTTCGATACGAAACCCTGAACGTCAAGCGGAATGACCGATTGGTCTACGCTGGCCGAGACGGCCTGCCGTATCGGGTCGATGAAGTTCTTGTGCTGCTCGTTCTTTTCCGTTAACCTTCGACCCTTCCTGGGCAGTCTGGTTCGACTGCCTTTTGTTTTTTTCGGGTTTTTCCGCATACCGATGACGAGCAACATCATGCCGACTTACGCCCGGCAACCCGTGACGTTCACCCACGGTGAGGGGGCGTGGCTTTTCGACACCGAAGGCAAACGTTACCTCGACGCCGTTTCGGGCGTCGCCGTCTGCAGCCTGGGTCACGCCCATCCGGCAGTCGCGAAGGCCTTGTGCGATCAGGCCGGGCGGCTGGTTCACAGTTCCAACCTCTACCGCATCGGGTTGCAGGAAGATCTGGCCGAACGCCTCTGCGGCCTGAGCGGGATGGACAATGCCTTCTTTTGCAACTCCGGCGCCGAAGCCAACGAGGCCGCGATCAAGATCGCACGGCGCTACGGGCATCACCGCGGCATCGACGATCCGAAGATCATCGTCACGGAAGGAAGCTTCCACGGCCGCACGCTGGCAACACTGAGCGCGACTGGCAACCCGAAGGTACAGGAAGGATTTGCGCCCCTGGTCGGCGGCTTCCTGCGCCTGCCCTACGGCGACGCGGATGCCGTCGCCGCCGTCTACGATGCCGACGTCGTCGCCGTTCTGGTCGAACCCGTACAAGGGGAAGGCGGGGTCCGCATTCCGCCTCACGGTTACCTTGAGCACCTCAAATCGCTGTGCGAGCGCCGCGGCTGGCTATTGATGCTCGACGAAGTACAGACGGGCATGGGCCGTACCGGCCGGATGTTCGGCCACCAGCATACCGGTATCGTCCCGGACGTGATGACGCTGGCGAAGGCGCTCGGCAACGGCGTACCGATCGGCGCTTGCCTCGCGCGCGGCGTCGCCGCGGAAATGCTCACGCCCGGCAAGCACGCCTCCACCTTCGGCGGCAATCCGCTGGCCTGCGCCGCTGCCCTGGCGGTGATAGACACCATGGAACAGCAGGCCTTGGCGGCACGGGCGGAAAGCCTTGGCCGGCGGCTGCAGGCCGGCTTCCTGGCCCGCCTTGGCGGGCATCCCGGCATCACCGAAATCCGGGGCCTGGGCCTCATGGTCGGCATCGAATTCGAGCAGCCCTGTACCGATCTCGTCGGGATCGCCCGGGAGCAGGGCTTGCTCATCAACGTCACCGCGGATCGGACCGTGCGTCTGCTCCCGCCCCTGATACTGACGGACGCCGAGGCCGACGACCTGGTGGAGCGACTGAGCTCCATCGTGGATGCCTATCTCGGCACCGTTGCTTGATATCACCGATCCAGCAGATCCGCCATGAAACCGCGTCATCTCGTGACCTTGCGCGATCTCAGCTCCGCTGAATTCCGGGAACTGATCACCCGCGCCATCGAACTGAAGGGACGGAAGGAACCCTACGAACCCCTGAAAAACAAGGTCCTGGGGATGGTGTTCGAAAAATCCTCGACCCGTACCCGGGTGTCGTTCGAAGTCGGCATGGCCCAGTTCGGCGGCAGTTCCATCTTCCTGTCCCCGCGGGATACGCAACTCGGACGCGGCGAACCGATCGAGGATTCGGCGCGAGTGCTGTCCCGCATGGTGGACTGCATCATGCTCCGCACGCATTCGCACCGCACCGTGGAAATCTTCGCCGACTGTTCCAGGGTACCGGTCATCAACGGACTCACCGACCGCTTCCATCCCTGCCAACTGCTGGCGGACATGCAGACCTATTTCGAGCACCGCGGGGACATCGCCGGCAAAACCGTCGCCTGGATCGGCGACGGCAACAACATGTGCCAGACCTACGTCCACGCCGCCGAACTGCTGGATTTCGAATTGCGCATCGCCTGCCCCCCGGGCTACGAACCCGAGACCGATCTGGTCGAAGCGGCGGGCAAGCGGATCGAGATCGGCCAGGACGCCCGGGCCGCGGTGACCGGCGCCGACCTGGTCGTGACAGACGTCTGGGCCAGCATGGGACAGGAAAGCGAACAGGCCGAGCGCATCGCCGCGTTCCGGAGCTACCAGGTGGACGCTGCGCTCATGGCTCTGGCGCACCCCGACGCGCTGTTCATGCACTGCCTCCCCGCCCATCGCGGCGAGGAAGTTGCCGCCGAAGTGCTCGAAGGTCCGCAAAGTGTCGTATGGGACGAAGCCGAGAACCGGCTGCACGCCCAGAAAGCCCTGCTGGAATTTCTGCTGGCGGCTTGAAGCGGTTTTCGGACTGCGTTGGTGAATCCGCAGTCGGCGTTATAATTCGTTTTCATTGCCGGCATACGGCGAGTTCCGCCCCTCCATACCTGCATTCGTCCGTTTTTTTCATTGGTATTCGGCCCGAGATGAAAAGAACCCTAGCCTGCCTTCTGCTTGCCGCGGCCTCGGGAGCGAGCGCCGCACCGGAACGCGGCCGTGCGCCGGCCGAGTCCGTCTCACCGCCGGTCCAGGCCCCGAAACCGCGCGGCGGCCAGGTCGTTCTCCTGAAGGACTTCAACGAGGTAAAGCAGAAGAACCTCGAGCTCAAACAGAAGCTCGCCGAAATCGAAAACGAGCGCAAATCACTCGAAGCCGAACTCGCCGACCTGCGATCCGGCCGGGAAACGGCAGAATCGAACTCCCGCAATCTCGGCTCCGAAAACGAGCGTTTGACGGCGGAGCTGGCCTCCATCTGGCAGACCTCAGCCAACGCCCTTCAGATCGAAGCGGAACGCAACCGTCTGCGCGAAACGCTGGCGACCGTCGAGCGCGATCTCGAAGCCAAGCGCCTGGAAAACCAGGCGTTGGCTGAAGACACCCGCCAACGCTGGTTCCTGATCGGCGCCGGCGTACTGGCCGGCGGCTTCGTGCTCGGCCTGATCGTTCCGCAGCTCGGCTGGCGCAAACGCAGCAGCTGGGATTCGTTCTGACGTCTCTCATCCTCGCCATCCAGGGCGAACCGGACATTCCCGAAGGAAACTCAACATGACCGACAAGCACCCCCGTCCCTTTTCGTCCCAGGTCGTAGACGGCATGGAGCGCGCACCGAGCCGCGCCATGCTGCACGCCGTCGGCTTCGGCGACGCCGATTTCGCCAAGCCGCAGATCGGCATCGCCTCCACCTGGGCGATGGTGACGCCGTGCAACATGCACATCAACAAGCTGGCCGAGGACGCTGCGCGCGGCGTCGACGGCAGCGGCGGCAAGGCGGTCATCTTCAACACCATCACCATTTCCGACGGCATCTCCATGGGCACCGAAGGGATGAAATATTCCCTGGTGTCGCGCGAAGTCATCGCCGATTCGATCGAAACGGTGGTCGGCTGCCAGGGTTATGACGGGGTGGTCGCCATCGGCGGCTGCGACAAGAACATGCCCGGCTGCATGATCGCCTTGGCCCGCCTGAATCGCCCGGCGGTGTTCGTGTACGGCGGCACCATCCTGCCCGGCTGCTACGGCGACAAGAAGCTGGACGTGGTCTCGGTGTTCGAGGCGGTCGGCGCCCGCGCCAACAACCGCATCGACGACGCCGAGCTGCACGCCATCGAATCCAAGGCGATCCCCGGTCCCGGTTCCTGCGGCGGCATGTACACCGCCAACACCATGGCCTCCGCCATCGAGGCACTGGGGATGAGCCTGCCGGGCAGTTCGGCCCAGGCGGCCATTTCCCGGGACAAGGAACTGGACTGTGAGCGGGCCGGTGCGCAGGTGCTCAAGCTCTTAGACCTGGGACTCAAACCCCGCGACATCATGACCAAGCCGGCGTTCGAGAACGCCATCACGGTGGTGGTCGCTCTGGGCGGTTCCACCAACGCGGTGCTGCATCTGCTGGCCATGGCCAACGCCTGCGGCGTCGATCTGAAGCTCGACGACTTCACCCGCATCGGACGGAAGGTGCCGATGCTGGCGGATCTCAAGCCCAGCGGGCGTTACTCCATGGCCGAACTGGTGGAAATCGGCGGCATCCAGCCGCTGATGAAGGAACTGCTCGAGGCCGGCCTGTTGCACGGTGACTGCATCACCGTGACCGGCAAGACCTTGGCGGAGAATCTGGCCGACGCGCCCGACTACCCGGCTGGGCAGGACATGATCCGGCCGCTGGACAACCCCATCAAGAAGGACAGCCATCTGGTGATCCTCAGAGGCAACCTGGCGCCGGACGGCGCGGTCGCCAAGATCACAGGCAAGGAGGGCCTGAGCTTCACCGGCACCGCCCGCGTGTTCGACTGCGAGGAAGATGCACTCAAGGCCATCCTCGACGGCACGATCGTGAAAGGCGACGTCATCGTCATCCGCTATGAAGGCCCCAAGGGCGGCCCCGGCATGCGCGAGATGCTCTCCCCCACCTCGGCGGTCATGGGCAAGGGCCTGGGCAAGGAGGTCGCCCTGATCACCGACGGACGCTTCTCCGGCGGCACCCACGGCTTCGTGGTCGGCCACATCACCCCGGAAGCCTACACCGGCGGAGCGCTGGCGATCGTCGGGGACGGGGACACCATCACCATCGACGCCGAGACCCGCGAACTGACGCTGCACGTCACCGACGACGAAATCGGCCGACGCCTGGCGCAGTGGAGCCAGCCAGCGCCGCGCTATACCAAAGGCGTGCTGGCCAAGTACGCCAAGCTGGTGAGCTCGGCCTCGGAAGGCGCCGTCACCGACAACCATCTCTAGCCTCGCACCGCAACCATGGCACGGCGCCTGCCGCACCCGCGCGAGATGATCCGGGCGCTGATCGCCCGGCCCTCGGTCAGTTGCACCGACCCGCGCTTCGACCAGCCCAACCGGACCGTGATCGACCTGCTGGCGGAATGGGCCGAAGCGCTGGACTTCCGCGTCGCAATCCAGTCGCTGGAACACGGCAAGGCCAACCTGATCGCCACCCTCGGACCGGCGGAGGGCGGCGAAGGCCTGGCCCTGTCCGGCCATACCGACACGGTGCCCTGCGATCCCGACCGCTGGCACAGCGACCCGTTCACGGCGATCGAGAAGGACGGGCGGATCTACGGCCTCGGCAGTGCAGACATGAAATCCTTCTTTGCTCTGGTACTGTCCGCCGCGAGCGAAATCGACCCGGCTACGCTGCGGAGGCCCCTGCTGCTGGTCGCCACGGCGGACGAGGAGAGCTCCATGGCCGGTGCCAAGGCGCTCCTGCCGGAACAGCTCGCCCCGGCCCGTTGCTGCGTGATCGGCGAACCTACCGGCCTCAGGCCCATTCGCATGCACAAGGGCGTCATGATGGAGTCGATCCGTGTCCGCGGCCAGGCCGGGCACTCCAGCGATCCCGCCCTGGGTGCGAACGCCATCGAGGGCATGCACCGGGTGATTTCCGAACTGCTGGCCATCCGCGAGGAGTTGCAGGAGCGCTACCGCAATCCGGCCTTCGCCGTGCCGGTGCCGACCCTGAACCTGGGCGCCATCCACGGCGGCGACAATCCCAACCGCATCTGCGGCCATTGCGAGCTGAGCATCGACCTGAGGCCTTTGCCCGGCATGGACATCGGGGAGCTCCGCAGCCTGCTGAAGCGGCGGCTGGGACAGGCATTGCCGGCTTCGCCCCGGCTCGAGCTTTCCGTCGAATCCCTGTTCGGCGGCGTGCCGGCTTTCGAGACCCGGGCGGACGCCGGACTGGTACGCTGCTGCGAGCACTTGAGCCACGCCCGGGCCGGCGCCGTTTCCTTCGGTACCGAGGCCCCCTTCCTGTCCCGGCTCGGGGTGGAAACCGTAGTCCTGGGCGCCGGCCACATCGAACAGGCCCACCAGCCCGACGAATACCTCCCGCTGGAACACATCGAGCCTGCGACTGCGATTCTCCGCGGTCTCATCGAGCGCTACTGCATCGCGCCGGCACCCTGACGGAGGATAGCTCGGGATGAATCCAGGCATCGCCCCCCAAACCTTCGTACGCTGGTTCCGCGGCGCCGCACCGTACATCCATGCGCACCGGAACCGCACCTTCGTCGTCAGTTTCGGCGGCGAAGCCCTTACCGACGGGCGCTTCGCCGAGCTGGTCCATGACTTCGCGCTGCTCCACAGCTTAGGGATCAAGCTGGTGCTGGTGCACGGCACCCGCCCTCAGGTCGAGCGGCGCCTGCGCAGCCGCGGTGCAGAACTGCGCTACCACCAGGGTCTGCGGATCACGGACGCGGCCGCGCTGGAATGCGTGCAGGAGGCCGCCGGCGCCGTGCGGGTCGAGATCGAGGCCCTGCTGTCGATGGGCGCTGCCAATTCACCCATGGCCGGAGCGCGGATCCGAGTCGCCTCGGGCAATTTCGTGGTCGCCAAGCCCTTAGGCGTACGCGAAGGCGTGGATTTCGGCTATACCGGCGACGTGCGCCGCGTCGACGCCGGCGCGATGCGCCGGCTGCTGGATGAAGGCAGCGTCGTTCTGGTCTCCCCGCTCGGCTATTCGCCCACCGGGGAAATTTTCAACCTCAGCGCCGAGGAGGTGGCGACTGCCGTAGCCGGCGCCATGGGGGCCGACAAGCTGCTGTTGCTGATGGAACAGGCCTGCGCCGATCCGGATGGCCGGATGATCCACCAGATCACGGTGCAGGAGGCCGAGCGCCTGCTGGAACGGGCCGGCTCGCTGGAGTCGGGTGTGGCCGCGCATCTGGCAGCCGCCATCAAGGCCTGCCGCTCCGGCGTGGCCCGCGCCCATCTGCTCGATCGCCACATCGATGGCGCCCTGCTGCTGGAACTGTTCACCCGCGACGGCGTCGGCACCCTCGTCAGCGCCAATCCGTTCGAAGAGTTGCGCCCGGCGCGCATCAACGACGTGGTCGGCATCCTGGACCTGATCCAGCCGCTCGAACAAACCGGCGCCCTGGTGAACCGCTCCCGCGAACGCCTGGAAACCGAAATCGAGGATTATGTCGTCATCGAGCGCGACGGCCTGATCGTGGGCTGCGCCGCCCTGCACGAGTTTCCGGCCGAGGCCTTGGGCGAATTCGCCTGTCTCGCCCTGCACCCAGACTACCGCGGCGAGAGCCGCGGCGAAAGGCTGCTGGAATTCGTCGAGCAGCGCGCGCGCAAGCTCGGCCTGGCACGGCTCTTCGCGCTGACCACCCAGGCGATGCAGTGGTTCCGCGAACGCGGCTTCGAACCCGCCTCGCCCGCGGACCTGCCCGCGCAGCGGCGTGCGAGCTACAGCCCAGAACGCAACTCCCAGGTGCTGATCAAGACGATCAGGCCAGCCGAAATTCCCAGGAAAAGCTGAGCGCCCATGCCGGATTCAGGAACGCTGCGCCTCCTCCACATCACCGACTCGCACATCCTGCCCGACCCGGAAGCGCGGTTTTACGGTGCCGACAGTGCGGCCACGCTGCGCGCGGTCATCGATCATGCGAACCGGGACCGCTTCGACCTGATCCTGTTCACCGGCGACCTGACGCAGGACCCGGTGCCGCAAAGCTACCGGAGGCTTGCCGAGCTTTGCGCCGGACTGCGGGCGCCTTGCTACTGGCTACCCGGAAATCACGACGAACCCGCGCTCGCGCGGCGGATTCTGGACGAAACGCCGCTGCTGAACGAACCCGTGATCCGGAAGGGCCCCTGGCTGATCGTCTGCCTGGACAGCACCGTGCCCGACTCGGCTGGCGGCTCCTTGTCGGAAGAACAGCTCGCCCTGCTTGAGCGGACGCTGAGCCGCCATCCGTCGCTTCATACCCTGATCGCCCTGCACCACCATCCCGTCCCCAGCGGGAGCGCCTGGATGGATACGATGATCCTGGACAATGCCGGTGAATTTTTCGCCGTGCTGGGCCGGCACCCGCAGGTAAAGACCATCCTGCACGGCCATACCCACCAGGTTTCGGACTTCGAAATCGAAGGAAAGCGGGTATTCGGCACACCGTCCACCTGCATCCAGTTCAGGCCTGCCAGCCGGACCTTCGCGCTGGATGAGGAGCAGCCGGGCTACCGCTGGCTCGAACTGGGGCCGGAAGGGTCCGTCGCAACAGGAATCTGCCGCGTCGCAGTGCTGACGCCCCCCCCACCGGGGTCGGACAGCGCCTGAGCGCCCGCCTGCAATGCACGCTGCAGTTCGCCCAAGGCCTGACGGTAGACTTCCCGTTTGAAGTAGACGACGTCGCTCAAGGGATGCCAGTAATCGACCCAGCACCAGCGGTCGAACTCCGGGCGCTCGGAACAGTCCAACCGGATGTTGGCTTCGGCACCGGTGAGGCGCAGGATATACCATATCTGCTTCTGGCCGATGCACAGAGGATAGGAGCGACGGCGGATGAAGCGTTCCGGAAGCTGGTAGCGCAGCCAGCCCTTGGTGCGAGCGATAATCTCGACGTATTGGCGTTCCAGCCCAACCTCTTCGTAGAGTTCCCGGAACATCGCGGCATCCGGGTCTTCATCGACCTTGATGCCGCCCTGAGGAAACTGCCATGAACGCATGCCCGCCCGGCGCGCCCAGAACACCCGGCCCTCGTCGTTGCTGAGGATGATGCCGACATTCAGGCGATAGCCCTCGGCATCGATCATATCTCCCGCTAATCCGCCCATTGTCTCCAACTGGTATACTGTTCCCGGTCGCAAGTGACTTAGCGTCGTTTCGCCCGCCGCCGACCACACACCCCGCACCGGCCCAAGAGCCCTGCGCGAAAGCCTCGACGGCTGTTAGCAGTACACCGATGCGAAATCCCGTTAATGTATTTGGAATGTAAAGGAAACCCGTGACTCTGGCAATATTCGACCTCGACAATACGTTGCTTGCCGGCGACAGCGACTACCTGTGGGGCCGCTTCCTGGTGGACAGGGGCATCGTCGATCCAGAGGCCTACGAAGCGGCCAATGCCCGATTCTACGAAGCATACAAAAACGGCACGCTGGATATCGGCGAATTCCTGGCGTTCGCTCTGCGCCCGTTGGCGGAAAACGAACCCGAGCAACTGTTTCGCTGGCGCGAGTCGTTCGTCGAAGAAAAAATCCTGCCGATCGTGCAGACCCCAGCCCGGGATCTGGTCGAACGGCACCGGTCGGCGGGCCACACGCTGCTGGTCATCACTGCCACCAACCGCTTCGTGACCGAGCCCATCGTGCGGCTCTACGGCATCGACAACCTCATCGCCACCGAGCCCGAGTTCCGCGAAGGCCGCTATACCGGGCAGGTCGAGGGTATTCCATCGTTCCACGAAGGCAAGGTTCACCGGCTGTCGGCATGGCTGGGGGACAACGAGGGCTACGATCTGGCCGACACGTGGTTCTACAGCGATTCGCACAACGACATTCCCTTGCTCTCGCGGGTGGCCCATCCGGTGGCGGTGGACCCCGACCCCACCCTGCGCCGCACGGCCGAGGAGCGGGGCTGGCCGGTCATCAGCCTGCGAGCCGCCTGAGTTCTCTTCAGCCTTTCCGGATCAGGAAGAGGTGCGCGCCGGTTTCTTCGGCATATTCGACGAGATCGTGTCCCGCCTGTTCGAGGTAGACTCCGAAATCGAGGACTGACGCGGGATCGGTCGCCCGCACCCGCACAGTCTGGCCACTGCCCATGAGCTGCAGGGTTTTTTTCAGGCGCAGCAGCGGCAGCGGACACATCAGCCCACTGGTATCCAGCTCCTGGTCTATGGTGATCATGCTCTGACTCCGTTATACATGTTCCCATTTTAACAAAAGCCCACCCCATGGATTACCTGCCGATTTTCCTCAAGCTTTGCGGCGCCCCCTGCCTAGTGGTGGGAGGCGGGGAGGTCGCCGGTCGCAAACTCGGCCTGTTGCTCGAAGCTGGCGCAGCGGTCACCGTGATCGCCCCGGCGGCCGACGCAGCCATCGTCGAAATGGCCGAAGGCGGCCGCATCCGGCTGCGCGCGAAAACCTTCGAGGCGGCCGACAGCGAAGGTTTTCGGCTGGTCATCGCGGCGACCGACGATCGCGAGGTCAACGCTGATGTCGCAGCCGCCGCGCGGGGGCGCGGCATCCCGGTCAACGTAGTCGATTGCCCCGACCTGTGCGACTTCATCTTCCCTGCCATCATCGACCGCTCCCCGGTGGTGATCGCGGTATCCACCGGAGGCGCCTCACCCGTCCTGGCCCGGCAGCTTCGGACCCGCATCGAGGCTTGTATTCCGTCCCGTTTCGGGACTCTGGCCCGGATCGCCGGCGGACTGCGCGACCATATCAAGCGAGCTATCCCCGACGCCCGCACGCGCCGGCATTTCTGGGAGCAGGCGCTGCAAGGCCCGGTCGCGGAACTGGCGCTGCAGGGACGCGCGGAAGAAGCCGAGATGCTGCTGCTCGAGGAAGCCGAAGCCTCCGCGAAACAAGGCGGGCCTTCGCCGGGGTCGGTCGCGCTGGTCGGCGCAGGCCCCGGCGATCCGGATCTTTTGACCCTGCGCGCCTTGCGGCTGATCCAGGAGGCGGACGTCGTGGTCTACGACCGTCTGGTTTCGCCAGAGATATTGGCGCTGGTGCGCCGCGACTCGCGGCGCATCTATGCGGGCAAGGAGCGCAGCCGCCATAGCATTCCCCAGGACAGCATCAACGAGCTGCTGGCAAATCTGGCCGCCGAAGGCAACTGCGTGGTCCGCCTCAAGGGTGGCGATCCGTTCATTTTCGGCCGGGGCGGCGAAGAGATCGAAACCCTGATGGCGCGCGGCATTCCATTCCAGGTCGTCCCCGGAATCACGGCGGCGGCAGGATGCGCCGCCTATGCCGGCATTCCCCTCACCCACCGCGACCATGCCCATGCCTGCGTGTTCGTCGCCGGCCACCTGAAGGATGGAACCCTGCAGGGCCTCGACTGGCCCCACCTCGCCCGGCCCCATCAGACCGTTGTGGTCTACATGGGCCTGCAGGGACTACCGCAAATCTGTGCCGAGCTGATCCGCCACGGCGCGCCGCCGTCCCGCCCGGCCGCGCTGGTCCAGCAGGGCACCACCCGCGACCAGCAGGTAGCGGTCGCCACGCTGGAAACGCTCCCTGCCAGGATCTCGGACTCGGAGGTCAAGGCGCCCACTCTCGTCATCATCGGAGACGTGGTGGAATTGCGGGAAAAACTCGCCTGGTACCGCAACCGGAAAGAATGAGGAAGGAACGTCCGGAAATGGCCGTTAGGAGCGGAGTATCAGCCGGCGGAGGGATCTTCCTCGCCGTTCCGATATTCGGACGACTCCTCGGTGTCGACCGACTCTCCGGGAATGGCGTAGTCCTCGTTGGCCCAGCCGCCCAGATCAATCAGCTTACAACGTTCGCTGCAAAACGGCTTGAATTTCTGCGTTTCGGTCCAGGGCACCGGCTTGCCGCATTGGGGGCAACGCACGACGGTGTAAACGCGCGACATCGGTGGAAGCTTCAGAGCAGGCAGGCGGTCAACTGGAAAGGCACGTTCTCGCTGCACTGCACGGGACGCTCGTTCGGAAGGCCGGTCAGGAAGCGGACCGTGAAGCGGTGCTTGCCGCCGCTGATTTCCGCGAAATAAGGCAGCTCGATCGGCACCGCGACGCGAAGCAGTTGGACTGCCGCGGCATGGTCCAGATTCTTCTGGAAGAATCCGCCATGGGCGGTTTCCCAGATGCCTGCGGCACTGTCACGGAGCAGACCGAGAATGAGTCCTATCCCCTCCTGCACGGAACGGAAGCTGTCCAGCCATTCGGTGGCCTCGTTCCTCCGCCGCTCGGCATCCCGCTCCAGCCAAAAATGGTAGCCTGGCAAATCGAACGAACAGGTGCCGCCCGGAATCGCCGTCCGCTGCGCGACCGATTTGAACAGCTCGTTCTCCATCACCTGAAAGCCGATCCGTCCGCTGTGGCCGTAGATGCGCTGGCCGGCGGAATCGAGCTGGCCGAGCACCGAGCTCAACGCCTCCTGGTCGATGTGCTGGTTGCCCTGCATCTTGCCCAATGCCCCGCCGAGCCGGTCGAGCTCCTTGAGCATTTCCGACTTGATGTCGTTCCGGCTGAGCAGGGCGACGATCTCGTTCAGGGTCGCCACGACCGCGCGGCAATCCCAGACCGAACCGCCCTGGGCGAAATGCCTGGCTTGACGGAACAATTGCTCCAGGCGCAGAAACAAGCGCATCCGTTCGTTTAACGGAAACTCATAAACGATTTGATTCTTCAAGTTCGGGAAACCGGTCGGATTTGGGATACGGGGTAAGCCCGCGAGATCGTCGGACCGGACAATCGGTCGACGGCGTCATTGTCAACTTTGGCCTCGATTAGTCAAGCCGCAGCGAGAAGGCTGTAACGCCGGTGCAGGACATCCACTTCCGCCTCCAGGCTGGCCGGATCGGCGGCGTTGACGATGACGTCGTCCGCCGCCGCCAGCCGCTCGCTACGGGATACCTGGGCAGCCATGATGGCACGCACCTCCTCGGGCTGCAGACCGCTCCGCCGAACCACCCGTTCGATCTGCACGGTCTCCGGGCAATCCACGACCAGCAGGCGGTCCACGAACCGGCGCCGACCTGTCTCCAACAGCAGGGGAACACACAACAGGCAGTAGCTGCCTGTCGCCCCCAGCACCAGACGCGCGAGTTCGGCATAGACCAGGGGATGCACGATCCCCTCCAGGCGCCTGCGGGACTTCGGTTCGGCGAAGACGCGGCGCCTCAGCGTCGCCCGGTCGAGTCTGCCGTCCGCACCGAGGATGTCGCTGCCGAATGCCCGGACGACGCCCTTCAGAGCCGGCTGCCCCGGCTCCAGCAGCCGGTGCGCCACTGCGTCCGCGTCGAACACCTCGAGGCCGCGCGCCGCGAACATGCGGGCAACCGTGGATTTGCCGGCACCGATGCCGCCCGTCAAACCGACCACAAGCATTTTTACGCTAGCCTCCGACACTGGCCCAGCGCCAGTAGACATCGTTGAGTGCGTTTCCCCACAGCAGGGCGATCCAGCCGCCAGCCGCCAGAAACGGCCCGAAGGGGATCGGGGTATCCCTATCCTTTCCGCCCACCGCCAGCGCAATCGAACCGATCACCGCCCCGGAGATCGATGAGAACAGGATGATCACCGGCAGCATCGGCCAGCCCAACCAGGCTCCCAGCATCGCGAGCAGCTTGAAGTCGCCGAAGCCCATGCCCTCGCGTCCGGTCAGCAGCAGAAAACCGCGATGCACCGTCCACAGCAGGAGATAGCCGGCAACGGCGCCGTACAGCGCCGTCTCCAAGGTACAGAAGAGACCTTGGGCGTTCAGCAGCAGCCCCAGCCAAAGTATAGGAAGCGTGATGTTGTCCGGGAGCACTAGGTGATCGAGATCGATGAAGGCCAGTCCGATCAGGCCCGCCGTCAGGCCGGACGCGGCCAGAGCTTGCCAGGACGCGCCGAAATGCCAGGCCACCGTGGCGAACAGCACCCCCGTGAGCATCTCGACCAGAGGATAACGCCAGGAAATTGCCGTGCCGCAGGCGGCACAACGGCCGCGAAGCCAGAGATAGCTGAGCAGCGGGACATTCTGCCAGAACCGGATCGGCGCCTGGCAATGCGGACACTGCGATCCCGGCCTCCACAGATTGTATTCGGGCTCACCGGAAGGGTGCTCAACACCGGGCTCGAGAAATTCCCGGCACTCCCTGCGCCAGGTCCGTTCCATCATCAGCGGCACGCGATGGATGACCACGTTGAGAAAACTGCCGATGATCAGTCCGAACAGGCCGCAGAGCGCGATCAACGCCAGCCCCTCCGGAAACAAAATAAAGTCAGTCAAGATTACCCCTTCAGACGACGGAACCCAGTTTGAAAATCGGCAGATACATGGCGATCACGAGCCCCCCGACCAGCACACCCAGAACCACCATGATCAAAGGCTCGAGCAGGCTGCTCAGCGAGTCCACGGCATTGTCCACTTCTTCCTCGTAGAAATCGGCGACTTTCGACAGCATGCTGTCGAGCGACCCCGATTCCTCGCCGATCGCCACCATCTGCATCACCATGTTGGGGAACAGGTTGGCCTGGCGCATCGACATCTGGAGCTGCTGGCCGATGGATACGTCTTCGCGCATACGCATGACCGCCTCGCCGTAAATGATGTTTCCGGTCGCGCCCGCCACCGACTGCAGCGCCTCGACCAAGGGTACGCCTGCCGCGGACATGGTGGACAAGGTCCTGGCGAAGCGGGCGACGGCGGCCTTGTGCAGAATGGCGCCGACAACCGGCACTCCCAGGGCCAGCCGGTCCAGCAGATGATTGAACGCCGGCGAACGTTGCCGGGCCTTCACGAACGCCGTCGCCGCGACGCCCAGCGAGCCGAAGGCCACGTACCACCAGTCACGCAGCCAGCGCGAAAGATCGATCACCAGTTGGGTGAAGGCGGGCAGGTCGGCACCGAAGCTCTTGAACAGGTCCTCGAAGGTCGGCACCACGAAAATCAGCAGGATGGAAGTCACGATCACCGCAACGACGATCACCGCGATCGGATAGGTCAAAGCCTTCTTGATCTTGCCCTTGAGGGACTCGGTTTTTTCCTTGTAATCGGCCACCTTGTGCAGCAGGGTTTCCAGCACACCGGCCTGTTCGCCGGCCCTGACCAAGTTGCAGAACAGCTCGTCGAAATGGACCGGGTGCTTCGACAGCGCATCCGCCAGGGTCGTGCCGCTCTCGACGTCTGCCTTGATCCCCAGGAGGAGATCCTGCATGGCCGGATTGTCGTGGCCGCGGCCCACGATTTCGAAAGCCTGCACCAGGGGCACCCCGGCCGACAGCATGGTCGCGAGTTGGCGGCTGAACACCGCGATGTGCTTCGGCGTGATCCTCTTGCGCGGACCGCCGAACAGCGGCTTGGGCTTCCTTTTGATCTTGACGACGCGGATGCCCTGCCGTCTCAGCTCCGCGCGCGCGGTGATCTCCGACCGGGCGCTGACTTCGCCCTTGGTCCGGCTGCCGTTCCTGTCCAGGCCCTCCCAGACGAACAATACGGTTTCCTGGCTCGCCACCCTCTCAGTCTCTCGTCACACGGTCGATTTCCTCGAGGCTGGTGACACCCGCCCTCACCTTCTTCAAGCCGGACTCCCTCAAATCCGCGATGCCCTCCGCGTGCGCCTGCTCGGTCAGGGCCATCACGTTCCCACCCTCCAGGATGATGCGGTTGATTTCCTCCGAAATCGGCATGACCTGGTAGATGCCGACCCGCCCCCTGTAGCCCTTCACGCACTGCTCGCAGCCCACCGGTCCGTAGAGCGTGAAATTGCCGATGTCTTCCTCCCGGAAGCCGGACGCGAGCAGAACCTCGGGCGGAACCTTCTCCTCCCGTTTGCAATGTGGACAAAGCCTGCGGGCCAGCCTTTGCGCCATGATCAGGAGCACGGAGGAGGCGATGTTGAACGCCGGGATCCCCATCTGCATCAGACGGTTCAAGGTCTGAGGGGCATCGTTGGTGTGCAGGGTCGAAAGTACCAGATGGCCGGTCTGGGCCGCCTTGACGGCGATCTCGGCGGTCTCCAGGTCGCGGATCTCGCCGACCATGATGATGTCGGGATCCTGGCGCAGAAACGCGCGCAGCGCCTCGGCGAACGTGAGGCCGGTCTTGTAGTTGACGTTGACCTGGTTGATACCGGGCACCGTGATTTCGACCGGGTCCTCCACGGTAGAGATGTTGGCTTCGACGCGATTGAGCAGGTTCAGGCCGGTGTAGAGAGTGACGGTCTTGCCGCTGCCGGTGGGCCCAGTGACGAGAATCATGCCATAGGGCTTTTCCAGGGCGCGGAGGAAATTGTCCCGCTGCTCCGGCTCGAATCCGAGCATCTCGACGCCAATCTGGGCCGAACCGGGATCGAGGATACGCAACACGATCTTTTCCCCGAACAACGTCGGGCAGGT
The DNA here is from genome assembly GCF_026247885.1 of Methylococcus mesophilus. NCBI lineage: Bacteria > Pseudomonadati > Pseudomonadota > Gammaproteobacteria > Methylococcales > Methylococcaceae > Methylococcus > Methylococcus mesophilus. The sequence goes on along the minus strand of NZ_CP110921.1, from coordinate 4,288,500 downwards.
ATTGACGCGGAAATCGATGGCGCGGGAGCGCGACAGCGTCATCTTGATGCGGCCGTCCTGGGGAATCCGGTGTTCCGCGATGTCCATGCGCGACATCACCTTGATGCGGGCGCATATCTTGATCCCCAGCGCCGCCGGAGGATTCGCGACCTCGTGCAGGATGCCGTCGTGCCGAAACCGGATGCGCAGGAATTTTTCGTAGGGCTCGATATGGATGTCCGACGCCCCTTTTCGCACCGCGTCCAGCAAGAGCCGGTTGACGAAACGCACGATCGGCGCATCGTCGATGCCGGAAACTTCCGGTTCGGCGTGCGAGCCTTCGTCGTCCCCGGCAGTGATCTGGAGACTGTCCAGGTCCTCTTCGAGCAGTTGCTTCAGGCTGGTGTCGGCCGCGTCCAGGACCGCTTCGATGCAGCGCGAAAGCTTGTTCTCCTCGACCAGGATGCAATCGGTGACGAGACGGGTCTGGAAGGTGATTTCGTCCAGACCCAGAAAATTGGTCGGATCCGAGGCCGCGACGAAGAGATGGTTGCCCCGCCGCAGCAGGGGCAGGATGTGATGGCGGCGAATCAGCTTCTCGCTGACCCACTGGGTCGGGGGAATGTCGAAGACGACCGCGTCCAGGTCGAGCAGCGGCAGCCCGAACTCCTGATGGGCGACCTGGGCGATCTGGAGACCGTCGAGGATCTTGTTGGAGACGAGATAGCTGACGAAAGGGGTCTTCTTCCGGCGCGCATCCTCGAAGTAAGCCTGGGCATCCGTCTCCGAAAGCAGCTGGGCCTTGACCAGGCTTTTCGCCAAGCCGCTCAGTTGCTGGACGCCGGAAACCGCGGCCATGTTCAGGCCGCTCCCCCGAACCCGCCCCGTTGTGACAGATGCGTGAGCATCACAGGGCCTGAATGCGTTCTTTCTGGGCGACGAGCGAAGCGAGGCCGGCCTGCAAATCGGCGAGGCGGGCTTTCTCCTTTTCCACCACCTGCGGCGGGGCCTTGCCCAGGAAGCTGGCATCGCCGAGCTTGCCTTCCAGCCGCGGCAGCTCCTTGCTCAGACGCTGAATTTCCTTATCCAGCCGCGTCAGCTCGGCCGCCTTGTCGATCAGCCCCCGCATCGGAATGAGGACGCGCAGATCACCCACGAGGGCGATCGCCGATTCCGGCTCGGCCTGACCCGGCGCCAGCCAGCTCAGGCTCTCCAGCCGCGCCAGTTTCTCCAGCAAGGGGGCCGAACGCTCCGACCAGACGCGGTCCAGATCGGTCCCGTGGCTCAGCAGCACCGGCAGCGGCTTGGCCGGAGCGAGGTTCATTTCCGCCCGGATGCGCCGCACGCCCAGGATCACGTCCATCACCCAGGCCATTTCGCGCTCGGCCTCGGGATCGGCCTGGGCAGGGTCGATTTCCGGATAGTTCCGCTGCATGACGGTCGGCGCGGACGCCCCCGTCAGCGGCGCCACCCTGGCCCAGATTTCCTCGGTGATGAAGGGCATGAACGGATGTGCCAGCCGCAGCAGGGCTTCGAGCACGCCCACCAGGGTCCGGCGGGTGCCGCGAGCGGCAGCCTCGTCGCCGGACTGGAGCACGACCTTGGCCAGCTCCAGGTACCAGTCGCAGTACTCGTTCCAGACGAACTCGTAGATGGCCTGCGCCGCCAGGTCGAATCGGTACTGGCCCACCGCCTCCGTCACGGTGCCGACGGCCGCCTGGAAGCGGCTGCGTATCCAGCGGTCCGGCAGGCTGTAGCTGCAGGCGCCGCCGCCCAGGCCGCAATCCTGCCCTTCGGTGTTCATCAGCACGTAGCGCGCCGCGTTCCACAGTTTGTTGCAGAAGTTGCGGTAGCCCTCGACCCGCTTCAGGTCGAAGCGGATGTCGCGGCCGGTGGAGGCCAGCGAGGCGAAGGTGAAGCGCAGCGCGTCGGTGCCGTAGGACGGGATGCCCTCGGGGAAATCCTGGCGGGTGCGCTTCTCGATCCGCGCCGCCATCTGCGGCTGCATCAGCCCCTGGGTCCGCTTCGCGACCAGATCCTGCAGGGCGATGCCGTCGATCAGGTCGATCGGGTCCAGCACGTTGCCCTTGGACTTGGACATCTTCTGGCCTTCGGCGTCGCGCACCAGCCCGTGGATGTAGACCTCGCGGAATGGCACGTCGCCCATGAACTTCAAGCCCATCATGATCATCCGGGCGACCCAGAAGAAGATGATGTCGAAACCGGTGACCAGGACGCTGGTGGGATAGAAGGTGTCGAGCTCGGGGGTACGCTCGGGCCAACCCAGGGTGGAAAATGGCCACAAGGCGGAGGAGAACCAGGTGTCCAGCACGTCTTCGTCCTGCCGCAGCGCGACGGACGCACCGAGGCCGTGCCTGGCCCGGACTTCGTCCTCGGAGCGGCCGACGTAGACTCGGCCCTCGCCGTCGTACCAGGCCGGGATGCGGTGTCCCCACCAGATCTGCCGGCTGATGCACCAGTCCTGGATGTTGTACATCCACTGGTAATAGGTGTTGCTCCAGTTCTCCGGCACGAAGCGGATACGTCCCTCCTCCACCGCCTTGATCGCCGGCTCGGCCAGGGGGCCCGCCTTGACGAACCACTGGTCGGTGAGGAACGGCTCGACCACCACGCCGGTGCGGTCGCCGCGCGGCACCATCAGGCGGTGCTCCTCGATCTTCTCGATCAAACCGAGTTCGTCGAGGTCGTGGACGATCAGGTCGCGGGCCTCGTAGCGGTCGAGGCCGTGGTACTTGGCGGGGACGTCCGCCAGCGGCAAAATCGCCGCGCTCTTGTCGAACACGCCGATCATCGGCAGCGCGTGGCGCACGCCGATGGCGTAGTCGTTGAAATCATGGGCCGGGGTGATCTTGACGCAGCCGGAGCCGAATTCGGGGTCGACGTAGTCGTCGCCGATCACCGGAATCTCGCGGCCGGTGAGGGGCAGCCGGATCGACTGGCCGATCAGGTGGCGGTAGCGCTCGTCCTCCGGATGCACCGCCACCGCGGTGTCGCCGAGCATGGTTTCCGGACGGGTGGTCGCCACCACCAGATGGCCGCTGCCGTCGGCGAGCGGGTAGCGCATGTGCCAGAGATGGCCCTGCTCTTCCTCGGACATCACCTCCAGGTCGGACACGGCGGTGTGCAGCACCGGGTCCCAGTTCACCAGGCGCTTGCCGCGGTAGATCAATCCCTCCTCGTACAGCCGGACGAACACCTCGCGCACGGCCTGCGACAGCCCATCGTCCATGGTGAAACGCTCACGCGACCAGTCCAGCGAGGCCCCCATGCGGCGGAGCTGGCGGGTGATGGTGCCGCCGGAGGTCTCCTTCCATTGCCAGACCCTGCCGATGAACGCCTCGCGGCCCAGATCGTGGCGGGTCTGGCCGCCAGCGGCGAGCTGGCGCTCCACCACCATCTGGGTGGCGATGCCGGCATGGTCGGTGCCGGCCTGCCACAGGGTGCGGTTGCCCTTCATGCGGTGGTAGCGGATCAGGAGGTCCATCACCGTGTCCTGGAAAGCGTGCCCCATGTGCAGGCTGCCGGTGACATTGGGCGGCGGAATCATGATGCAGTACGGCGCGCCCTCGCCCGCCGGGGCGAAGAAACCGGATTCCTCCCAGAGCTGATACCAGCGCTGTTCGATGGCGTGGGGTTCGTAGACTTTGTCCATGGATTTCAAGAAAGATGAGCGAAACCGGCCGGCTCCGAAGCCGGCGTTTTCCAGCAATTATAATATGTTAATGATAGCGAACCCGCAGGGGCGGTCATGCGGCGGATTCGAGGTCGAGCATTTCGGGACTCAGCCCCTGGCTGCGGTAATAACGGAAATGCTCGCGCCGGAGTGCCCGCGCCGCATCATCCGGCTCGACCAGCTCGATCACGCGCCGGAACCGGCGGAACGCCTCCGGCACGGAGGAACCCAGATTGATCATCACGTCGTCGAAGCCGGCGGGCGGCTCCCGGCCCACTGCCACCGGACAGGCACCGGCATCCGTGTTTCCGGTAACCGCCAAGTGCGGGACGAAACTGCCCTGGCGGAAGGTCCACAGCAGTTCGTCCAGCCGCGCCGCCTCCTCTTCCGTGTCCGTCGACAGGAATACCTTGTGCCCCTGCCGGTAGGCCTTCTCGGTCAGCCTGCAGGCATAGGGAAAAACGCTTTCGTTGCCCGGCAGCAGATAGAAATCGACGCGGGTCATACCGCCCGGTCGATGAGGTATTGCACCAGAAGCGGCACGGGACGGCCGGTGGCACCCTTGTCCGCCCCGGTCTTCCACGCGGTCCCCGCGATGTCGAGATGCGCCCATTTGAAGTCCTTGGCGAACCGCGACAGGAAGCAGGCGGCGGTGATGCTGCCGCCGTCCGGCCCGCCGATGTTGGCGACGTCGCCAAAATTGGACTTGAGCTGCTCCTGGTAATCGTCCCAGATCGGCATACGCCAGACCCGATCCCAGGTGGCGTCACCAGCCCGGATCAGCTGCTCGCATAGTAAGTCGTCGTTGCCCATGAGGCCGCTGGGATGGCGCCCCAGCGCCACGATGCAGGCCCCGGTCAGGGTCGCCACGTCGATCACCGCCACCGGATCGAAGCGCTTGGCGTAGGTCAGCGCATCGCACAGGATGAGGCGACCTTCCGCATCGGTATTGAGGATCTCGATGGTGACGCCGGCCATGCTCTTGACGATGTCGCCGGGCTTGTTGGCGTTGCCGTCGGGAAGATTCTCCGAGGCCGGCACCAGTCCAACCACGTTCAGCGGCAGCCCGAGCTCCGCCACCGCCTGGATCGCGCCGATCACGCTGGCGCCCCCACACATGTCGTACTTCATCTCGTCCATGTTGGCGGCGGGCTTCAAGGAAATGCCGCCGGCGTCGAATGTCAGGCCCTTGCCGACCAGGACGTAGGGCTTGGCCTTGCCGCCGGCGCCGCGGTATTCCATGACAATCAGCTTGGCCGGCTGGCGGCTGCCGCGCGCCACCGACAGCAGGGCGCCCATCCCGAGCTCCTCCATATCGCTCTCTTCCAGCACCGAAACCTTGAGCTTCTTGTGCTCCTTGCCGATGGCCTGCGCCTGCTCCGCCAGGTAGGCGGGGGTGCAGACGTTACCCGGAAGATTGCCCAGGTTGCGGGCCAGGGTCATGCCGCGGGCAACGGCTTGCCCTTCGCGGATTCCGGTCTCGGCCAGGGCCCGATCCGTCTCGGATGCCGCCAGGAATTGAAGTCTCGAGAGGCGCGGCGGGTGATCTTCGGAAGTGTCGCCCTTCATCTCCTGGAAGCGGTAGAGCGCGCTTTCCAGCAGTTCGACGGCCTGGGGGGCCTTCCAGTCCACCCCGCGTTGGCCGACCTCGACCTCGTGCAATGCCGACACGGCATGCTTGGCGCCGGATTCCTTGAGCACCTTGAACGCCGCCGCCAGGCTCTTGCGGTAGCCGGCCACGTTCAGCTCCTCGCGCTTTCCCAGGCCCACCAGCAGCACCCGGTCGATCCGGCCGCCCGGCACGTGGTTGATCAGCAAAGTGTCGCCGGCCTTGCCTTCCACATCGTCGCGTTTGAGCAGCTTGGCCAGCAGCCCGTCGAGCATTGCGTCCAGGGCTTCCGCCGTGGGCGCGAGCTTGCGCTTCTGGAACACGCCCACGACCAGACAATCGGTCGAAAGCCGATCCAGCGCATCAGTTCTTGTCGAATACTCCATGCTATCATCCGCCTGCTTTGAGTCACCCGGCACCGCCGCGTCCACGCGCAGCTCAGCCGCCGGAAAAGCTGCTAGGTTAGTATGAATCCGCCGCCTTTTGAACCCAGAAAAGCACGCCGCCCCTTCGGACTCCCGACGATCGACCGTCTGATTGCAGGCGAATTGGCCAAGACGCTGTCCGCGGTGCTGTTCGTGCTCGTCGCCATCGTGGTCAGCCGTAAGTTCCTGGCCATCCTGGCGCGGGCCATCGAGGGCGAAGTCGCCACCGAAACGATCTTCACTCTGCTGGGCCTGAAAATCGTCGTCACTCTCGCAGCACTGTTGCCGGCATCCATGTTTCTCAGCGTTCTGATGGTGCTCGGACGCATGTACCGCGACAACGAGATGACGGTGTTCGCCTGCGCGGGCATAGGACCCATGCGGATTTACCGCTCCATCCTCCTCTTCGCCGGGCCGGTCTGCGTCCTGGGCGCGTTCCTTTCCCTGCAAGCCATGCCATGGTCCGAACGGCTGAGCCAGGAACTCATCAGCCAGGACGAGAAAGGCGCGGACGTGCGCGGCATCAAAGCCGGCCGGTTCAACGAATTCAGCCAGGGCGACGTCGTGCTCTACGCCGAGGAGCTGAACACCGACAAGACCATGAGCAAGGTTTTTGCACAAAGCCGCCGCGGCGATGAAACCGGCATCGTCATCGCCGAAAGCGGCCATATGGAAATCAACGACGCGGGCGATCATTTCGTCGTTTTGAACAACGGCCGCCGCTACCAGGGTGTGCCCGGACGCCCCGATTTCGTACTCAGCGAATTTCACGCCTATGGCGTGCGAATCAATCCGCCCGAAGGCAGCCAAGCGGCGCTCAAGCGCGAAGCCGCGAACAGCCTGCATCTGTGGATTTCGGGACGGCCGCGCGAACTCGCCGAACTCCAGCGCCGGCTGGCGGTACCGCTGGGCACCCTCGCCCTGACTCTCCTGGCCGTCCCGATTGCACGGACATCGCCGCGCGGCGGCGTGTGGGGCAACCTGATCGGCGCCTTCCTGATCTACATCGTCTACGAGAACCTGCAGAAAATCTCCCAGGGCCTGCTCGCCACCGGCAAGTTGTCGCTGGGATTGAGCTACGGCGGCATCTATGCCGTGATGCTGCTCGCCACCGCTTTGCTCCTGGCCCGCAACACCGGCTGGCGCTGGCTACGTGACACGGCTCTTGGCCGCCGATGAATACTCTGAACCGCTACATCGGACGGGAAGTCGTCAAGGGGGCCGCATTTGCCGCACTGGTCCTGGTCGCCCTCCTCAACTTCTTCACCTTCGCCGACGAACTGCGCGATCTGGGCGAGGGAAACTATGGACTCGGCAGCATCTTCCTCTACCTGACGCTGACCTCTCCCCATAGTCTGTACGAACTCATCCCCTCCGGCGCACTGATCGGCGGGCTGGTGGTGCTCGGCAACATGGCGAACAGCCATGAACTGGTGGCGATGCAGGCCGCCGGAGTTTCCCGGGGCCGCATCGTCTGGGCGGTCCTGCGAGCGGGCATAGTGATCTCGTTGATATCGGTTGTCATCAGCGAATACATCATTCCGCCGGCGGAACGGGCCGCCCAAATGCTCAAGGCCACCGCGACCCGCCAACAGGTCGCTTCCCAGACCAAGTACGGAGTCTGGATCCGCGATGGCAACGTTTACGTCAATATCCGGGAAATCGAGAACCAGGAACAATTAGGCGACATCCACATCTTCGAAATCTCACCCGACGGCCGGCCAACCCTGGCAATGCATGCGGCGCGCGCGAGTTTCGACCGCGGCATCTGGAAACTCAAGGACATCGGCGTCACCCGCTTCAATGCTGATGGGAACGCCGCCGTCGCGGAACACAAGGAACAGGAGGACTGGTCCTCCGTGCTGTCTCCGGACATGCTCGACGTGTTCATCGTCCGGCCGGAAAACCTGTCGGCGCAGGATCTCGCCAAATACATGGCCTATCAGACCGAAAACGCGCAAAAATCGCTGGCCGTGGAGCAGGCCTTCTGGGGCCGCATGGTCAACCCGTTCATCACGCTGGCCATGCTGCTGCTGGCCATCCCCTTCGTGCTCAACGTCCGCCGCGACGTCAGCAGCGGACAGCGGATCGTGGTCGGCGTCACGATCGGCCTTGGCTTTTATCTGACCAGCAGGATGGTGTCCCATCTGGGACTGGTATACGAACTGAATGCCCCGCTGACGATGGTGACGCCTCCCCTGGTGGTCCTCAGCGCCGCCTTGATCGCCTTCAAGCGAAGGCCGTAGGCGGGGGTCAGTCCGTCCGCAGGACCGACGTACGGGAAACGATGTCCTGCAAAGTCCGGCGCCGTGCATCGAACCAGGCCCACAAGGTACCGACGCCCAGTGTGAGGACGCCGACCAGCAATCGGATCGCGGCCTGGGACCACCGAAGCGGTTCACGGCCTTCCGGGCAGAGACGGATGCGCCAGGCACGCATACCGGGCGTCTGTCCGCCATGTACCCAAAACCAGCCGAAGTATAGGAAAACGACCGCCGCCATAAGCGCCGAGTATATCGGCTGCCCAGGAGCGAAAGCCTGACCCGCATTCAATGGCAATACCAGTGCCGTAGCCGCGAACAGCACCCCCGCTACCATTAAGACGTCGTAAAGAAACGCGGCGAAGCGGCGAAACACCCCCGCCGCCGCGCCGCGCACTGGAACGCTGCGGTCCCCTGAGCTCGCAGCGGATCTGACAGGTTTCACCGAGGGCGCATCACTCCCGCGTCACCAGCTTTGCTCCGAAATACATCGACAGATAAATCAGCCCGCCGACGAAGAGTATGTTGAGCACGACGGGGGGACGAACCAGCGGCATGAACATCAGGATGCCGATGTCGGCGACCAGCAGACTGGTCAGCAGCGGATGACCGACGAACGTGTTGAGATCGAACTTGAACGGCATAGAACCTCCTCCAAATTAATTATTGTGGACCGGAAAGGCCGCTTTGGATCTTAGCCATCTGCCCGGTCTGGATTCCACCGGTCAGACCAGGGGAATTATAACCGTCCATTGCGGTGCGGCCATCAGCCGATGTGCTTACAACCGGAAAGTGACGCGGCGCTGGTCGCGGCCCCAGGGCGGGGAGAAAGGATTCCCGCCCCGCCGCCGACACGGCTTGTGGTGCATTACAACCCATTCCGGCGAACCAATCGCATCACGGAATCTTCATATTACTGATTTATAAAATTAAATCCGGCTTGGCTTCTAACTTGCTCCAGCGCGCATGTCGCTCTCGCCTCAAGCGCCCCCACCCCTCAGGCGGCTCAACTCATTGCACCTAAAAAGGGAATCCTTGTCAGCGTTTCGTGTCCTCCTTATGGAAACTTCCGTTCACCGGATAGCCAAAATTTCACGGCGCCGCGATGGCTGCAAACCGTTCGAAACGACTTTGGCTCGTCTTGGACTACTTATCCTCCTTCACCTGGGGCTTTCGGCATCCTGGGCGGCGGCGGAGCCTTTGAGCGAAAGCCAGGTCATTGGCCTGTTCTACGCCCGCAACCTCTCCCTCATCTCAGCGGAATTCGGGCTGGAAACGGCGCAGGCGCAAAAGGTGATCGCTGCCGCCATACCGAACCCGGAGCTGAACCTGTATTCGCAGGAACTGGCACCGAATTACCCCATTTCATCGAATGGACCGGTCATCTACGTCTCGGTCTCCCAGCTCATTGAAACCGCAGGGAAACGCCGCCTGAGGATGGAAAACAGCCTGCTGGGCGAACAAGCCGCGGAAAGCGATCTGCGCGACGCTATCCGCATACTGACCCAGGCGGTACGCCGCGCCTACTACGACCTGCTCTTGGCGCAGGAAACGATGGACGCCACCCAAGAGCAGAGCCGCCACGTCCAGCGGCTGGTCGAAGTACAAAAGAAGCGTTTCGATGTAGGCGACATTTCGGAACGGGACCTCACCCGCATCAAGATCGAAGCACTAAAGGCTCAATCGGACATAGACAAAAATTCCGCCCAGATCGTTTCCGCACGGTCGCAGCTGGCCGTGTTCTTGGCATGGCCGGAAAATACTGCAAGCATGAGCGTGAAAGACCAATGGCCCGAGGGAAAAGCCTTTGACGGTTTGAAAGACGAGGTGTCGGCGATGAACGCCGCCATGGAGCGACGCCCAGACCTTCTGGCAGCCAGGACTCGGTATACGCAGGCAAAACACGGGGTCGATTTGGCGAAGGCGCAGCGCATCCCGGACGTCAAGATCACGGCCGGATTCGCGCATGACCTCGGCAACTACGTACAAAATGGAGCAACGCTGGGACTCAGCGTTCCTCTGCCTTTGTTTTACAGGCAGGAAGGCGAAATCGCCCAGGCAGGCATCCGATCGAACGACGCCGAATTACGCGTCAGACAAACGGAAGTCGCGGTGCGTTCCGAAGTGAGTACCGCCTTCGCCGCCTGGATCTCGGCCAACACTATCGTCAAACGCTTCGAAACCGAGGTGATGCAGAAGGCGACACATATCCGGGATTCGGCGGAAATCGCATATACCAGCGGAAGCACTGACATCCTCGACCTTATCCAGGCACAGCGCGACTACCGTAACACCATTCTGGACTACTACCAGGCTCAGGCCAACCGGGCATATGCTTATGTCGACCTGAAAATGGCCATCGGCGAGGAGTAAGGATTTGGCAGGGAATAACTTCCGGAAATTAACAGCGGTCGTTCCGGCATGGACTCACGGCAGGCCAGCCTGCCTGCCGCCTTATCGGGTCGATGCACAAATCGGCAGGAAAGCCGATTTGCACGCGTAGCCCCCGCAGAGGGCGGCATAGGGATGTGCCGCATAAAATCCGCTCCCGGCGGATTTGTGCCGGCATGACGGTACTTTGAACGAAAATGCCGTTCGGTCACTCCGGGAAGGTATTTTCGACAGACCCTAAGCGCCGCAGGGAAAGCATCCCTAACGAAAGGAGAAGACCGCACCCCTGTAAAAGCGGCCGCCGGAGCCGGCGGGAGTTTCGCCAGGCCTACCCGGCCCGGCGAAACTCAGCCGAAGAGGTCAAGGAGCCTTTTCCTTTTCCTTGACGTCCGACAGGGCTTTTTTCGCTTCGTCGGCCGCATCACCCGCGACTTTCTTTTTCGCATCCTTCTCGGCTTTCTTCAGATCACGGAAAGCCTTGCGGTCGGCTTCCGCCTTCGGGGCATCGCCACTGATCTGCTTCATGGGTTCGGCGTAGGGGTGCGCCTTGTTTTCCTTGATCAGATGTTTCTCGGCCTCGTCGAGTTCTTTCGCCGCTTTCGAAGTGGCGCCTTTGGCGCTGTCCTGCGCCGCCTTCTCCAGATCCTCGACGGCTTCCTTTCCTTGCTCGTCCGCGAAGACCGTCGATGGCGCCGCGCACGAAACGAACGCTGCGAGAGCTGCACCAAAAATGCTCAGATTATTTTTCATGTCAACAATCTCCTCAAAGAACTGCCCCCGGCCAGATCCGGTCAGAAGCTGATGACCACATCAGTCGAAAACAGGATCTGGTCGCCCCGATCCCCGGCGTAGCCCACCGATGCGCCGCCGTTGTTGAACGGCCTCGAACCGTCCGCCCAATCGTAACGCAGATTGGGTCGCACCATCAGCCACTTCGACGGCTTCCAGTTCAACCCCAGGGTGAATGCGTAGAAGCTGGAGGCCGGCAGGTACGAGCCCAGCCCGACACCGCCGACCTGACGGCCGACCGAGAACACGCGGCCGAAGTTGGCGCCAGTCGGGTCGGAGGAGACGACCGCATCGTCGTCGCGGAACCATTCGCCGCGAAGGCCGACCGACAGGTCGTCCATCAGGTCGTAGAAGATGTAGTTGTTGATGCCGTACCAGGTGGCGTCCTGCGGCTTGCCGTTGGCCCCGACGGACGCGCCGTCGGCAAAGCCGTGGTCATGCTGGAAGACATAGTGCAGGTCTTCCGTGAAGTTGTGCTGGATCACCAGGCTGTAGATGCTCCACTGGTTGGAGTTGGTCTCGGAGGTGGGACCGGTGGTGCCGCTGATGTTGACCTTGGTGCCCTGGTCGTCGCTGGCCCAGCCGACGCCGCCGATGCCGGACCAGGCGCCCAGGCCCTGGTTGAAGCCGCCGTCCCAGCCGCCGACTACGCTGCCGGTGACGACACCGCCGGTCAGGGTCCAGTTGGAGTCGATCGGGTAGCTGCCCAAAAGACCAGTGTGGGTGAAGGGCTCGCCGTACTGCATGGTGTAGGCGTGCGAGTAGAAGAAGTTGTCCGGCGCGGTAACGACTTCATAGCCGATGATGGTGTAGAAGTGGCCGACCTTGAGGGTGAGGCCGTTGCCGATGGGCGCGTAGACCGAAGCGTAGGCCTGGGGCAGCGCGGTACGGTAGTACTTGATGTTGCTGGCGTTCAGATGCAGGTCCCAGCTGCCTTGCGGGGCGCCGTAGGCCTGGGTATAGCCTGCATCGGTGCCGTACATGAAGTCGAAACGGCCACCGAAGTCCCAGTCGTCGCCCGAGGTGGCCACGGCCCGTTCCAAGTAGACGTACAGCTGGTTCATCTGCAGTTCGGCCGAGCGGTCGCCGAACGATACCGGACCGTTCCATTTGCTGTTGTTGAAGTTCGTCGATATGCCCGTATCGATCCAGCCGCCCCACTTGACGCCCCACTCCTCGAAAGGCTGCACGTTGGCGCCATCGGTCGCCCAGTCCAGCAACCCCGTCGTTTCGGCAAAGTCCTTCGCTTCCCCACCGGCGGCAAGTGTCGCCAGGATCCCGAACACCAGCGGTCTCAGCTTGGCTGTTTGAATCATCATCGTCTCCTGTTGGTTATGCAGCGTTGTCTTGGATCGCCACTCTCAGAAGTTTTTTAGCACAGAATATGCCACTTCAAATCAAAAGGACAAACAATGAGTTGAGCGGATTACAGCATCATGAACCGCTCATGAAAGCACCATATCGGTGCATTTGTGCTCCAGATTTGTACAATTACAACAGAAACCGACTTATCACCAACAACGGCTTTGCGGCATACACCTGGCCTCGTCCACCCATACCGCAACGTTCCGCATTGCGCTAAAGTGTGGTTTCGTCGTCTGCCCACCCCACAGCCCAACAGTGACCCGGAACACCAAGGCACACTCTGCACAAAGCTCACAATAAAGCACTCCGAGACCACCAATTTACGATCTATGCGGCATCCTACGGCTATCGTCAGCATCGCGCTGCTCACAGGGATCGTCCTCGCCGGCTGCACGGCCATCAGAACCCGCACCCCGGAAGGCGGCGACGTCACCATGAACGAAAAAGAATTCGCGACCTATGTCGAACATGTTTTCCGCCATCACAACCAGGTTTTGAACGAGCTGATCACCTCGGAAGAAACCGCCGCAGGGAATGGAGACGTCGACGCGGACGAACTCGAGGACGCGGAAACGGACATGATCCGGACCTGCGATCCTCTGAACGAAGTCGCTGCGGCGGAAGCCGAACAGCGCCATGCGAGCTTTTCCACCCTGATGAAACTCGCGGACGTGGTGCCGGAGTGCGAGTCCCTGACCCGTGAGCTGGAGGCCCTCTTGCACCCCACAACCCTTGACCTCACCGATACCAACGTGAACAAAAGCAGCGGAACCTCCGGTGCCGGCGGTAGTCCGGCTAGTCGTACTGCGCCTTGATCGCCTGCGCCAGATCGTGCACGGCCATGGCATAGTAGGTGCTGTTGTTGTAGCGGGTGATCACATAGAAATTCGGCAAGCCCAGCCAATATTCGTCTTCCGCCTGCGCGCGCAGGCGTAGCAGGCTGACGGGCGTCTCCGCACCCAGGTTCCGTGGAGGCACGATCCCGTTGCGGGCAAGTTCAGCCACCGAGTAGCGGGTGTTGTATCCGGTTTCGAGTTCATAAGCCCCGCCGGCCTTCAAGACCGCCGGCGTCACGACCCCCTCCCCTGTCCGCCAGCCATGCACGGCGAAATAGTTGGCTACGCTGCCGATGGCGTCCGCTGGCTGCCAGAGGTCTTTCCTGCCGTCCCCGTCGAAGTCCACCGCCCAGTTCAGGAAGCTGCTGGGCATGAACTGGCCCAGCCCCATGGCGCCGGCGAAAGACCCTTTCGGCTGCGCAGGATCGATCCGCTCCTGCCGCGCCATCAGCAGAAATTTCTCCAGTTCCTCCGCGAAATAATCGGCACGCCGCGGCGAATCGAACGCCAGGGTCGTCAAGGCGTCCAGCACCCGGTGACTGCCGAGGTTGGCCCCGTAGGCGGTCTCCACCCCCATGATGCCGAGGATGTATTCCGGAGGCACGCCGTAGCGCTCGCTGGCCTGCCGCAAGGTACCGGCATGCCGGCGCCAGAAATCGACGCCACGGGAGATGTGCAAATTATCCAGGAACTGGGCGCGATACCTGGACCATCCGCCCGGGCTGGGCGGCCCCGGCTTGGATTCCTTGCGCATGTAGTTGATCGTCCAGGTTTTACGCTGCGCCTGGGAAAACAGGCCGTTCAGATAGTCGCGGGGAAAGCCGTGCTGCTGCGCCATCCTGGCGATGAACCGGTCGAGCGCCGGATAACCGGCATAATCCCCCGTCACCGTTCTCGCCGAATAGCCTCCTTTCAGCGGCGTGCCTGATGCGGCTACGGTGGTTGCGGGCGCCTCCACGGCCGCAGGCGGAGACGCCGAAACACCACCCGCAATGGCGCTGCGCCGTGCCGGCGGATCGGAAGCGCAGCCCGACAGCAGGGCGAGTCCGATGAATATTGCAGGGGCAACATGAAATCGACGATGCATGGCGACAGAACTGTCCGTGACTACGCCCCGCAGCTCGGGGCCCAGCCGGGTATTCTAATCCATCGGCTTCCCGGAGGCTGGCGTGGCAGCCTGTCCGGACGGTATCCTTGGGACGGATAATCCATGCAGCCGCCAGCCCCGGACACATGCAGCCCCCGCCGATGGAACCCGATTCCACACCGACACAGCCGGACCAGCCCGCCCCCAAACCCCGGCCGAAACGGCAATCCAAGCCGAGGCGCCGCAAGAAGAAAAAAAAGAGCGTCCCGGCCTGGAAGCGCACGGCCATGATCGGCACCGAAGCGGGCGCTCTGACGGCCGCGTCTCTGGTGGCGGTCATCGCCGTTCTGGGTCACTCGGCGGACTGGTTTTCCGGAACCGGCTTCTGGGCGCATCTGCTGCCCTTCGCGGCGACGGTGCTTGCCCTGGCCCTCCTGCACGCCCTGGTGCTCCGGCTCTGGTTCCTCATCCGACCCTGGCTCGCCGGGAAGACCGAAGTCCTGCCTGCCATTCTGGCAGTCCTCATCGCCACAGGCGCCGGGACCCACGCCTCCCACGAGCAATTCCGGCATGAACTCGGCAGCCTGAGGACCCTGGTCGGCGGCAAGGAAGAGGCCGAGCGCGTCACCCTCTCCCATCAAGTCTTCGCGGCCTACCGGCGCTCCAACCTGGCCGATCTGCAGCGGCTGATCGAGCGGAGCCAGCTCTTCTGGCCCGCGATCCAGGAGGCCGCCGCGCGCTTCGACGTCGACACGGAACTCCTGCTCGGCGTCGCTTCCACGGAATCCTCGTTTCTCCCCCGCGACAGCAAAGACGGCGGCCGCGGCCTGTTCCAGATCACCGCGGCTCCGGCGCCGGCTGTGGAAGCCGCCCGGAAACGGCTGGACGCCGCCAAACTGGACCTGGCGAATCCGCGCCACAACGCCTACGTCGGGGCCGCCACGTTCCGGCACTATCTGGCCGAAATGCGCGGCGATCTGTTCCTCGCGCTGCTGGCCTACAACATCGGCCCCAAGAACGGCGGCCTCCAGTCCATCATGAGCCAGTACGGCGCCCGCGACTTCGTCACGATCCAGCCGTACCTGCAAAACCTGCCGCGGGACTATCCGATCCGGGTGCTGAGTTCGGCCCTCGCCTTCCGGCTCTGGCGGCTGGACGGCAAGCTGCCGCGCTACGAGGAAGGCGACAATGCCATGCACATCCAGAACGTCGGCATTCCCGGCCTGGAACCCGGCGGGCCTGCCGGATCGCCGCTGAGCGCCGCGCTGCTGCGCTGAAGGGTCACCCTCCCGCCAGCCGCGCCCGGACCACCTCGCGCACCTCTTCCACCGGGTCGTCGAGCAGCTCCCGCAAGGACTCCGGCGGCACTTTAACGGCGGCGAGGTAGCGGATCAGCCATTCACGGTCGCGCAGCAGCAGCGTCGCGCTGTCCGGATCCATCCGCTCGGCGACGATCTGGCGGACCTGCAGGTTCTCGTCGTAAGCCATCAGGGCGAGGCTCTGCGGCGGCAGCCGCCGCGCCACTTCCTTGCGCACCTGTTCGTCGGGGTCGGCGATCATGCGGAACAGCCGGCCCGCCGGCATCCGCCGCGCCACGTAGACACGCACCAGGTAATCCGCATCCGCTACCATCGCTTCCAGCCGCTCCGCGGGCAGACGGTCGGCCACAGTGATCCGAACCTCCCGGTCGACGTCGTGCATCAGAGCGTCCAGCCAGTCCACCGGCACACGATAGGCGACGGTGCGCCGGACCGCCTCGTCGTCGTCGAACAAGAGCGGCTTGAGTGCGCTCTGAGCGGCATAACGGGCGGCGACGGCCCGGCGCTCCCATTGGGAGTCGAAGAGGTAGCGCTCGGCGAGTGCCGGATTGCCCTTCAGGAAGCCGTCGATCCGCCGGCTGTTCTGAACCTGGATGCAAGCGTCGGCCGGATCGCAGCGGCCCGCCGGCAGCAGGTCCTTTTCGAATTCGCAGCCGGCGCAGTCCGGCGTGGAGGCGGGACCGGCTCCCGTCCCGGCTGTAGCGGCATTTTCGGGAACGGGCTCAGGCATGGCTTTCGCGCCGTTCCGCACGCCGCAGCAGACGGAGGATCTCGATGTTCTCCGCCAGATCCAGGGCCGTGAAATCGTCCTCCGTCCGGATACCGGGATCGGCGCCGCGGTCGAGCAGGAGCGAAACGGCTTCGGTCCTGCCGGACGAGGCGGCGAAAATGAGTGCGGTCGCACCGGACGGGTTGCGGCGGTCCGGATCGATGCCGGCATCGAGCAGGGCCGCAATGGTCGGAAGATCCCCGCTGTAGCACGCCGCCCACAGGGCGTCGTTGCCATAGGCGTCGGTTACGGTCAGGTCCGCCCCGGCGGCGGCAAGTGCCTCGACGACGTCGGCTCTTCCCAGTTGGCAGGCCTTGATGAGGGGCCACGTCCCGCCGCCCTCGCCGTTCGGCCCGCCCGGCTCGAAGCCGTGCTCGCGCAGCCAGCCGGCCAGCGGATCGGACGGTGCCCGCAGCTGCGCAGTGTCGGCATGCCAAGCTTCGAAACCGCCGTCCAGGCTGTATACTTCGCCGAAACCGAAATCGGCGAACATCTGGGCGACATCCTGGCTGGCGATGCCGTGATAGCAGTACACAAGCAAAGGCTTGTCGCGCGGCAGGCTTCTGCGCAATTCCAACGGATTGAGATCGGAGAACAGCAGCGCGCCGGGCAGGTGGCCGCTGTGGTAAGCGCCGGCATCGCGGACGTCGAGCAACAGCGGCTCTTTCGTCTCGATCACTTCGCGTGCTTCACGTGTCGATATGCGTCGGTACATCGTACTGTGTCGGATCGGTTGTAGGGTTCGGGACAACGATCACGGCGCTCTAAGGCCGCACCTCCCCGGCAGAAACCGGGACCTGGGGCCTTGAATGCCCCAGCGGCGCCGAACGTCTCAACCACTTTCGAGCAAATACCCTGCCAGACCGCCCACTCACGACGAAAACGACGTTATCCGGAGTCCAGCGACGATGACCATCCACCATGCCCTGGTGCTGAACCTGCACCAGCCTCCCGGCAACCTGGAGTACCTGCTCGACCATCAGGATTGGGAAGCCAAGGAAATCCTGTTCGCCTATGACCGCATCGCCCGCTCGCTGTGGGACTATTCCGACGTCGGCCGGGTGCATCTGTCGGTCTCCGGGACCCTGCTGGAAACCCTCTCCAGTCCGGGATTCCAGGAACGGGTCTACGGCATCGTCGACTGCGGCTCGGTGCTCTGGCACTGGCAGAACCAGTCCATCATCGACATCCTAGGCACCGGCTACTACCACCCGGTGCTGCCGTTGATTCCCGAGCGCGACCGGCTCGAACACCTCAAACGCTGGCAGGGCATCGCCGGCCACGTGTTCTGGCGTCAGCGCTTCAACGGCTTCTGGCCGCCGGAGATGGGCTTCTCCATGGAACTGATCCCCGTGCTGCGCAAATGCGGCTACCGCTACGTGATCGTCGACAGCGAGCACGTGGAGCCCGTCACCCCCATGGCCTGGCAGGAAATCCGCTACCGCCCCCACATCGCCCGCCACGGCAGCATGGAAATCATCGTCATCGTGCGCGACCGCGACCTATCGGACGCCCAGGAAGCCGGGATGGAGCCTGGCTGGTTCGAGAGCGAGCTGAAGGAGCGCACCAAGTGGTGCAATTTCGAGCCGCTGGTCACCACCTGCACCGACGGCGAGAACGGCGGCTGGTTCCGCAACACCACCCACGAGGCCAATTTCTGGGGGGCGTTCTACCAGCCGCTGCTGGCGGCGGCGCGCAGGGGCGGCGACATCCAGCCGGCCTTCATCCACGATTATCTGGACCGCTACGGCGTGTTCGGCGAAGTCAAGGTCAAGACCGGCGCATGGAACACCGGCTGGCACCACGGCCGCGACTTCACCCAATGGACAGGCTCGGAAGCGCAGAAACACGGGCTGGCCGAACTCCAGGCGCTGAGCGATGCCTTGCACGCCGAACTCGACAAACCCGGCGCTCAGGCGGCCGGCCAGGACCTCGATACGGCGCTGTGGCGGCTACTGCGGGCGGAAACGAGCTGCAATTTCTACTGGGGTGAGGATTGGGTCGGACGCGCCCGCGCCGATCTGGAGGAATCCCGCGCTGCCCTGGCGCGCCACCTCGCCACCCGCCTACCGCAGCGCCGTGAGACGTCCGTCGCCGCGCCGGAAACTCGGCATCTACCGGAAACGCCCAAACAGCCTGCGGGCTGACACCTATCCGGCGCAATCGCTTGTGTATCATTGCCGGGCGTTACTCAAACCCCCCGCCCCAATTCGAGGAGTTGTTCATGACTGAGATAGCGGAATACGTGGACGGCCTGCCCAACATCTGTGGCAGCGAAAGCCTGATCGAAGAGGCGCTGGAGCATCGCCCGGCCGAGGTCTTCCGACCCTCCAGCCCGATCGCATTCGATCGTGTCCGCAGCGCCTGCGCCATCGCCCTGCACATGCACCAGCCGCTCATTCCCGCCGGCGGCGGCGACCTCGCCAGCGCCGAGATCATCAGCAATCTCCAGTACATGATGGAAAACCAGCACATCGGCGACAACCACAATGCCCCGGTGTTCCGCTGGTGCTACAAGCGCATGGGCGAATTCATTCCCCAGCTGATGGAGGAAGGCAAGGAACCGCGGGTGATGCTGGAGTATTCAGGCACGTTGTTCCATGGGCTGCGCAAGATGGGCCTGGACGACGTCCTCGACAGCTTGAAGACCATTACCTGCCACCCGGAATACCGCCGCGCCGTCGAGTGGCTGGGCTGCCCCTGGGGGCACGCGGTCGCGCCGTCCACCCCGAGCCAGGACTTCCGGCTCCACGTCCAGGCCTGGCAGCAGCATTTCGCCGGCATCTTCGGCCTGGAGGCCCTGGAACGGGTTCGCGGCTTTTCTCCGTCCGAGATGGCTCTGCCCAATCATCCCGACGTCGCCTACGAATACGTCAAGACCCTCAAGGACTGCGGCTATTTGTGGGTGCTGGTACAGGAGCACACGGTGGAGGGTCCGGAAAACGGCCGGGGACCGGAGCTGAAGCACCTGCCGCACCGGCTGGTTTGCCGCAACTCCGCCGGCGAAAGCGTCAGCATCATCGCCATCGTCAAGACCCAGGGCAGCGACACCAAACTGGTCGCGCAGATGCAGCCCTATTACGAAGCCAAGAGCCTGTCGCGTTGGGAGCTCGCCGGCAAGAGCGTACCGCCCCTGGTCACCCAGATCGCCGACGGCGAGAACGGCGGGGTGATGATGAACGAATTCCCGCCCAAGTTCCTGGAGGTGGTGCGCGAAGCCAGTGCCAGCGACACCCCGCTGATGAACGCCACCGAATATCTGGAGTTCCTGTTCGCTCTGGGTATACGGGAGTCCGACCTGCCCGAACTCCAGCCGATCCACCAGAACAAGATCTGGGAGCGCTTCCAGCCCGGCGATGGCCCGGAGAAGCTGGCTAACACCATCGAGGAATTGAGGAAGGAAGACCACCGCTTCCACATGGAAGGCGGAAGCTGGACCAACGACATCTCCTGGGTGCGTGGCTACGAGAATGTGCTGGGGCCGATGGAGGAGGCCAGCGTGGCGTTCAACGCCAAGGCCATCGCACCTGGGGTGAACCCCGCCGAAGCGCGCTTCCGCAAGGGGCTGTTCCACCTGCTGACGGCGCAGACGAGCTGCTACCGCTACTGGGGCCAGGGACTGTGGACCGACTACGGACGCGAGCTTTGCCGCCGCACCCTGTCCATCCTCCAGCACGAATTCTGAGAAAACTGCAAAATATCCTGACCGGAAGGCGCCCTGAGGCGGCTTCCGGATGTTATCCTTGCACTTTTTCGCCGCCGGCGTCCTGCGGAGCGTGGCCATCGCTTTGTCAAGGATAAGGAAACGGCCGGGACCAGCCAGACCTGACATGGAACACCAGCCCAACGTCTCCCAAAAACTCCGCGTCACCTGTACCAACTGCAGCCTCAACTCGCTGTGCATACCGCGCGGCCTCGCCCAGGAAGACGTCGACCGGATCGCCGACATCGTCGGGCGCAGGAAGACCCTGGCGCGCGGCGAATACCTCTACCGGCGCGGGGATTCCTTCCGCGGCATCATCGCGATCAAGGCCGGCACCGCCAAGCTGATCGCCCAGGACCGGCGTGGGGAGGAGTTCGTCTCCGCGTTCCTGCTGCCGGGCGAACTGCTCGGGTTCGACGGCCTCTCCACGGACATTCACCAGTGCTCCGCCATCGCGCTGGAAACCTTCAGCTATTGCGAGCTGCCCGCCGCCCAGTTGGACTCCCTGTGCCGGGAGGTGCCCAAACTCCTGCGCGAGCTGTTCCGGCATGCGGGCAAGAGCATCGACAGCGCCACCGACCTTGCCCTGCTCGCCAAGCGGCCTGCCGAGGCCCGCGTCGCCGCCTTTCTCGCCGATCTGTCCGAACGCCTGCAGCAGCGCGGATTTTCCGGCGCCGAGTTCCGCCTGAGCCTGACCCGCCAGGAGATCGGCGAATACTTAGGGATGGCGCTGGAAACCGTGAGCCGCATTCTCAGCCAGTTCGCCAACCAGGGCGTCATCACCATCAACAGCCGCAACGTCCAGATCCTCGACACCGCTGCGCTGAAACGGATCGCCCGGGGCGACCAGTTGCTCAAGCCTTGAGACCCGTTCCCCGCCGCAACAGGATCAGCGCCGCCAGCGTCAAGCCCAGGATCAAAATCCCGACCATGGCGAAAGCCAGTTCCACCGGAACGTCGGAAATCCCCAGAAAGCCGTAGCGGAAGGCGTTGATCATGTACAGGATGGGGTTGAAGCGCGAAGCCTCCCGCCAGAATTCCGGCAGCAGTTCGATCGAGTAGAACACGCCGCCCAGGTAAACCAGCGGCGTGAGCACGAAATTCGGCACGATGGAAATGTCGTCGAAGCTGTTTGCAAATATCGCGTTCAGGAAACCCGCCAGGGAGAACAGGGTCGCCGTCAGCACGAACATGGCCGCCACCGCCCAGGGATGCACCGGGCGGAAATCGGCGAACAGCGCCGAGATCGCCAGCACCACCCCACCGACCACCAGCCCCCGCACCACCCCGCCGCCGACGTAGCCCGCCAGAATCACTCCATCGGGCACCGGCGCCACCAGCAATTCCTCGATGTTGTGCTGGAACTTGGTGGAATAGAACGAAGACACCACGTTCATGTACGAATTGGTGATGACCGACATCAGGACCACGCCGGGGACGATGTAGTCGATGTAGCTGAAACCGCCCATTTCGCCGATCCGGGCGCCGACCACCGTACCGAAGATCAGGAAATACAGGCCCGTGGTCACCGCCGGCGGCAGCACGGTCTGCGGCCAGATCCGCAGGAACCGGTAGATTTCTTTGAACAGGATGGTCTGCAGAGCGACGCGGTAGTTCATAGGCGATCAGGCACCGTCTTCGGACGTCTCGAGCATGTCCACGAAAAGCTGTTCCAGCCGGTTCGCCGCATTGCGCAGAGTTGCCACCTCGATGCCGGCCTGGCCGAGGGCGTCGAACAGGCCATGCACCCCGAGTTCCGTCGGCACCGTGGCCAGGACGGTGCGCTCGCCCCGCAGTTCCAGCCGATAGCCGGGAACCTCGGGCAGCGCCGACACGGGGTGACGCAGTTCCAGGATGAAGGCGTTCGCCTCGAGCTTGGCCAGCAAGCTGGCCATGTCGCTGTGCTCCACGATCCGGCCGTGATTGATGATGGCAATGTGGCGGCAGAGGTTTTCGGCTTCTTCCAGGTAATGGGTAGTCAGGATGATGGTCGTGCCTTCGCGGTTGATGCGGCGCAGCAAGGCCCACATCGACCGGCGGATCTCGATGTCGACCCCGGCGGTCGGCTCATCGAGGATCAGGAGCCGCGGCCGGTGCACCAGCGCGCGGGCGATCATCAGGCGCCGCTTCATGCCGCCGGAGAGATGGCGGGACACGGAATTGCGCTTGTCCCAGAGCCCCAATTGGGTGATGCACTCCTCGGCGCGGCGACGAGCCTCGCGGCGGGGAATGCCGTAGTAGCCCGCCTGGTTGATCACGACGTCGATGACTTTCTCGAACTGGTTGAAATTGACTTCCTGCGGAACCAGGCCCAGGCAGCACTTGGCGGCCTCCCGCTCGCGGTCGAGATCATGGCCGAAAATGCGCACCGTACCCGAACTTTTGGTTATCAGCGAACTCAAGATGCCGATGGTGGTCGACTTGCCGGCGCCATTCGGCCCGAGCAACGCGAAGAAATCCCCCGCCGCCACGTCCAGGTCGATGCCTTTGAGAGCCTCGTGTCCGTTGCGGTAGGTCTTGCGGAGATTGCGGATGGAGAGGGCCGGTGTCACGGAAATTTAACGGCTCGATTGATTACAATGGAGGCGTCCGTCCCCCCAACATTCAAGGCCAGGCATTGTATCAGAACCCTCCCGCCGCCTCGTCCCCGGTTTCACGCACAAACTGCGGACCGCAAGGCCGCCGAAATCCGCCGGAACTCGTCGCGGCGATCGACCTCGGCTCCAATAGCTTCCACATGATCGTCGCCAACCTTCGCGGCAGCGAACTGGTGGTGGTCGACCGCCTGCGCGAAATGGTCCGGCTGGCCGCCGGCCTCACGCCGGCGCGCAATCTGAGCCCGGAAGTCCAACTGCGCGCACTGGAATGCCTGGAACGGTTAGGCCAGCGGGTACGCGACATGCCGCCCGGCACCGTCCGCGCCGTGGGCACCAATACACTCCGGGCCGCCCGCAACGCCCAGGCTTTCCTCATCATGGCGGAACAGGCGCTGGGCCATCCCATCGAGATCATTTCCGGCATCGAGGAAGCCCGCCTGACCTATCTGGGCGTCGCGCAGAGTCTGGCCGCCAACGGCCGGCGCCGGATGGTCATGGACATCGGCGGCGGCAGCACCGAATTCATCATCGGCGTGGACAACACCCCGCGCGACAAGGAAAGCCTGCGCCTGGGCTGCGTGTCCATGAGCCTCGCCCATTTCGGAGACGGCAAGATCACCCCCAAGCGCTTCCGGCGCGCGGTCCTCCACGCCGAACAGGAACTCGAACCGATCGAGCATGTCTTCAACCGCGACCGCTGGGACGAAGCGGTCGGCTCCTCCGGCACCTTGCGCGTAATCCAGCGCATCATCCAGACCTCGGGCTGGAGTCGGGACGGCATCACGCCGGAAGGACTGAACCGCCTGGCGGACGCGATGCTTGCCGCTGGCCACGTCGACCGCCTTGCGCTTCCCGAACTCAGCCCGGAGCGCCGGCCCATCATCGTTGGCGGAACGGCGATCGTCCATGCCGCCTTCAACGTGCTGCGCGTCCCCCTCATGAAAGTCGCGGACGGCGCTCTGCGGGAGGGATTGCTGTACGACCTGCTGGGCCGTCTGTTCGACGACGACGTCCGGAGCCGCAGCGTGTCGGCCCTGGCGGCGCGCTACCACGTCGACGCCGCCCATGCCGGCCGGGTGCGCGATACCGCCCGCCAGCTGCTGGAACAATGGCCCTGGACCGGCACCATCGACCGCGATGTCGCCCGGCTCTGGCTGGACTGGGCGGCGGAACTGCATGAGATCGGCCTAGACATCGCCCACAGCCAATACCAGAAACACGGCGCCTACATCGCCGCCAACGCCGATCTGGCCGGATTTTCACGCCACGAGCAGAACGTCCTGGCCGCGCTGATCCGCGCCCACCGGCGAAAGTTCCCGGCCAAGCTGTTCCGCGAACTACCCGCCCCTTGGAACGAGGCCGGGAAAGCCCTCGCAGTGATACTTCGGCTCGCCGTGGTCCTCAACCGCAGCCGCCAAAACGTTCCGCCGGACACGACACTGGACCACCGGGGCAATGCCATCGCCCTGGGCTTTCCAGAAGGCTGGCTCAGCGAACATCCCCTCACCTGCGCCGACCTGGAACAGGAAGCCGAATACCTGCGCGGAGCGGACCTGGCGCTGAATTTCACCTGAACCCCTGCCCATTGGCGGGGGAAATCCCCTATTTGGGTGGACCGGTCCTTCGTGGTCATCTTGCCGCCAACGAATCCTCGGCCATCGCTGAAACCGGCAGGCTACCGGATGCCGACTTTCGGGCATCGAAGCGCCCGGATAGCCTGGGCCCGGCAATGACCGGCTCCTGGCCGGAGGCTGAAATCGCGGTGACAAGAGTCCGGTCTCCTGGCGGAGGTGGAAAACGCTCACAAAAAGGTTAGCGATACCGGCCCTCCCCCGCCGTCGACACTCGGCCCTCACTCATGCCGCAACGCGACGATCGGGTCGAGCCGCGCCGCCCGCCGCGCCGGCATCAAGCCGAACAGAACGCCGATGATGGCCGAGAACCAAAACGCCAAAAGGTTGATTCCCGGATTGAACACGAAAGGCACGTGCATCAGCGATGACAGACCAAGGCAGGCCACGAAGGCCAGCACGATGCCGACCAATCCGCCCAAGCAAGAGAGCGCCACCGCCTCGATCAGAAATTGCAGCAGCACTTCGCGTTCCAAGGCGCCGATGGCGAGGCGGATGCCGATTTCGCGCGTCCTTTCGGTCACCGAAACCAGCATGATGTTCATGATGCCGATACCGCCCACCAGGAGGCTCACCGCGGCCACCGCACCGAGCAGAGCGGTCATCGTGCCGACGGTGCCGGAGAGCGTCTCCGCGATCTGCTTGGTATCCATGATGTTGAAGTTGTCATTCTCGTTTTCTGCCAGCTTGCGGCGTTCGCGCAGCAGCGAGTGGATTTGCGACATGGCGGCCTGGGTACTGGTACCGTCTTTCAGCGAAATCATGATGGTGGAAATCTCCAGGCTCCCCGTCAGCCGACGCTGCACGGTATTGATCGGCATGAGCACCGTGTCGTCCTGGTCCGAGCCCATCGCGCCCTGCCCTTTGGCGGCGAGGAGGCCGATCACCTGGCAGGCGAAGGTCTTGACGCGGATTTCGTCGCCCAAAGGATTGCGGCTGCCGAACAACTCCTTCCTGATGGTGGCGCCGATGATGCAAACGGCCTTGCCGGCGCGTTCCTCGTCGTCCAGAAACGCCCGGCCGGCGGCCAGCTTCCAGTTGCCGGCGAGGAGATAGGCGTTGGTGGTGCCGTTGACCGTGGTCGACCAGTTGTTGTTGCCGGCAACCAGCGTCACCGGACTGCCGACCACCGACACCGCTTCCCGTAAACCGCCGATCTGTGTCCGGATCGCCTCGACATCGGCCTTCTTGAAGTTCGGAGCCCCCACGCTCGCGCTCCCCGGTCCCAGCCGCTGGCCCGGAAGCACCATCACCAGATTGCTGCCGAGGCTGGAAATCTGGTCGGAAACCATCTGCGTCGCACCCTGGCCCAGCGTCACCATGGTCACCACCGCGGCAACTCCGATGACGATGCCGAGTGTCGTGAGGAAGGACCGCATCAGATTGCGGCGAATCGCGCGCAGTGCGAGCAGCAGGGTGTTCAGGAACATGCGGCATTTCCTTTGATTTCGTCCTTGGCCACCCGACCATCGACGAAATGAACGGTGCGCCGGGCATAAGCCGCCATGTCCGGCTCATGGGTGACCATGAGGATGGTGATGCCCTGGTCCCGGTTCAGCGCCACCAGCAGTTCCATGATTTCGTGGCTGCGCTGGGTATCCAAGTTGCCGGTCGGCTCGTCGGCTAGCAGCATCGCCGGGTGGGTCACGATGGCGCGGGCAATAGCGACGCGTTGTTGCTGCCCGCCGGAAAGCTCGGCCGGAGTATGCGATTCCCAGCCCGCCAAGCCTACGCGGGCGAGCGCCTCCCGCGCCGCCGCGTGCCGGGCAGCGGCCTGCTCGCCGCGATAAAGCAGTGGCAACTCGACGTTTTCCAGCGCCGAGGTGCGGGGCAGGAGGTTGAAGCCCTGAAAGACGAACCCTAAGCAGTGCTGGCGCAACAGCGCTTGCTGGTTGCGGTCGAGCCGCTCAACGTGGATGCCGCGAAACAGGTACTCGCCTGTGCTGGGCGTATCCAGGCAGCCGAGAATGTTCATCGCCGTCGACTTGCCGGAGCCGCTCGGCCCCATCACGGCAACGAACTCGCCGGCGGCGACGCGGAGGTCAATGCCGCGCAGGGCCTGGAAGGCAGCTTGCCCCTCGCCATAAGTCTTGGTGACGCCGCGCAGTTCGATCTCGTACATAACTATTCCTCCGTTTACACAAAAGACCGCGCCATAAATTTTGGTGATGCTTCGTAGCTTGATGAGCAGCGAAGCCTCCGCCGGACTCATGGCTTTGCCTCCTGGTACTCGGTAATCACAGCCATGCCCGGCTTTATGTCGCCGCCCACGATTTCGGTCCATCGGCCGTCGCTGACGCCGGTCTTGACCGGGACGGCTTTGGGCTGTTGGTTGTCGAGCACCCAGACCTGCGGGGCACCGGATTTGGTCGTGCCGTTCCGCTTTTTCGGCTCGGCCGGGGGACGCGGCAGAAGACGGTTGACGATTCCACCGGTCCGTTTCGGCTCGCTGGCCTCCGGCGGCGTGAAGCGCAAGGCGGCATTCGGCACCAGCAGCACGTTTTCGCGCCTGGCGGTGACGATGGACGCCGTTGCGGTCATGCCCGGTCGCAGGGCCAGATCGTTGTTACGGACCTCGAGCACGGTCTTGTAGGTCACTACGTTGTCGGTGATCGTCGACCCGAGACCGACACGCTGTATGCTGGCCGGAAAGTTGCGTCCCGGCCACGCGGAAACAGTGAAGGTGGCGGGCTGTCCGACCTTCACGTTGCCGACATCGGCCTCGTCCACCTTAACCTGCAATTCCATTTGGGTGAGGTCTTCCGCCAGCGTGAACAGCACCGGGATGGTCATGGCGGAAACCACGGTCTGACCGGGCTCGATCTTCCGCGCCAGGACCACACCATCGACCGGAGATCGAATGGTTCCTTTTGCCAGGTTGGTTTCGTCGGTCTTCACGGCCGCTTGCGCCTGGACCACGGCGGCCCTGGCATTGGCTTCGTTGGCGATGGCCCGTTGCAGGGTGGCTTCGGCCGTCTCCAGTTCGGTCTTCGCCGGCACCTTGCCGCCGGAAGTCTCCGCCACGTGACGCATCCGCGACAGCGCCGCCCTAGCCTCGGCCAACGTGGCCCGGCTCTGGGCCACCGAGGCTTCCGCCGCCGTCAGCGAGGCCTTCGAGCGGATGACGGAGTCGCTCAGCTTTGCGAGATCGAGCCGGGCCAGCAATTGGCCTTTCCTCACCCTGTCATTTTCCTGGACCAGTACCTCCGCCATGGTGCCGGACATCTCGCTGCCGACATCTACCGAGGTCGTTGGTTCGAGGGTGCCGCTGGCCGAGACGGTGACTACCAGGTCGGCGATCGCCGCCTCTTCGGTGAGATACCGGCCGCCGGCTTCGGATCCGCCGGGTATGAGCAGCCGGGCGAGCAGCAGCAAAGCCACAGCAACAACGGCCAGCCGCCACCAGTGTCTGCTCCGGCGTTTGGGAGCGGCGTCGAGGATGGTTTGCAGGGCGTCCGGCGAATTTTGCGGGTGGTGTGTCATGAGGGTGTCCGATGCTCTGTATTGGAAGAGACGGAGGTGCCGGCGGTTTCCTCCCAGCCGCCGCCCAGCGCTTTGTAAAGCGAGATCAGGCTGGTCCGCAGTTCCGCTTCGGCGAGCGCTAGATTGTCCTCGGCGGTCAGCCGGGTGCGCTCGGTGATCAACACGTCCTCGAAGTCGGCGAGTCCGGCCTCATAGCGCTGGCGCGACAGCTGCGCGGCGTTCTGCGCGGCTCCGGCCGCTATGCGCCGGGCATCGACTCGTTCATGGCCGGCGGCGTAGGATTTCAGTGCATTCTCAACCTCTTCCAGGGCGGTCAACACGCTGTTTCTGTAGGAAATGAGCGCCTGTTCCTGGACTGCGCTCTGGATGTCCACTGCCGTGCGCAGGCGGCCGGCGTCGAAGAGGGTCGTCGCCAGGCTGGCGCCCACCGTCTGAATCGCAGCGGTAATCCCGGACGATGCGAAGGTATACCAGTTGAGGGAAGCGCTCAGATTCAGGCTGGGGAAACGCTTTGCCAGCTTCTGTCCAACCCGAGCGGTCTCGGCGGCCAGCGTGCGTTCGGCGGCGATCACGTCGGGGCGCTGGCGCAATACGTCGGCGGGAATGCCCGTGGCGAGGGTGGCGGGCAAGGCCGGCAAATCTCTGGGCTCGGCCAATTCGTAGTGCAGATCGCCCGGATTGCGGCCCAGCAAGACTGCCAGCCTGTTTTCCGCGGTTCGCTGGCCGACCTCCAGGTCGGGAATGCCGGCGCGGGTCTGCTCACGGTTGGTTCGGGCCTGCTCGACATCGCTTGCCGTCGTCAAGCCGGCCTGGTAGCGCCATTCGGTGATTTGCAGGGTATCGCTTTGGGTCGCCAGGTTGTCCCGGGCGATGGTCAGCCGGCGCTGATAGGATCGGACCTCGACATAGTTCCGCGCCACCTCGGCGGCCAAACTGACCCGGGTGTTGTTCAAGCGCGCCTCAGTCGCGTCCTGATCGGCGGTCGCGGCTTCAATGCCGCGCCGGTTACCGCCGAAAAGGTCGACTTCCCAACCCGCGTCGAACCCGGCGTTATATTCAGTGCCGGCGACCGTCGAGCCGATGCCTCCGGACCCGATGCCGGCCCCTAGGTCGGTGCTGGAGGATTGGTTTCCGGTACCCCATCCACCGATCTCACGCTGGGTAATGTCGCCGGTAGCCTTCAACGTGGGATATAGATTGGCTTCGGCCTGTTCCCGGCTGAAGCGGGCCTGCCGAAGGCGGGCCTCCGCAAGGCGGAGATCGAGGTTGCCTGCCAAAGCTGCGTCGATCAGCTTGTCCAGTTGCGAATCGCCCAATTGCCGCCACCAATGGACGATCCGGGAGCCGGCTACTGAGGCGTTTGGGCTTGCTGCCGCATCGTCCGACCAGTGGGATGGCGGGGTTGACCTGCTCCCCGATTTAGTCCGAAACGGACATAGAGTCTGCGGTTAAAAATGTGTCTGCAAACTGATCTGGCGTCAGGTAAGCCAACGAACTGTGGGGGCGTTGCTCATTGTATTCCCGACGCCACTCCTCAATGACTTGGCGAGCATGGCACATCGAGACGAACCAATGCTCGTTCAGGCATTCATCCCGGAATTTGCCGTTGAAGCTTTCGATGTAGGCGTTCTGCTGTGGCTTACCTGGCTGGATGAAGCTCAAGCACAGTCCTTGGCTATCGGCCCATTCATCCAAAGCCTTGCCGGCAAACTCGGGGCCGTTGTCGACGGTGACTGATTTGGGCAATCCGCGGATCTCTGCCAGCCGTTGCAGCACACCGACTACACGTCTGCCAGGCAGCGAAGTATCGACTTCGATGGCCAAGCACTGCTTCGTGAAGTCATCGACGATATTCAGGCACCGCAGCCGCCGACCATCGGCCAAACCGTCCGAAACATAGTCCATAGACCAACTCTCGTTAGGCGCCGATGGCGCGACCTTGATTTGGCGCTCCACGCCGGCAATGCGCTTCCGCTTTCGTTTGCGGACCATCAGGCCGGCCTCGTGATACACGCGATAGGTGCGCTTTCGGTTGATTTCCCAACCCTCTCGGCAAAGTAGCACGTGCAGCCGGCGATACCCATAGCGCCGCTTCTGCGCTGCCAATTCGCACAGTCGTTCCTTGAGCTCCTGGTCTGCTGGCCGCTTAGCTTCGTAGCGATACAGCGACCGAGAAATACCGATCAGCCCACAAGCCCGCGTGACGCCCATCTGGTGCTTTGTCATCAGATGGGAGACCGCCACCCTCTTGGCTTGTGGGCTTACCACTTTCGGCCTACAACCTCTTTCAACGCAGCATTGTCCAGCATCGCCTCCGCCAGCAGGCGCTTGAGCCGGGCATTCTCGGTCTCCAGTGCCTTGAGCCGCTGCGCATCCGACACTGTCAGGCCGCCGTATTTCGCTTTCCAGTTGTAGTACGTCGCCTCGCTGAGCCCGTGCTTGCGGCACAGCTCCGCTACTTTTAGGCCGGCTTCGGCTTCCTTCAGGATGCCAATGATCTGTTCTTCGGTGAAACGCTTCTTCATGCTGCCTCCTATCGAGGCAGACTCTACATCACGACCGGACTAATCTCGGGGAGCAGGTCAGGGTGAGCGCCGGCTTTTGATAATCCGGCCCGACCATGGGGAACAGCCCTGCACAGCCGGCCAGCAGGGTCATGCTCAATGCGAGCGGTACAAAACGCATCGGGGACGTCGTCTTGGGTATGGGGCCATGTCGATTCATGGCTCCATTGTGGGAGAACCCCGTGTGAAACAGGGTTAGGGAGGGGTAAATCTTTGTAAAGATGCCGCACGGTTTTGAACTTACGAGCGCTTCTTTTCAGGGGGTTGCGATAGGTCTCTTGGGAGGTTCTTCGGCAAGACCAGATTGACTCGGAGACCGCCGGAAGGCCGGTTCCTGGCGTTGATCGAACCGCCGTGGGCCGCCACGGCCCGGTGCGCAATGGCTAACCCCAATCCGTAACCCGAAGGGTCGTCGGCACCCCGAAAAAACGGTTCGAAGATGGACCCCAGCTGAGCTTCTGGCACGCCGGGCCCTTGGTCCGTGACCGCTAGCCCTAAGTGGCGTTCGTCCGCGGCAGGCGCGAGTTCAACCGTTACAGTGCTGCCCGGTGGCGTGTGCTTGATGGCATTGCGAACGATGTTTTCGATGGCCCGGAGGATCAGTTCGGCATGGCCACGGACGGGCATTTCCGACGCGTCCAACCCTGCGCATTGGACCGCGACGCCCTTGGCGGCCGCCTCGAAACGGGCATCCGTCAGGATGGCGTCGAGCAGTTCGCCGAGATCGAAGTCCCGAGGCCTCGCGCCGAGGACTCCGGCCTCCAGCCGGGACAGGGTCAACACCTCACCCACCAGATCGTCCAAACGTCCCGCCTCGCGCTCGATGCGGTCGAAGCTGGCGTTCGTCTCCTCGGGTTGCTGCCGGGCCAGGCCGATGGCTGCGTGCAAACGGGCCAGAGGCGAGCGCAATTCGTGGGAAACGTCGTGAAGAAGTCGCCGTTGCGCATCCACCAGGGTACCGATCCGATCGGCCATGTCATCGAAAGCCCGGCCGAGATCGGCCAGTTCGTCCCGCCGCCGTCCCATGGCCGGACCCACTCGCGTGGCCAATTGGCCTTCCGCCAGGGCGCCAAATGCCGATCGAAGATGGCGGATAGGCTTGGACAGATACCAGGCGAGCCCGGCGCTGAACATCACACTGGTGAGAAAACCCGCCACGATGGGCACGAGCGGACCTCCCGGGGGCCCTTTATGAGCAGCCTGGGACGGGATCGCGTCCGCGCCGACCGCCGTCCCTGGAATGTCCGGCGATTGCCAGCGGACTCCGGCCCACATGCCGAGGCCGGCAGTGAGCTGCGCCAGCCAGAGTGCGAAGAAGAATTTCCAGAACAGCCGTCCCATCGGCTTACTCCCGGACCAAGAGATAACCCCGGCCCCGCACCGTCTGAATCCAGGACTCGCCGTCCGGCCTGGGGGCCAGCTTCTGGCGGATGCTGCTCAGATGCACATCGATGCTGCGGTCGAAGCGGGCTAATGGCCGCCCCAAACCGTTCTGGGACAATTCGGCCTTGTCGACCACCCGGCCGGCATGGCGGGCCAAGACTTCCAGCAGGTTGAATTCGGTACTGGTCAGGTCCAAAGGTTGTCCCTCCCAGAGCGCGGCGCGCTTGCGTGGGTGCAGGGTCAGCGGACCAACCTCCAGCGTGGCCGGAACCTCGGTGATACCTTGAGTACGACGCAGAATGGCACGGATGCGGGCGGTCAGCTCCCTCGGGGTGCAGGGTTTGGGCACGTAGTCGTCGGCGCCGAGTTCGAGGCCGAAAATGCGGTCGAGATCATCGCCCTTGGCCGTCAGCATCAGCACCGGCAGTCGACTTTCCAAGCGTATGCGGGTCAGCGCCTCAATGCCGCCCATACCCGGCATCATCACATCGAGTACGACGATATCGTGGCGACCGGACAGGGCCTCGGCCACGCCACTTTCACCGTTGGGCACCGCCAGCACTTGGAAGCCTTCCCTCCGCAGATACTCCGCCAGCATTCCGGCGAGTTCCACGTCGTCGTCCACCAGCAGCACGTTCATCGTTCGGAACTCCTCATCATTGTGGCCCGATGATAACCAAGCCACGCCAGAGAAATAGATGGCCCTGGTAATTTTTACCCACCTTTACATTCCGCCTGGCTCGTCGCTGAAGTCACATTTCCCTAGCTGGAGACCGCTTTCGACGGACAACGCCGGATGTGAGAGCTTCCAGAGCGCAGCTGGGTACCCTAAGTAGAAGTTACGGGCGAGAAACTCGCGTCCAAATTTCCAGCTTGAGGTCTACCTTTTTGAACGGAGCTGACGCGCCAACATCCTCAGTGAACCTGGCACTAGTCGGACGTTCTATGAGAAAAGCCGCAAATCATACAAGCCTGGAGTCGAATTTTTCCGGCGGAACGGAACAGGGGCGTCGTCGAACTCGGCGATGCCTTTCAAAATCCGCTATTTGAGTTCGGCCTATGAGGTGACGCGGATGAGGGCAATCCAGGGTAAGGTCTTGCGAAATAATATACCCACTGGTTGCAGACGCCATTACCGCCCGGCTGACTGCAGTATAATGTACGCCGATTATATCGACGATAGCTATCGTTGAGTGATCGCCGGAAATGTGCGCTAAAATTTTGCCCGCGCGAGGATCATCAGTAAATTTTCGCGACTCGGACAGATACATATCCTCGCGCGGATTGCCGCACGCGAGATGATACAGACAGCTGACAGCTCGATGTGTAATAGTCTTGCCAGGGAGACAGAATTTGTGGGGGCGTCCTGCTTTTAAATACCTGCCCCCCCCGCAACGATAGACACGCAGCGGCAGAAGCTATTTTAAGGAGATGTCAATAACGCCGGATCGGTTACCACGATCCATTATTGACGCGTAGCCGGCGCATAGCCATGACGAGTTGCTGGTGGTCAGGAAAATCGGCTGTATCCGGATGGAGGACCGAATATACGGGCATTTTCTTTTCTTGTCCTTTGAACTTAAAGTCCCCGACATTTTCAAAAAACCAGTTTTTCCTGGCAGCCAGTTTGACCGGCGCGGTGAGCGCTATCATCCGTCTGAGCTCCCGTGTCAGGCTTTCCAGCCGCGCTGCGATATTGACGGCGTCCCCGAGCACGGTGTAGTCTAATTTTATCGACGATCCAATATTGCCTTGAATTACCATTCCCATCGACAGTCCAAAACCGCAATATAGAAAGCGGCTCAAGCGGCATCTCCCCGCAGATTCCCGGATGACGCGCAGCTTCCGCGCGAGATTGAGGCAGGTACCGATGGCGTTGTCCCCTTGATCCGGAGTGAAGTGCGCCATCACGCAATCGCCTATGTATTTGGTAACTTCACCACCTTGATCGACGATCTCCTGCGAACACACTTCGAGAAACTCATTCACGACTTCGGCGACTTCCTCAACTGGAAAATTTTCCGAGAGATAGGAAAAACCAACCATATCTCCGAATAGAACAATTTTCTCGGTTTTGCGGATAGGAATATCGAGTGGATTAACACCCTCGGTGATGAATTTGATAATCGACGGTTGGGTATACCTTTCGATGATGCGATGGGACTGGGTAATATTCTCGAGCATGATTCTGATGGGGTCAAGAATGGCATTATTCATCTCGTCGAGATCGATAATACGCATTGACCATTCCGGAAACATTCGGCTTTCTAAATTTTCCTCAACCTTGAGGATCAGAAAATGGTTGTGCCTAGGGTCCTGCTGGATACGTTTGAGAAGCTGCTCGACAGCGGATTCCCCTCCCTCCAGGAATTGGAAAAAATATCTGTGAGCTGAAATCAACAGCCCCGTAATTCCAAGTTCCGCGTTATTCCGCCGCGATATTTCCGAAATATCCTCAAGATCGTGCTCCGTCAGTGTGTCGGCTTTGGAGCTGACATAGATGACTCTTTTCATGAGAGTTACGGCTAGGGAATTTTGATAAGGCCCATCGGTTGACGCCGGCCGTAACTTATAGGCGCAGCGTCTTGCCTGGATTTTGATTCAAGGGGATTGTATTCCACTGACGGCGCCGGGTGAATCTGCGGGACGTGAAAACTCCCCGGCCTGCCAGGTGAAGTCAAGGGTCGCGGTGCAGCAGAGGGCCTGGGCGAAGTCGTTTCGCGCGGCCCCCCATGCAGCAGTTGCCGTTTCGTTGAGTCGTCACAGGAAAGATGCGCTAAGGAAGCTCTGAACAGACCCAATTTGGCCTGGAAATGTCGGGAATGCGGCTCAGTGAATACGTTTCCGCGCTTCATGAGTTGGAGACCGATTACGCGAAAGAGGTCTTCGGTCGCGTCGATGCGGGGAAACTGCGGTCGTCGCTGACCCTCTTCGAGGCCGTAGCGATGGAAAAGGCACCGCTCGTGCCGGTGCTGGAGAAGTTTTTCGACGGGAAACGGGACGGCAGAGGCCAGGCCAATCCTCGCGCAGATGACATCGAGGAAGGGAGATGGGT
Organism: Methylococcus mesophilus; assembly: GCF_026247885.1. Classification (NCBI taxonomy): domain Bacteria; kingdom Pseudomonadati; phylum Pseudomonadota; class Gammaproteobacteria; order Methylococcales; family Methylococcaceae; genus Methylococcus; species Methylococcus mesophilus. The sequence continues at coordinate 4,253,560 of NZ_CP110921.1, read as the reverse complement.
TGCGGAGGCCGCAGCGAGCGTTGAAGGCCTAGCCCGCCGCCTCCACGGCAAATGTCCCTGGCAGCCCATCTTTCGATGCGCTGCCAGGGGTATTCCGGAAAAGAACCAGGATCAGAGGTGATAGGCGGTTTCGCCGTGTTCCCGGACGTCCAGTCCCTCGCGCTCGGTCTCCTCGGAAACCCGGAGGCCGACCAGCAGGTCGACGATCTTGTAGGAGACCAGAGACACCACGCCGCTCAACACGATGGTGAGGCCCACGCCCCAAGCCTGGCTGATGACCTGGGTCACCATATCGTATTCGGCAACGGCATTGGCGACGTAATCATAGACGCCGGCGCCGCCGAGGGCGGGCGAGGCGAAGATGCCGGTACCCAGCGCGCCGATGATGCCGCCGACGCCGTGGACGCCGAACACGTCCAGCGAATCGTCATAGCCCAGCGCGTTCTTGAGGCTGGTCACGGACCAGAAGCACACCGCCCCTGCCAGCAGACCCAGCACGATCGAACCCATTGGACCGACGAAACCGCAGGCCGGAGTAATGGCGACCAAGCCGGCGACCGCGCCGGAAGCGCCGCCCAGCATGCTCGGCTTGCCGCGTGCGATCCATTCCACGGCCGACCAAGCTAGGGTGGCGGCGGCGGTGGCCAGCATGGTGTTGACGAAGGCCAAGGCGGCGGTGCCGGTGGCTTCGAGGTTGGAACCGGCGTTGAAACCGAACCAGCCGACCCACAGGAGCGATGCGCCGATCATGGTCATGGGAACGCTGTGCGGCGCCATCGCTTCCTTCTTGAAGCCGATGCGCTTACCCACCAACAGGCAGCCCACCAGGCCGGCAATGCCCGCATTGATGTGGACCACGGTGCCGCCGGCGAAGTCGAGCGCGCCTTTCTGGAACAGGAAGCCCGCGGTCGCCGCCGCCTTTTCGCCCGCCGCGGCATCGGTGTAGGCGTCGGGCCCGGCCCAGTACCACACCATGTGGGCGATCGGCAGATAGGAGAAGGTGAACCACAGCACCATGAACAGCAGCACCGCGCTGAACTTCATACGCTCGGCGAAGGCGCCGACGATCAGGGCCGGCGTGATGCAGGCGAAGGTCAGCTGGAACGCGACATAGATGAGCTCGGGGATCACCACGCCCTTGCTGAAGGTCGCCGCGACCGAATTGGGCGTCACGCCCGCCAGGAAAGCCTTGTCCAGGCCGCCGAAGAAAGCGCTGCCTTCGGTAAACGCGATGCTGTAGCCGTAGACGGCCCAGAGCACCGCCATCAAAGAGAAGATCACGAAGACCTGCATCAGCACGGAGAGCATGTTCTTGGCGCGGACCATGCCGCCGTAGAACAGCGCGAGGCCGGGAATCACCATCATGGTCACCAGCACCGTGGCGACGATCATCCAGGCCGTATCGCCCTTGTCCGGCGTCGGCGCGGCAGGGGCAACGGCTTGCTGGACGGCCTCGACGACGGTTTCGACGATCTCGCCAACGCCTTCGGCCATCGCCGTGGTTCCGAAACCGAGGCACGCCAAGCCGGCCAGGGAAGTCAGGATTTTTTTCATTTGAGGGGTCTCCTATCGTCCGCTATTGTGGTTACAGGGCATCCGGACCGGTCTCTCCGGTGCGAATCCGGACGACTTGTTCGAGATCGGCCACGAAAATCTTGCCGTCGCCGATCTTGCCGGTATTGGCCGTTTTGGTGATCGCGTCGATGACGGCCTCAAGCTGGTCGTCGGTGATCGCCACTTCGAGTTTCACCTTGGGCAGAAAGTCCACGACGTACTCCGCGCCACGGTATAATTCGGTGTGCCCTTTCTGTCTTCCGAATCCCTTGACTTCGGTGACCGTGATGCCGGTGATGCCGACCTCGGACAGGGCCTCCCTGACGTCGTCAAGCTTGAATGGCTTGAGTATAGCGGTAACGAATTTCATGCAGGTCTCCTTGGTTGAAGTATTACACGGTCGGCCTCACGCCTCTTTAGCCGGGCGGGCCGGGCGCGATCCGATGGCTCCACTGGATGAAAAGCATGAGCCATGCCACAGGGAATAAAGAGCATCCGAGAGCCGATATATCGTCAAGCACCAGACAAATTGCACCTTTGTTGTCAAACAACGGCAACATTACGCACCAATTTAAGGCGCGCTGGCGCACATCCAGCCATTACCCATTCCGAACCTCCAGGCGGACCGTCATGATTGACAAGACCACTCTCGACGAACTTTCCAGACGCCTCGCTGACGCCGTGCCCACTGGGCTTCTCGGCGTCCGCGACGAACTGGAAAAAAATTTCCAGGCCGTGCTGCAAAGCGCGCTCAGCCGCCTCAACCTGGTGAGCCGGGAAGAATTCGATGTACAGCGCGCCGTGCTGGAACGGGCCCGCACCCGCCTGGAACAACTCGAGGCCCGCATCGCCGAACTGGAAAAACAACTGCCTCCGGCCTGATTCCGGCCATGGCGCTCGCCATCGTCCACAGCCGGGCCCGCCAGGGCATCGAGGCGCCGGAAGTCACCGTGGAAGTCCACATCGCCCCGGGCCTACCCAACCTCACCATCGTGGGGCTGCCGGAAACCGCCGTGCGCGAGAGCAAGGACCGGGTGCGCGGCGCGCTGATCACCACCGGCTTCGAATTTCCCGCCCAGCGCATCACGGTCAATCTGGCTCCGGCCGATCTGCCCAAGGAAGGCGGCCGTTTCGACCTACCCATCGCCCTCGGCATCCTGGCCGCGTCCAAGCAGCTCCGCGCCGATCGGCTGGCGGATATGGAATGTGTCGGCGAACTGGCCCTGACCGGCGAGCTGCGCCCGGTGCCCGGCGCCCTGCCGGTCGCCCTCCAATCGCGCCGCGCCGAGCGGAACCTGATCGTCCCCTGGGACAACGCCGGCGAAGCGGCCCTGGTCTCCGGCGCCTGCGTGCTCCCGGCCCGCCATCTGCTCGACGTGTGCGCCCATCTGGACGGCAGCCGCCCTCTCGCCGCCGCCGAATCGCGCACCGTAGCGGTTCCGGCCAGCGAGGAATTTCCCGATCTCGCCGAAGTCCGCGGCCAGTTCCAGGCCAAGCGCGCCCTGGAAATCGCGGCCGCCGGCCGCCACAACCTGCTGATGCTGGGCCCGCCCGGCACCGGCAAATCCATGCTGGCCTCGCGCATGCCCGGCATCCTGCCCGACCTGACCGAGACGGAAGCGCTGGAAACCGCGGCGGTCGCCTCGGTCAGCGGCATGTCCTTCGACCCGGCGGCCTGGCGCCGCCCGCCGTACCGTGCGCCCCATCACACCGCCTCCGCCCCGGCGCTGGTCGGCGGAGGAAGCGCGCCCAAGCCCGGTGAGATTTCGCTGGCCCACAACGGCGTGCTGTTCCTGGACGAGCTGCCGGAATTCGACCGGCGCGTCCTGGAAGTCCTGCGCGAGCCCTTGGAAAGCGGCGGCATCACCATCTCCCGCGCCGCCCAACGGCTGGACTTCCCGGCCCGGTTCCAGCTCATCGCCGCGATGAATCCCTGCCCCTGCGGTTATCTGGGCGATGCCTCCGGACGATGCCATTGTTCGACGGAACAAGTCTCGCGCTACCGGATGCGCATCTCCGGCCCCCTGCTGGATCGGATCGACATGCACATCGACGTGCCGCGGCAGGATCCTGCCGCTCTGCTGGACGCCGCCCCCACAAGCGAAGAATCCAGCGCCGCGGTCCGGACCCGCGTGATCGCCGCCCGCGAAAAGGCGCTTCACCGCAGCGGCCAGCCCAACGCCCTGCTCACGCCGCGCCAGATCGAGCGCCACTGCATTGCCGACGGCGCGGGACGCACCTTGCTGGAACAGGCCATGGCGCGGCTGAACCTGTCGCACCGCGCCTATCACCGTATCCTCAAGCTCGCCCGCACCATCGCCGATCTCGCCGGCAGCGAGGCGATCACCTCCGCCCACATCGGCGAAGCCATCAGCTACCGGCGTCTCGACCGGGCTCCCGCCGCCCGATGAACGGCCTCAATCCCCAGCAACGTGCGGCGGTCACCACGCTGGACTGCCCCCTGCTCGTGATCGCCGGCGCCGGCAGCGGCAAGACCCGCGTCATCACCGAGAAGATCGCCTACCTGATCCGCCAGGGTACGCCGGCCCGCCACATCGTCGCCGTCACCTTCACCAACAAGGCCGCGCGCGAAATGAAGAGCCGGGTCGGCAAGCTGGCCGACGACAAGTCACTGCGGGGGCTCACGGTCTCCACCTTCCACGCCCTCGGGCTGGAAATCGTCCGGCGCGAACACAAGGCGCTGGAACTCAAGGCGGCCATCTCGATCTTCGATGAACAGGACCGGCAGGCTTTGCTGCGGGAACTGGTCCGCCACGGCGACCACCGCTTCGACCCGGAAGAAGTCGATGCCTACGCCTCCCGCATCTCGCGCTGGAAGAACCGCTTCGTCACGCCCGACCGCGCCGGCCTGGTCGCCGAGCCCGGCGCGGCCGAGACCGCCGAGCTGTACGAAGCCTACATGCGCCACATGAAGGCCTATAACGCGGTCGACTTCGACGACCTGATCCTGCTGCCGGTGATGCTGTTCCAGCAGCACCCGGAGGTACTGGACAAATGGCGCAACCAGGTCCGCTACCTGCTGGTCGACGAATACCAGGACACCAACCAGACCCAGTACGAACTCATCAAGCTGCTCACCGGAACCTTAGGCAAGTTCACCGTGGTCGGCGACGACGACCAGTCCATCTACGCCTGGCGCGGCGCCCAGCCGGAAAACCTGGCCCAGCTCCGCAACGACTTTCCCCGGCTCAAGGTCATCAAACTGGAGCAGAACTACCGCTCCATGGGCCGCATCCTCAAGGCCGCCAACCAGCTCATCGGTAACAACCCCCACATCTTCGAAAAGAAGCTGTGGAGCGCGATGGGCCATGGCGACCCGATCCGGGTGCTCAAGCACCGCGACGAAATCGCCGAGGCGCGCCAGATCGCGGCCGACATCGTGCACCACAAGTTCCGCCACAACACCCAGTTCGCCGACTACGCCATCCTCTACCGAGGCAACCACCAGTCGCGCCTGTTCGAGCGGACCTTGCGCGAATTCAGCGTCCCGTATCACATCAGCGGCGGCATGTCCTTCTTCGGGTACACGGAGGTCAAGGACGTCATGGCCTACCTGCGCCTGCTGGTGAATCCGGACGACGATGCAGCCTTCCTGCGCATCGTCAACGTCCCGCGCCGCGAGATCGGCCCCACCACGCTGGAAAAGCTCGGCCAGTACGCCAACCGCCGCCACATCAGCCTGTATGCCGCCTGCTTCGAACTGGGCCTCGAGCAATCCCTACCCGCCAACGCCGTCCAGCGCCTGCGCCGCTTCGGCGAGCACATCGCCGATACCGCCGACCGCACCGCCCGCGGCGACACCTTCAAGGTCGTCGATGACTTCATCGGTGCGATCGGCTACGAAAGCTGGGTGCGGGAAAACAGCAACGACGCCAAATCCGCCGAACGCAAATTCGGCAACGTGCGCGAACTGCTCGACTGGCTCCAGCGCATCGCCGAGAAGGACGGCGAAAACCGCAGCCTCGCCGAAACCGTGGCCAAGGCCATGCTGCTCGACGTGCTGGACCGCAACCAGGAAGATGACGCCGGCGACCGGGTCAGCCTCATGACCCTGCACGCCGCCAAGGGCCTGGAATTTCCCCACGTCTACCTGGTCGGCATGGAGGAAAACCTCCTCCCCCACCAGACCAGCATCGACGAAGACAACATCGAAGAAGAGCGGCGCCTCGCCTACGTCGGCATCACCCGCGCCCGCCGCGACCTCACCCTGAGCTACTGCGCCCACCGGAAACGCTACGGCGAAATGATCGGCTGCGAGCCCAGCCGCTTCCTCGCCGAGCTGCCCCAGGACGACCTGGAATGGCCCGACCGCCAGCCGCTAGACCCCGAAACCAAGCGCGAACGCGGCCGCGCATCGCTCGCGCAAATGCGGAGTTTGTTAAGCGACTGATGAATTTGTATAATACGCCGCTCAGCGCGCCCGTAGCTCAGGTGGATAGAGTGTTGGCCTCCGAAGCCAAAGGTCGGACGTTCGAGTCGTCTCGGGCGCGCCATTTGAAGACTGAACGAATGCCCTACCAGGGGACATTCGCAGCAAAAGCGGTAAATCTCGGGGCGTAGCGCAGCCTGGTAGCGCACCTGTATGGGGTGCAGGTGGTCGGAGGTTCGAATCCTCTCGCCCCGACCAAATTAAATCAAAGAGTTATGAATGAAGGCCGGCGTAATAAACCGGCCTTCATTTGTTTCGGGATAACTTTCGGGATAACAAATTTATCCGATGGGAGTTGCTTAGTACTTCGTCGAAGCAGACAGGCTTTGGATAGCCCCCGCGTGATACGGAAATACTCAGACCGGGCCTTGCTGGAAGGTATGGTGGCGTGCACCGCCGTGGCTTCCGCCCTCAAATCCGAGCTGCGCCACTTCTTTGCTTCGGAGTTCAACCCTCGTCATTGGGATCATGGGCAAGACGATGATCTGAAGGGGTACTACATCCAGACCAAAGATCGGGTTTTGAAGCGTCCGTGGTTCGCCGAAGACCGATGACTGCGCCATGACGACTGGCAATAACGCAGCGTTCGTTCCCCTCCTCACCGTAATGGTGGACTACGGCAACGCACCATTCCTGTGGCTGGTCAACAGCCCAGACGAGACTGGAGTCGGTGGAAATCTCTGCGACGGCACCGCTTGGGATGAGTCTTTTCCGATGTCGCAAGGGCTTTGGCGTATGTTCGCGGACTGGGCCATCGAGTTTGAACAGACGGCGTTTTACTCCGACAACTTCAACGGCGATGGCTGGGACTGGATCACCTTCCACGCGCGCGGCCTGAAACTGTCGCGTTGGCTCAAAAAAGAGGTCGGCGATGCATACCGCGTCGTTTACGACAAACCCTACGAAGACCCCAACCATCGCATCGACGAACGCACCGAAATCGTCGCCGATGGCAGGCTGATGCCATTGCCACCGTTTTGCGCCTCATTTCCCGAGCCGATTCGATTTTGCCAGCACATCGTCTCTGGCGGACAAACCGGCACTGATCGCGGTGCGCTGGACTTTGCCATCAAGCACGGCTATACGCATGGCGGATGGGCACCACGTGGACGCGAGGCCGAGGATGGCCGCATTCCGCTGAAATACCAGCTCACCGAACTGGCCGACGGCGGTTATCGCCAGCGCACCTGCCGCAATGTGGAGGATAGCGACGGCACCTTGATCGTCAACTTGGGCGAGCTGGATGGTGGGTCGCTGGCGACCCAAGTCTTCGCCCAGCAGATAGGCAAACCGCATCTCGTCGTGCAGCTCGACTCTGGCGTCTCAGTGGAAACAATAGCCGCCGTTGTTGTGTGGCTGCGCAAGCACACCATCAAGACACTGAACGTCGCTGGACCGCGCGAAAGCAAGCATCCGGGCATTTGCCACCTGACCGGTGAACTGCTGGAAGCCGTCGATGCCGCGATCCGCACGGCGTGAAGTCGTAACGACGGCCAGCGCCTGTGCATGGGTACTGGGCGAAATGAGTATCGTGACAAGCGCTCGCGGCTGATCCGCTTCGACGAAACCAGCGAAATACTCCCTACTCCTTTTGTAACGTCACCGCCGGCCGGTGCACTCGGAGCGGAGCACCTGGTGCACTGTCACCGCGCTCAGCACACTGCACATTGTCGTTACTGCCAATCCTCAAACTCTCCTGGGTTTGGCACTGCCGTTACTGCCGTTGGATTTCTTTCGACAGTTTTGGCAGTACCCCGTTTGGCTCTTGATTAAATTTCGCGCCTCGCTCGAACAAGCCAGTTCGCCATTATGATCCTCCTGGGTTGCCTGCCTACGTAATCTTGGGGTTGATGGCGTAGCGGTAGGTGCGACGCCCGGTCCCTGGCCCGGCGCCGCCGACCTCCTCGGCGCGCAGCCAATGTTCGTCTTCTAGCCAGTCAAGCGCCGCCTGCACCGCCTCGTCCGCCGTGAGGCTACGCCACTGGTTACGTCGCACATCGCGCGCCGTGAAGCCGTCCTTCAACTTGCCTTGCCGCACCTTGTCCGCCAAGGCTTGTGCCGCACGCAGGCCATCGTCGGTCAGCAGCCCATAGCAGCGCCGTGCGTGGGCTTCCAGGTACTCGCACCAGGCCGCAGCTCGCAAGGCGGATTCCTTCGTCACGCGGCCGCGTTGTCCCCCATCCGCGCAATCGACCAAGTGCAGGATCAGCGCTAGCGCGGGAAACAGCTTGTCGAATTTGGCCAGGTGTTGCGCGATAATAGGATGGTCTTCTGCGGTAAGCTTTGAGCGGTGCAGCTCGCCTGACCACTCGATGAAGATTTCCTGCGCAGCCTCGTCGAACCGGAAATACGGGAACTTGGCGAAATCGTCGGCAGGGGTTGCACCCCACGCTTCTGGGCAGAATTTCGCCAGTTCGTCGAAGACCGAAAATGCCCGGTCGCGCGCCTTTTGGGCCGGAAGGCGATCACGCCACTCCCAGCTCCGGTGATCGGGGAACACGAGCACCTGAAGCCGTTGCAGCATGCCATCGTTCGCCAACGCATGGGCAGCCTGCTCCAGATACCCGGTCAGCTTGTCCGGCTGGATGCCGCCAAAGATCGAGACGCACAGGTTGGGTATGCAAATCGAGCCGCGCCCGATGCGGTCGGTATCGAAACTGGTATTCCCGTTCCACGCCTCTAGATAGAACGCCCGTTCGCCTTCGCGGCCTTCTCGCTCCCACGAAGCGAGCAAACCGACCAGCTCGTCGCGCAACACTAGGAGCCCAGCCGGGTTCTCCTGCAGCAGTTCGCCCAGCTTCTCGACGCTCGTGTCATTCTGACCTGCTCCCCGAGATTAGTCCGGTCGTGATGTAGAGTCTGCCTCGATAGGAGGCAGCATGAAGAAGCGTTTCACCGAAGAACAGATCATTGGCATCCTGAAGGAAGCCGAAGCCGGCCTAAAAGTAGCGGAGCTGTGCCGCAAGCACGGGCTCAGCGAGGCGACGTACTACAACTGGAAAGCGAAATACGGCGGCCTGACAGTGTCGGATGCGCAGCGGCTCAAGGCACTGGAGACCGAGAATGCCCGGCTCAAGCGCCTGCTGGCGGAGGCGATGCTGGACAATGCTGCGTTGAAAGAGGTTGTAGGCCGAAAGTGGTAAGCCCACAAGCCAAGAGGGTGGCGGTCTCCCATCTGATGACAAAGCACCAGATGGGCGTCACGCGGGCTTGTGGGCTGATCGGTATTTCTCGGTCGCTGTATCGCTACGAAGCTAAGCGGCCAGTAGACCAGGAGCTCAAGGAACGACTGTGCGAATTGGCAGCGCAGAAGCGGCGCTATGGGTATCGCCGGCTGCACGTGCTACTTTGCCGAGAGGGTTGGGAAATCAACCGAAAGCGCACCTATCGCGTGTATCACGAGGCCGGCCTGATGGTCCGCAAACGAAAGCGGAAGCGCATTGCCGGCGTGGAGCGCCAAATCAAGGTCGCGCCATCGGCGCCTAACGAGAGTTGGTCTATGGACTATGTTTCGGACGGTTTGGCCGATGGTCGGCGGCTGCGGTGCCTGAATATCGTCGATGACTTCACGAAGCAGTGCTTGGCCATCGAAGTCGATACTTCGCTGCCTGGCAGACGTGTAGTCGGTGTGCTGCAACGGCTGGCAGAGATCCGCGGATTGCCCAAATCAGTCACCGTCGACAACGGCCCCGAGTTTGCCGGCAAGGCTTTGGATGAATGGGCCGATAGCCAAGGACTGTGCTTGAGCTTCATCCAGCCAGGTAAGCCACAGCAGAACGCCTACATCGAAAGCTTCAACGGCAAATTCCGGGATGAATGCCTGAACGAGCATTGGTTCGTCTCGATGTGCCATGCTCGCCAAGTCATTGAGGAGTGGCGTCGGGAATACAATGAGCAACGCCCCCACAGTTCGTTGGCTTACCTGACGCCAGATCAGTTTGCAGACACATTTTTAACCGCAGACTCTATGTCCGTTTCGGACTAAATCGGGGAGCAGGTCAAACCCAGGCCTTTTTCTTTCTCGTGTCAGTTGAATCAAAGGACCGAGCTTCCCGGCTTCTTCCAGATGTTCCTGGCGACATCATATTGACATGAATCCTTGTTAGAAATGCCCCAGCCGGGACCTGCTCCGGCCGCCCAGGTTTCAACCCATTCCCCGATCGATTGGAGTCACATCATGCGTAGCACGCGATTTTTCGGATCCCTGAGCACGGTGGCCGCGATTTCTCTACTTGCGGCTTCCCCGGTTCAGGCAACGCCCAAGGTGATCTTGATTTCGCTGGATGGGGCCGAACCTTCGCGCATCCAGCAATACTTGACCCTGGGTGTTCTGCCCCGCGATAAAGGCCTGGGACTGCTGGCCAGCAAGGGCCTGATGGCGAAGCAGAACGTTACGGCTTCACCTTCGCTGACGGCGGTTGGCCATATCGCCATTGCCACCGGCTCCAGCGCGGCCAGAAACGATATTGTGGCGAATACGTTTCATCCGCTCGCCAGCCCGATCAATCGCAGCATCAGCGGGTTCGGGGCGCCCATAGGGGGCTACTCCATCGATGGCCCCATGGAAAGCGCCGACCCCACGGCCGAGCCGATGTGGCTCGCCTTGCGCGCGGCCGGCAGGACAGTCGTCGCGGCCACTTGGCCCGGCGCCGATGGCGCCACGGTTACCGCGCCAGGAATTACGCCAACCGCGATATTGCAGAAGTCCGACACCCGCACGGTGGACTACACCGTTCCGTACGGCTCGTTCGCCGGCCCCGGCGCTACGGGTTTCGTTTTGACCGCCGGGGATTTTTCTCCGGCCCCGCAATCCACAGTGGATCAACTGACCTCGGCCGGCCGAACCTTTTATGGGGAGGTCAAGCAAAAGACCGGCGCCCTGGAAACTTTCACCAGCAACGGTGTGAGCTTCAAGATTCAAGTTGCCGCCCTGGATACCAGCAACGATAACACCGTCAATTACGATACCTTGGTGTTTTTCGATACCGCCAATGGGATCAAAGCCGGCCCGTTTGCGCTGCCCTCGACCGGCCCCGCCTACGTCAAGGCAAGCGAAAAGAAATCGGCGCCGTTCTTCTTCGAAGGTACGCCGAACAAGGTAGGGGCGGCGTTTTTTGTCAGCCGGCTGGATTCCGATCTGAGCGAGGTCCATGTCGCCCGATATAGCGGCAACTTCATCCCGCGCAACGCGCCCATACTTGCCGATGTCGATGATATCAACAACAACGTGGGCTATTGGGCGCCGCAGGCGGACTATCGCATCCCCGAGCGCCTCAGTCCGGGATTCAGCAGCTTTCCCGATCGCGAAGTTGAAGACATCTACGAGGACCAAGTCAGGCTTTTTGTCGATTACCAAACCCGCGTAGCGCTACACGCCATCGAAGGAAACCCCGACGCCGATCTGGTGATGACCTATATCGAGCAGCCGGACGGTTCAGGCCATCAGTTCATGCTGACCGATGACCTTCAAGCGACGGACCCCACCGATCCCAACAGCATCGGCAGCGGCCAGGACCGTGCCAAGAAATTCCGTTATGCCAGATATCTGGAAAAAGCGTATCAGGCTGCGAACGAGGCGGTGCACCGGATAATCCAAAAGGTGGGTGTGAACCGCAGGACCGGCAAGCCTAACAGCGACATCTTCGTGGTCTCGGATCATGGCTTCGCACCCTTTCACACCGCCGTGAACCTGCCTAACCATTTTGCCAACCTGGGCATGGACACCAGCAAGGTGCGGGTCTACACCTCTGGCCCGGCGGTCAACGTCTATATCAATTTGGCCGGGCGCGAAAGTGGCGGCACGGTCGCCAAGGCCGAGTATGTGGAGCTTTTGGACAAGATCGAAACCGCGCTATGGAAATTGACTGACGACAATGCGACCTACACCCGAGGGCACGCCGGCACACCGGTGTTCGACCGGGTTTACAAGCGCCCCGTGCCGGGAGATATCAACGATCCCGCGCTGGGCCGGACGACGGATGCCTTCATCGGCCAGGATTCGGGCGACGTCTACGCCCTGCTTCGGGTCGGCTACAACTTCGACGGCACGCAAAATCCCGTGATCGTCCGCAAGGGCGACATGGCGGCTGTCGCTCCGCAATTACCCGTATTCTCGGTGCCCAACTTCTATGGCGCTCACGGTTATGCCCCGGAATATAAAGCCATGAGTGCGTCCTTTCTGGCGGCGGGACCTCACATCGGCAAGGGCCGCCCGGACAAGGTGCGCAACATCGATGTGGCCCCGACCATCCTCGGCATTCTGGGCGTTCCGCCCGCATCCACTGTGCAGGGAAAGCCTATTGAACTCTCGGGCGATCTGAGGTGGCCGCGGTAGGGGGTACGCTGAGGAATGAAGGGCACCGCCGAAATTCAGGCGGCCTTCATGACGAAGTCCACGTGCACGGAATCGTAAGGGCAAACGACCTTGCCGGCTTCGGTCTTGTCGAGCAGGCCGGCATTGAGGAGGGTTTTGACATCGCCGTGCACGGCCTTTACGTCACGTCCTGCCTGCCGCGCGACTTCGCGTAGGGTCATCGGTCCCGTTCCCGTCATTTTTTGAGGATTTCCCAGCGCTTGGGGGTTAAGGTCTTCGAGAGTTGTTCTTCGCTCTCGAAGCACATAGGCACCCCCTGGGGCTGGCCGGTTTCCATGGCTCGAATCAACCGGGCCGATACCTCTTCCCGGCTGGCTACGCCGTTCGTGATTTCATTCCTGTTCTGCTTTCCAAAGCTCCTGACGGACATTTGTACCGCCACAAACAAACTCGTCGACTAATGCCAGAATTGTTGACTAAATTACATGGTTGTTGGTGCGGGATTTCGCCGGGAAGGTTCGGCCTTCGCAAGGCGAGCCAGCTGTATCTCTTTTTATTCCTTGGACGTTTTGCTCGAGAACGGGTCCGCCTCGAACGTTCCGGTGGCTGGCACTAAATGTGCTGAATACCAGTAACAGCCATATCAGGCTTGCAACTCAGCCCATAGAACGCTTGCGGAGTACACAATGATCGAGATTACAGCAGCCGATGGCCATGTGTTTTCAGCTTATCGGTCTGATCCGACCGGAAGTGCGAAAGGTGTGGTCGTGGTTCTACAGGAAGTATTCGGCGTCAATTCCCATATTCGAAAGATGGCAGACACCTTTGCCGCACAAGGTTTTATCGCGGTTGCCCCTTGTCTTTTCGATCGCATTCAGACAGGGGTCGAACTGGGCTACGACGAAGCATCCGTCACCCAAGGGTTGGACCTCGTCAAGCAGGTGGGATTCGAGCATGCGATGGCCGATATTCAAGCGACGGTGGACGCTTTCAGCGGCGAGGGTAAGGTTGCCCTGGTCGGATACGATTGGGGGGGATACCTGGCCTACAATGCGGCGAATCGGGTGAAAGGTCTGTCGACGGCCGTGGCGTATTATGGCTGCGGGATCGTCAATGACTTTTCCCAGCGCAGAAAGGTTCCGACATTGCTGCATTTCGGGACCGCTGATCCCTACATCCCCCTCAGCCAGCAGATTATCTTCCGTGCCAACCGGCCGGACCTCCGGGTCTACGAATATCCTGCGGGTCATCATTTCGCCTGCGATGAACGCGATACCTACGATGCTGCGTCCTCCGGTAAGGCTTGGACAATGACTTTGATCCACCTTACTCATCGGCTCGAAGGACCTCCTGAGGTTACATTGAAGAATCAGGGCGCGTACGCTTCTTCGGGCGGAAAAGACAAGAAAAAGAAGCCGGCTGCTATTTCCGACGACATGGAACCGCCGATGTGACCCAAGGCCGCAACGGCCTGCTCGTGCGGTTTCATTCGTTTGGGCAGCCTTGGCCGGGGAATCGAACACGATGGCGGCGAAAATAGCACCGCCAGTGCCATTTGAAACTCCCCGGACGCAGCGGGTAAGGACGCGTTTATCAGACTCTTGATCCGATGGCTGACGGACTGCCGGGGTCGAAGGTCAGGCGCCGGGAATCACAGCTCATGTGTCCAGATTTGGAGAAAATAGAATGGCTATGAACCTCAAGGCTTTTATTTCCGGTCCCGAGTGGGTCGAAGTCAGCGTTCCCGAGTGGTTCAAGGAACGGGCGGAGACTGTCATCAAGACTCTGGGCGATGACCACGCAGAAGTACAATTGTTCAAGGAGATCCTCGCTGCCGGGACAGTTTCGGAAGACGCGGCCGAACGTGCGGATGCATTGGCGGGAACCACGCAGAGTTCGGATGTGTTTCTACTGGCTATCGACATCGCCTCCCACGCTTTCGCCGTATTGCAGACGATCACGCAGGTTGTCCCGATGACCAAGCCAAAAGCGGCGTAGCCCCCGGCTCGGGCGTATCGCCACCCCACCCGCAGGTTGAACCCCCAAAGCCTGCGGACTATTACAGGCCACTCCGACTCATCCTATGGATACGACTCTGAACGGGCCGAGCCGGCCGCCCCTGTCCTGCGGAAAACCCAAGTATCTTGTGGTCTTGCTTCATGGCGCAGGGTCCAATGGCGACGAGATCATCGATCTGTCGCTCGATTGGGCACCTACCTTGAACAAGGCCGAATTCCTGGCCCCCAACGCACCCTGGCGGGTTGACATCGCCGGGAATGGACGCCAATGGGCGGGTCCGCCTCCGGGCGATGGCGTCGAGGAGGCGGTCGAACGCCTACAGGCGTTTCTCGATGACGTCCTTGCCGAACGGCGGCTAAAGGATAGCCAACTTGCGCTGGTCGGCTTCGCTCAGGGTGCCGCTGTCGCCGTCCGTGCGGGGCTGGCCCGGTCTCAGCCTGTTGCTGCGATCGTTGCGGCTGGTCGTGGTATTGAAGAATATCCCGGAGCGGGCGGCGATCTTCGCTCGACCCCGCCGGTGCTATTGGTTGAAGCGGATATCGGCCCCGGCGCTGCAGGCCTTGCGGAGGCCGAGCGCCAGTTGCGCGACTGTAAGATTCAGGTAAAAAAGCTTGTCCATCCGGGAGACTACTATGGCCTCGACGATGAAGGCGTGGGCATGGTTGCCGACTACCTGCATCAAGCCCTGGTCACGCCCGGTCCGGATTAGGCGCACCCCTTCTGTTCATCGAAAACCATGGAGTTCCGACGTGTCGCAGTTACAGTCCGCCATCCTCACCCGCTCCGACGTTCCCACTCGCGAGGCGCTGCACGAAGCCATCAAGGCGCTCAAGTTCAAGCTATCCGTCGATGAGTCATACGCGCCGTTCGAGAGCGCGGGTTACCTGCCCTGCACCCTCAATGGCGAGGACGGCGGATTGACTATCAGGTTCGACGCGTTGGAGCCGTACCTCAGCCAATTTCCCGACCTCAAGGATCAAACCGGCCAGCGCGACACGCTGATCAGCTTGCGTTCGGGAGGCGATCCCCGCGAGGATGTTTGCGTCTTGATGCTCGCGGCCGCCTTGGCCGAGAAATTCGGCGCCATCGTCCACGATCCGAAGAAAGGCACGATCACCCCGGCGGACAAGCTGGCCGGCCAGGCACGCAGCCAGTTCGCGGAGCTGGATTAGGGATATGGCCGAAAATACTAAGCGTTAAGAAAGAAAAGTCATTCGTCACCTCGGCATGGATTGCCGAGGTCCAGGTTACATGGATGTATCAGCCTTGCCATCCCTGGCTTCTGGATTCCGGCAATCCATGCCGGAATGACGAGCGATGCGGCATTCATTTCTTTAGGCTTAGTAATTTCGGGAAGTTATTCTTCGCCAAATCCTAGGGCGAAAACTACCGGCTTTCCGTCGGTACGGCTCCGCTTTCGGCTTGAATCCTGGCCGCCTTGGCGGTCAGGTCTGCCCGGATGGCCCGCTTTCTCTTGTTTGCTTCGCCCCAGGTGATTTTCCGGTTGACCAGTTCGTCGGTGACCCGGTCGGAATCGCGATAAGCCTCGAGCGCCGCGGGAATCACGGCCGGAGCGATCTGCGAGAAGTTCTTGAGGGTCGGACCGCGGCAGGCGACGATGTCCTTGTGAACGGCCGCCAGGGTCTGCGCCTCTTCCAGCGTCGGCACGGCGGGATCGGCGAGCTGCGCAGCCGTCGGATCACTTCCGTCGAGCGGCTGATGCGCGGCGACGGCTAGATAGGCGGGGTTGGTCGCGATGCGGCCCATGCACTCGGATGCTGCCTGGTTGGCGGCCATGCTGGCGCCGCTCTGGCAGGAAAGGCAGGCCCCATGCAGCACCATGGGTTGGCAGCCGGCTATCAGCAGCAGACCTGCGCCCAAGCCCACCGCTTTGCCGATGGGGTTTCCCGCCCTGCCCGCTGACCGCGCTTTCATCCTGAACCGGCTCATCCCTTCGCCCCTGCGCTACTTCGGCGCTTCCGGTCCCTTTTGCGGAGACGAATCGGCCGCTTCTCCCGATTCCAGAAGTTTGGCCGCTTCGGGATTCGAACAGACATCGGTTTTCAGGACCTGCTCGATCCTGGCGATTTTCGCCTTGAGCGCCTCGTTCTCCGCCTTTTGCTTTTCGATCTGCTCCTGCAGGCTCGGCCCGTCCTGTGCCGCTACGCCCGCACCTGCCAACAAGGCCATTGCCAGCACGGCCGGATATCCAATGCTTTTCTTCATTCCACTTCGAGTTCCAGTTTTTTCGTTCATTTGCCGCGCGCCAGATCGACTTCCCGCTCCAGTTCCTTCAATCGCCGGTCCAGCTCGGCGCGCCTCTTGTCGAGTTCGGCCCGGGGCGACATCGTATCCGCCTTGAGCAGATCGAGCTGGTTCTGAACGCCCTTGATCTCGCGGCTCAGATCCTTCTTCTTCGATTTGGACTGAGCCAATCGGGCGTTCAGGGCATCGATGTCGCCCTGCAGACCCGCATATTGTTTTTCGGCGGCCTGCCGCTGGGCGTCCGTCTCGATGGCGGCCTGGTTCGCCTGCGCGTACGCGCTCTGCAGGCCGGCCTGGGTCTGCTGCTCCCGGCTGATGGTGGACTGCATCTGCTGCTGCCGCTGACCGTAGCTGCCGCTCGCCGAACAGCCGATGCCGCGAATGAAGCCGCCCCGGCCGGGATCGCAGTCGGTGGTGGCGCAGCCCGAAACCCAGACAGCGAGCGCCGCCGGCAATAAGATGCCTGGCCGGAAATCGAAGAAAGGCTTAGCCGACACGGTCCACACTCCGCAGTTGGGTGAGCGTATTCAGTTCCGATTCGAGCGCCTGGACCTGCTGTTCCTTTCGCGCCAGCTCTTCGTGCGCGATGTTCGCCAACTGCGGATTGGCGTTGCGCGTGTTCATGGCGATCGCCGCATGCTGCTCGGCCAGGCGCTTCTTGGCGCTGCCCAGCGTCGCCTGCAATTGGGACCGGCTCGCATCGAGATCGGCCAGTTGGCTGGCGGCCTGGGCGCGGCTGATCCGCCCGGAAGCGATGGCTTTGTTCAGCTCCGCGACCCGCGCCTTGTTGTCCTCGACGACCCGCTGGGCGACAGGAATCAGTTCGGCGAGCGACTGGTTGTCGCGGCGAATGTCGATGATTACCGCATTCAGCCGGTCTTCTTCGCGGGCATAGCCGTTCTGCAGGTTGCCCATGTAACTCCCCGCGGCACAGCCCAAGGCGGCGCCCGCGAGCAGACCGGCCACCGCGCCTTTCCAGTCTCTGCCGATCAGACCGCCGGCCAGGCCGCCGACCGCGGCGCCGGCGACGCAGCCCTCCGCCAGGGTCTGGTTGTAAGACTCGGAAAGCTGCGCCAGGCGCGCCTGGCTGGAGCTCGTATAGGGCTGACGGTAGCCGCCGGTGCTGGCGCAGCCGGAGACGAGCAGCGCCGGGATCAGCGCGCCGGCGATGAGACGCCGCCGTCCCGGAGGCCGGGGAGGCGCATCGACCCTGTTCGAATGGTTCAAAACGTTCAATCCACACCCGCCTATTTCTTGTTCAGCGCCTTGCAGTCGTTAAGCCAGGCATTCTGCCTGACCGCCGGATTCCCGCGATACGCCGTCAACTGCCTGTAATAGGTATCGGCGTAGCCGAGCAAGGCTTGGTAGTTTTTCAATTCCAGCTCGGTTTTCAGGACCTCGAACTGTTCGCCCAGTACGGGTCCGTCATAGATCGCCGCCGAGCCCAGAATCGTTTCGGAATAGTACAAGAGATTCTCCGTCAGGGCAGCACGATCACCCTTCAACTGCTCGCGGCGGGATTTGACGCCCGGGTCGTCCGCACCGAACGCCGCCTCCCGCTGCTTGAGCAGGGTTTCCGCGGCATCGACCCATTTCCCGTCCGCCCCCATCTTCTGGCAGAGGAAGGCGCCCAGGCGCAATGCCGCCTTGGCCGCCAGCTTGCGCTGGTCGTCGCGTTCCTGGATGGTGACTTTGAGCCGGTTCTGGACATTCCTGAGCCGGTTCTTCATGTTGGCATCCTGCGCCGCGTCGGAGATCACCCCCAGCTCTGCGACCGGGTCGTCCAGCCCCTTGGCGTCGATGGACTTGGGCTGGCCGGGCGAGGCTTCCGGCGTAATCGCCGCCGAGCCCAGTTTGTTCCAGCTCTCGCGCAGCAACCTGAGTTTTTCGCGGGAGGATTCCACCGGCACCGTCACGACCAACCGGAATCCTGTGGTCTCGGCCCGCCGCGGCTCGCCTTTGACGTAGAACGGCACCTCGATGCGCTGGGCGGTACGCACCTCGGCCTGCGGGGTGAAGTAGTTGCCGCCGCGCACCACGAAGCCGCCGGCCTGGCCGTGGAGCCGGTCGAGCCGGTTCAAGCGATACGGGTCGAAGACCATTTCGTCCGCGTTGCCGAGGACGTCATGCAGACCCAGCGGATTCGGCTTGAGCATGCCGATGGGCTGGGGTTTGCCGTTGGCCGATTCGGTGCCTTCGAACCAGACGTAGCGCACCATTTCGTCCTCCATCGGAAACGTCCGCTCCCGGAACTGCGCGACCGGCACGGCGAGACCGCCGCGGGCGGCGAACTCCCATTCCACCTCGGTCGGCAGGCGCAGGAATCCGGGCTGCTGGCCATCCTTCGGCAGCTTGTCCGCAGCGTTTTTCAGCAGCCATTGGGTGTAGCGGTCGGCGAACGCCATGGCCTCCAGCCAGGTGACGTCGGTCTGCGGCAGCCGCTGATCGTCCGCCGGAGCCTGGCATTGCGATCCCAGAGCGGCGTACTGGGCGCGGTTCACCTCGTATTTGCCGATGAGGTAGTAGCGGGTCTTGGCATCCTGGTCGAAGCTCCCGGCGATCTGGGCCGGACGTGGGTGCTCGGCATAGGCGTAGTCCGCATCGTCCCCGCCTACGACGATGCCGTAATCGTTGAGCGGCCCCTGGTTGGGAATCAGCACCTTGCGGAAGGCCATGGCGCCGCCGCAAGGCATGGGAAGAATCAGGTCGCCCTTGTCCGCGGCCGGATTGGACAGGTTCTTGGGCCACTCCGCCGCCCGGCTCGGCGAACCGGCGATCAGGAGCAGCGGAACCAGCGAGCGTATGAGCCCGTCGCGCAATGCGGAAATTAAGCCGCCCCTCTTCTCTCGATCTTGAATCCACATGAGTCCGCCGCTACGTTCGATCAGCATTGCGAGGGATTTTACAGGCGGTCTTGGTCGAAGCGGAGCGCTTTGGCGACACTTCGGGCTTTTTTGCCGGCTCCTCCGTTTCGCATTAGATTCGACCGCCGCGTTCCGTTTACCATGCGCCCTCCGGCCGTCTTGCTGCCAGCAAATCCCGACTGAAAACCCATGAGCCGTTACCGCACTGCGCCGCTTGCCTCCACCGAACTCCCTTCCGGCATTCCCTTCATCGTGGGTAACGAGCTGGCCGAGCGCTTCAGCTACTACGGAATGCGGGCGATCCTGGTGGTGTTCATGACCCGCTATCTGGTGGACGCGGCGGGCAACCCGGCGCCCATGCCGGAAAGCGAGGCGAAGGGCTATTTCCATTTGTTCGTGTCGCTCACCTATTTCACGCCGTTCCTCGGCGCCCTGCTGGCCGACGGCGTGCTGGGCAAGTACCGCACCATCATCGCGCTCTCGCTGGTCTATTGCCTCGGGCACTTCGCCCTGGCCCTGGACGACACCCGGATGGGCCTCCTGCTGGGCCAGTCGCTGATCGCACTGGGGGCCGGCGGCATCAAGCCCTGCGTTTCGGCGCACGTGGGCGACCAGTTCGGGCAATCCAACCGGCATTTGCTGAGCCAGGTCTACAGCTGGTTCTACCTGTCCATCAACCTGGGCGCGTTCGTATCCATGCTGTTGATTCCCTGGCTGCTGGAGCAACACGGCGCGTCGGCGGCCTTTGCCGTACCCGGACTCCTGATGCTGACGGCGACGATCGTTTTCTGGTCGGGGCGCCACCGCTTCGTGCACATTCCGCCCGGGGGCATGCGCTTCGTCAGGGAGGCATTGAGTGGCGAGGGCTTGCGCGGACTGGGCCGGCTGATCGGCGTGTTTCTCTTCATCACCATGTTCTGGGCGCTGTTCGACCAGACCGGCTCGTCCTGGGTGCTGCAATCCCAGCGCATGGACCGCGTGCTGTTCGGCCACGAGATCCTGCCCTCGCAGATCCAGGCGGCCAATCCTTTGCTGATCGTGCTGCTCACGCCCCTGTTCTACCGCCTGCTGTACCCGGCGCTGGGACGCATCGCACCGATGACCGCCCTGAACAAGATCGCGCTGGGCCTGTTGTTCACCGTGGTCGCCTTCGCCCTCGCCGCCTGGATACAGACGAAAATCGACGCAGGATTGAAGCCCTCCGTCGGCTGGCAACTGCTGGCTTACCTGCTGCTGACCTCGGCCGAGGTGATGGTGTCCATCACCTCGCTGGAGTTCGCCTACACCCAGGCGCCGCTGACCATGAAGTCCTTCGTCATGGCGCTGTATCTCGGCGCCGTGGCGCTGGGGAATCTGTTCACCGCCCTGGTGAATTTCTGGATCGAGCGCTCACAGGCGGAATGGCTGGCGGGCGCCGGCTATTTCTGGTTCTTTACCGTGCTCATGCTGGCCACGGCGCTGGGCTTTTTCGCCTACAGCCGGGGTTACAAGGAGGAAGTCTATCTCCAGGCGGAACATTAGATTTTCCGGCGCGGTAAAAGAAGAAATCCTTTCAATACCCTCACCCTGCCCCTCTCCCAGAGGCGAGAGGGAACATCGCGCCGCCCGAGGCTGCCGTCACTTGACCTCCGCCGCGCCCTCCCCGCGCGGATCGCTGGCGGCGCTCAGCCTGTTCCGCACCCGGTCCCATTGCACCGCGTGCATGTCGCCGTAGCGGTAGCCGGTCGGCTTCAGGGTGTGCCCGCGGCCCTCCAGCCCCCGGATGTCCTCGTCCGACAGCCCGCCGGGCTCGTACTCTACGACATCGGGCAGGTATTGATGATGGAAACGCCCGGTCGCCACCCAGGATTCCGGCCCATGCCCCTGGGCGAAATCGAGCACGGCCAGCAGCACCATGGAGATGATCCGGCTGCCGCCGGGCGTTCCGAGCACGGCGGTGCGGTCCTTCGTTTCCAGGAAAGTGGGCGACATGCTCGAGAGCATGCGCTTGCCCGGCGCGATCGCGTTCGCGCCGCCGCCGACCAGCCCGTAGGCGTTGGGCTTGCCGGGCGCCGTCGCGAAGTCGTCCATTTCGTCGTTAAGGAGGACGCCCGTGCCCGGCGGTACGAAGCCGGAACCGAAGCTGTTGTTGATGCTCAAGGTGGCGGCGACCAGATTGCCGTACCGGTCGATGACGGAGAAATGGCTGGTGTTGTCGCCCTGTCGGGCCGGCTCCGGCGCCGTAGCCAAGGCCACGCTGGGCAGGGCCCGGTCGGGCCGGATGGCGACGCGCAGCCCCTCCGCGTAATCCGGACTCAGCAACCGGCTCAGCGGCATCCGGACGAAGCCCGGATCGCCCAGGTAAAGATCGCGGTCGCGATAAGCGCGGCGTTCGGCTTCGATCACCAGGTGCTTACGCGTCAACGCATCCGTGCTGTCGAGATCGTAGGCGGACAATATGTTCAAGGCTTCCAGCAGGACCGTGCCGCCGCTGGACGGCGGGGCCGCGCTGGTGATCCGGATGCCGCGGTACGTTCCCTGCACCGGCGCCCGCTCCACCGCGCGATAGCCCGCCAGGTCGCCGGCCTGCCAGATGCCGCCGCCGTCCTTCACCCCTTGCACCAGGAGCCGCGCGGTCGTTCCACCGTAGAAGCCGCCATGTCCGAGCCGCGCAAATCGCCGGAGGGTTTCGGCCAAATCTTTCTGAACCAGATGAAATCCGGGTTGGGGCGCCACGCCTTGGTCCAGGAAAACGGCGCTCGCGGCGGGCGATTGCCGCAAGGCGGATTCGCGGTCTTTCGCCGCCTTCGCGTAGCGCTGGCCCACGGCGAAACCGTTTTCGGCATGGCGGATGGCGGGCGCCAGGGATTTGGCCAGAGACAGGCGCCCGTAGTCCTTGGACAGCCGCACCAGCGCCGCGGGCAGCCCCGGAATTCCGGCTGACAGCGCGCCGTCCAGCGAGGCACGTGGGCGAGGTTCGCCGCGGGCATCCAGGTACATGTCGGGCCGGGCCGCGGCCGGCGCGGTTTCCCGTCCGTCCAGCATCACGGTCTTGCCGTCGGCCGCCCGGCGCAGCAGCCAGAATCCGCCGCCGCCTATCCCTGAGCTTTGCGGCTCCACCACCGCCAGGACCGCGGATACCGCAACTGCCGCATCGAAGGCGTTGCCTCCCTGATCCAGAATTTCGAACCCCGCCTGCGTGGCCAGGGGATGGGCGCTGGCGATGGCGGCATGGCCGGGTCCGCCGGAAGCCTGAGCGGTGCAAACGGCAGCCGCGAGCAGCAGGCATCTCGAGAATGCCACAGCGGCGCGCCGCCAGCCCGGAAGGCTCCGCCCAAACCCGTAGCGGATCGATTCATCGCGCCTTGCGGACGGCGCCTGCCCCCCGAAGTCCGCCATCAGCTGCCGCTCCCGGATGATGTATCCATAGCATGTCGTTCCTTGGCAGGAGAATCCCCAGGATCGCTCCCGTGGGCCGCCCCCAAATTGACGCCAGCGGGGCAGTTCGTCCCGCTGGGATTCGGTTCCCGGATCACGACGCCCCCCGGCATTTTTTTCAATTTACCCGCGAGCCGGCTGTACATCAGAACGGCGCCGGAATTGACGACGGTAACGCCGGTGTAGCTTGCATCGCACGCCAGCATCACCCTGCCTTTTTTCACAATCAAACCGCCGGTGCCGGAAACCGGCCCATTAAAGACAACGGGCTCTGAAGGCTTTCCTGAAACTGAAATTTCCGTCTTGCCTTGCAAAACGACCGGCAGGTTGGTGTTGAACCCGTTCGAAATCTGCAGCCGGCCCTGGGCGGATATCAGCGGCGACAGGTAGGCGGAAACACCCGCCGCAACCCCATTGAGCTGCAAGCCGACGTAACCCCCGGCACCGTCATACAGAAAGTTGAAGGCATTGAGCACCCGGACCCCGGTGTTGACGAACGCCCCGCTCATCCTGTTCTCCGACCAGCGCCCCGGCTGAAGCGGGGACCAGGTGACCGATGCCGGGGTCAACGGATCCTGAGCATCCGAGACGCTGAAACCGTACCCCACCGCGCCGTTCAAATCGAGCAGCGAGACAGCCAGGGTGCCGGCAGTCAGATTCCCGGACGCAGGGTGTGCCGGCAAAGACAGCAACATGTCGTCGATGCCGGTGTCCAGCACGGCCTGCCCCACCGGGTATGCCGCTCCGTTCAAAGTAACGGACCCGGTCGGCGCCTGCCAGTCCGGCGGACTGCCGGGAACCTGCTTGAGCCCGGTGGGAATCAGCTTCTGAAAAGCGAAATCCGACACCGACACACCCGCCTTGCCGGCGTTCGCGGTATTCGCGGCCGTCAGCCCCAGTTGCACCCCCTGCGGCGTCAGGATATAGCCGGCGCGCATCGAACCGCTGCGCATGGCGTCCAGATTCAGGAAGGGATTGAACTGCTGGTTCCAACGGTCATTGTTGGGCGTGTCGCCGTGCCCGGTCCGGTCGAAGCCGATGCCCATCATGGTGACCCCGGTCGCCGGTTTGGTAACCCCGGGATTGGCACAATGATTGGGGAAAATCTCGCCGGCCGGGGCCGCCACACAGGTTTCGGTCTCCACCACCAGGATCGGCAGCGTGGCCTGAGCCGGCGCCCCGGCGCCGGTCTGGCCATCGACGGCATCCGGAAAGGTGACCTGGGTTTCTATCCACCGGCCGTTGAGCCGATTCCCGCTGCTCCAGTAGAAAATATGGCCGGGTTTGCCCTTCGTCGGGAAATTCGGCGGCAGCAGGTCGCGGCTCACGGCGATGCCGCGCGAGCCGGTATCGAGCTGGAAGCTTATGGTATTCCCCCCTATCGTCGCGTTCATTCTCAACTCCGCCGGCATGCCGGCCGATCCGAAGGGGACGGGAGCAGCGTAGGGGACGGTGAACGATTGGGTGTAAGCGTCGTAAAGATTCCAGGTCAGCGGCGCGGCCTGGGCGATGGCGGAAGGCGCCGAAACAACGAAAGCGAAAACAGATGCCGATAAACGTCGCACAAGTCAATCCTCCTGAGTCTTTGGTTCATCCTTGACGAACCAGATAGATACTGCGTTAAAGCCTGAGGCGCGGGGTCGAATCCAGGCGCACTCAACCCCACAGGGATCAGTGATTCACGCACTGCGCGGCCAGTGAACTGTCCCGTATCACCGTACCGCCCGACTGTTTCACCAGCATCCCTTGAAGCGTCCCGCCCAGCTTCAGCGTACCGCCTTTTGCAACCTTGGTGACGCCCGAATAGGCGGTATCGCAGGTGATCGTGACCGTCGCGCCTTTGCCGACCACGAGCCCACCGGCGCCGGAAACCGGCCCGTTGAACACGACGCCGTCCGGCCCCGAAAAACGGGTCATGGTTTGCCCCAAAGCCGGAAAGGCATTGAGAATCACCGGATAATCCGTGGTGAAATTCCCGCCGAAGGAAACGTCTCCGACCAGTGTCGCCACCGCCGAAAAGTCGACGCTGGATCCCGCCGGCACAGCGCTCTGGCGCAGGCCGAGGAAACCCGCCTCGGCGTCGTACAGAATGTCGAATCCGTTCAGCAAATCCCGCCCGGTATTGACGAAGGTTCGAGTGTGCTTGTTCTCCGAAAACCGGCCGGGCTGCAAACCCACCCAGTTGATCCCGTTGGGATAGAGCACGTCAGCGGAATTACCGCCGGTCCAGTTCACCGCGACCTGGCCCTGGGTTCCCAACAGGGAGACCGACAGCGACGAGCCATTGGGGATGAGGCCGGAGGTCGGCTGGCCGGGCAAGGTCAAAAGGCCGTTACCGCTGCCCATGTCGATGACCACCTGACCCGGCGGATACGCCTTGCCCTCATACGTCACGCTGCCCAAGGGAGCCTGCCAGTCCGGCGGGCTGCCCGGCACCTGGGCCAGGCCGGTCGGCAGCAGCTTGCCGAAGGCGAAACCGCTGCCGGCATTGCCGGCGGTCAAGCCCAGATAGACGCCCTGCTGGGTGATGAGGTAGCCGCTGCGCATGCCGCCCGATTTCATCTGATCGAGGTTCAGGAAAAGGTTGCGCTGCTGGTTATAGGCATTGTTTTCCGGCGCGGTTCCCCTGCCCGTCCGGTCGAACCCCACCCCGACTACCGCCGTCGTGTTGTCCTGCCCGATCGGCACCGTCTTGCCCTCCATCGATTTGCAGCTTGACGGCTGATCCGGCCAGGGCTTGCCGGCAGGCGGCTTGACGCAGGTCATACTTTCGATGACCAGGATGGGGAGATCGGCGCCGATCTGGACCGGATTGCCCGTCAAGTCCACCGCCTCCGGCAAGGTCACCCGGGTATGGGTCCAGCGGCCGTTGAGCTTGATACCGCTTTCCCAGTAAAAGATGTATCCCTCCGGGCCGGAGACCTGGAAATCGGAGGGCAACAGATATTTGCTGACGATGATGCCGCGCGATCCCGTGTCCATGTTTGCGGTGATGGGAGCGCCTCCGTTGACGGAAATCGCGATCTCCGGATAGGGAACATTCGGGTTTCCGAAATTCATCGCCGAAGCATTGGCGAAAGGCACCCGGAATGACGTGGCGTATTGGTCATAGAGAGACCATTCGGCCTCTGCGGCACCGGCAGCCAGTAATGCCGCTGACAGAACCGCATGACCGCGGAGAACTCTGTTCATGACGAGCCTCGCCTCATGCTCAGTTTTTTACTGGCCGGAAGCCCACCACGCCATGCTCCAGATCGAACATGACGTCGTAATGGGTATAGAACATCAAGCCAGTATTCATGTATCCGGACCAAGTGGGACCGCCATCGCTTTTTCGCACGTTAGCCGCAACTTCATTAACGGTAATGGTCTGACCAGTCTTAAAAGTAAAATCGAAACCTGCGTCGTTATCCGTATTAATTTTAAATTGAACTCCAGATTTGAAATTTCCGGTATAAGGTCCGCTACCCTTAGGCTTGCGGAGAAAGAGTGGATCGATAGCCAAAGTGTCATTTTGCCAAATGGTCGTCGCGGGCGCCCCAGTGTCGAGGGTCAGCCCTATATTCTGAAATGACTGAGTATGATACTGCGGGCTTTTATAATCATGATTACTAACAAGCCAAGCCAGATCCGCATTCACAATCTGCTCGCTGTACGTGGGCATGTTGCTGATGGGAAAGTTTGGATATGGCATACAAGTAGCGGAAGGGTTCTCCGGCGCCCCGCCGGCACTCTCGCAGGTCAAGTTCATCCGCAGCTCCGCAGAGCCGATCCATGTGGTGAAATCACTTATATCATCCTCGGTAATCCCGATCTGCAAAGTCGGCTTGGATTTTCCCAGCGGACCCACATGGACGATAAAACCGTTAGTCAGGCCGGCTTCCGGTACCTGAGGGAGAACCGAATAGACGCCGGCGGCATTATCGGCCGTCATTATAGGAAAAAGCGCCGCACCGAAGTCACCATAGAAATGCCCGAACAAGGGCGGCTTACCTGTCGCCAAGGCCTTATACCAGGCCTTGACCTTCTTCGGCTTTTTCTTGTCCGCGAAGGCTGTAATCTGAGCGACGCCGACCGGAGCCGCGGACTCGCACTGTTTGGCGAATCCGGATCCCTCAGGTTTATACAGCGCCACCACCGTATCCACCAGATTGGCCGTGTATTCATTGCCGGATGTATAGGCTATAGAAAGCGCATCGGTCTGGACTGTCTCGTAATTCCCCCACCACTGCCCTTTCTTCTTCGGTGGCGTAGGCGTATACGCCGCCCAGAATCCCGGACCGCCGGTATCGAATTCGTACAGCTGAGGCGCCCCGCCGCCGAGCCCGACATGGATGCCGAGCTTGTATTCAGGCGACTTCCCGGAACCTGCATTGACGTTGACGAGCTTCAGCGGAACGATACACGGCGCGGCTGACTGCGCGGCCTGCGCCGATACCAGTCCTACCCCGAGAATCAGCCAGGAATAACAACCCCGATAACGTACGCTCTTTGCCATTTCATCTCTCCGTAAGAATGATTAGCGCATGATTATTTACTAATATCGCCAAGGGCGAAATTGCGACCTGCATAGCATGATCCGCAGCCCAAGGCATGCATATCGCCCCCTCTTCGCCTTGATTGAGGGGCGGTATTGACAGATTTTATTCCTGAAAGTTGCACCGATTCCGTTAAGGTTTCATTTACATCGCGAACATTGCCATGGCTCGGTGCGTGGAAAACTCAAATCCTATCACGATGATCCAAATAACAGCATGCAAAGCAACGATTGCCCTGAACATGGTCTGGAACCGCGATTTCCTGAGCTTGTGCCGGTATTCCCGCTGGGCGATCAGGGCGCCCGGCCAGCCGCCGAACAGGGCGAAGAGATGCAGGTAGGTTTCAGGCACGCGCCAGTGCCCGGTGATCGAGGAACGCTTGTCCAGGCCATAGAGGAAAAGCGTGATGGCGCTGATGAACACGTACATCAGGAGAGGAATGGGGTTGCCGACGCTCCACAGCAGCCAGGTCGACAGCAGAAAGGGCAAGCCGATGATGCCGTTGACGTAGGGCGAGCGCTCCAAGGGCTTGACCTGGGCGGGCCCGAACCGCGGCGCGGCGTACTTGATCCCCTCGATCGCCGCATGCCGCAGCCGCTCCCGCCCGTCGGCCTCGGTCTCGATGCGGTAGTGCACGATATCGCCGATCTGAGGCCGCCGGCTCATGCCCTTCTTGAAGGCGCTGATGTGGATGAAGAGATCGTGCGCTCCCGCGAACGGGCGGATGAACCCGAACCCCTTTTCATCCTGCCAGACCACCAGCTCACCGACCTGGAATGGCGATAGCTTTCCCATGTACGCACCCTGCCCGATTGTTTTCGTTGTCCGGCCCTCCCCGCGGGCCGGACGCTTATTCTAATCGGTCGGGAACGGGAAAAATCAGCGGGCGGCCTCCCGGTTGATCATCCAGTAGACGACGGGCACGACCCACAGGGTGAACAGGGTGGAGGCGAAGATGCCGAAGATGAAACTCCAGGCCAGGCCGGAGAAGATCGGATCCAGGGTGATGACGAAGGAGCCGAACATGGCGGCTCCGGCGGTGAGGAAGATGGGCCGCAGGCGAGTGGCGCCGGCTTCCACGAGCGCGTCGAACAGCGGCCTGCCCTGTTCCCTCAGGCGCTCGATGAAGTCGATGAGGATGATGGAATTGCGCACCACGATGCCGGCCAGGGCGATCATGCCGATCATGCCGGTGGCGGTGAACAGGATGGGATTGTCGTAGCCGGCCACCGGCGAGGTGAACAGCAGGTTCAGCAGCCAGAATCCGGGCATGATGCCGATGATGGTCAGCGGAATCGCCACCATGATGACCAGGGGCATGCCGAGCGAGCCGGTCTGAGCCACCAGCAGCACGTAGATCATGACCAGCGCGGCGCCGAACGCCAGCCCAAGGTCGCGGAACACATCGACGGTGATCTTCCATTCCCCTTCCCCGGCCAGGTCGACCTTGTAGCCCGCGGGCAGCGGCTTGGCCTCCTCGATGTCGCCCCAGTCCAGCACCGCTTCGACCGGGGTGCGGCCCGCCATTTCGGCGGTGACGTAATTCAGCCGGAGCAGATTCTTGTGGTAGATGGTGCGGTCTGCCTGGTCCTCGACCAGGGTGCCCACCTCGCCGAGCGGCACCAGCTGGCCGCCCGCCCCTCTCACCTTGAGCGTCATCAGTTCGGCCATGGACGACCGCTCGGCACGCGGCAGCCGGAGCACGATCTCGAGCGGCTCGCGCTCTCCCCGCATATGAACGGTGCCGATGAACCGCCCGGCCATCGCGGCCTGCAAGGCTTCGGTCAGCGCCGTTGCGCCGAGTCCGTTGAGCGCCGCCTTGTCGCGGTCCACCAAGTAGCGAATGAGCGTCTTGGGCTCGTCTACCAGGTCGTCGACGTCGACCATGCCGGCGATACCGGCGATGTCGTCCCTGACCCGTTCGGTCACCCGGTCCAGTTCGGCGGGCTCGGCATCCAGCGGGCCGTAGACTTCGGCGACGAAGGTGGAAAGCACCGGCGGACCGGGCGGGGTTTCCACGATCTTGGCCTTGGCCCCGAAGCGCGCGGCGATGCGCTCCACGTCCGGGCGTATCCGCAGCGCGATCTCGTGCGACTGCTGCTCGCGCCGCTCCTTCGGCAGCAGGCTGATGCGGATTTCGCCGACGTAGCCGCCGCGGCGCAGGTAGTAATGCCGCACCATGCCGTTGAAATCCATGGGCGAGGCCAGACCGACGTAGGTCTCGAAATCGGTGACTTCGTTGACCCGCGCCAGGTAGTCGCCCAACGCCCGCGCCACCGCGTCGGTGCGTTCGAGGCTGGCATCGCGCGGCATGTCGATCACCAGCTGCAGTTCGTTCTTGTTGTCGAACGGCAGCAGCTTCAGCGGCACCACCCGCGTCACGGCGAGCAGGCTCGACGCCACCAGGGCGCCGACCATCAGCCAGATGAACAGCTTGGCCCGTCCGGGCTGCAACACCAGCGCACCCAGGGTACGGCGATAGAACCTGTAGATCGGGCTGTCCTGTAGGGAATACGCAGCCTCGCCCGTGCCGTATTCGCTCTTCAGCAGGTAATAGCTGGCCCAGGGGGTGACGGTGAAGGCGACCAGCAGCGACATCAGCATGGCGATCGGCACGTTGAACGCCATCGGCGCCATGTAGGGGCCCATCATGCCGGTGATGAAGAACATCGGCAGGAAGGAGACGATGACGGTGAAGGTCGCGAAGATGGTCGGCGGCCGGACTTCGTCGACAGCGGTGATCGCGGCCTCAAGGGGCGGCTCACGCCGCAGCTTGAAGTGGCGGTAGATGTTCTCGACGTCGACGATGGGATCGTCCACCAGCAGGCCCAGCGAGAGGATCAGGGCGAATAGCGTGACGCGGTTGATGGTGTAGCCGAAGACGAGGTCGAACAGCAGGGTGATGCCCAGCGTCATCGGCACCGCCAGCGCCACGATGAAGGCCTCCTTCGGCCCCAAGGCGAAAGCCAGCAGCACGATGATGGTGACGATGGCGATGAAGAGATGCTTCACCAGCTCGTTGACCTTGTGGTTCGCGGTCTCGCCGTAGTCGCGCGAGATCGTGACGGTAACGTCTTCCGGGATGAGCGTGCCGTAAAGGCCTTCGACTTCCTCGATGACCCGCTCGCTCACGCTGACCGCGTTCGCGCCCCGGCGCTTCGCGACCGCGAGGGTCACCGCCTGGCGCTCTTCGCCGGGCCTGGCGCTTGTGGTGAGCGGCGCCGAACCAGCGGCGGTCTGGCCGACCGACCTGCTTTCCGCCGCCGCGGCGCCGAAACCGACGCGGGTATAGCTTTCGACCTCGGCCGGCCCGTCGATCACCTCGGCCACCTCGCTCAGGCGCACCACCCGGCCGTCGCGGTGACCGACTGTGGTGCCGGCGACGGTTTCAAGAGAGGTGAAAATCGCTCCGGCTTCGATATCGACCCCGCGATTGGCGCGGTCGAAACTTCCGGCTTCGAGCTTGAAGTTGGCGGCCCGCAGAGATCCGATCAGATCGGCGATATCCAGCCCGTGCGCCGCCAGCCGCGCCGGGTCCGGATGAATCCGCACGGTCCGGCGCTGGCCGCCGACCACGTAGATGCGGCCGGTGTCCTCCCGGGAAGACAGCTTGTCCTTCATCTCGTCGGCCAGACGCCGCAGCGTCGCCGCATCGTACAAGGGATTGGGCGAGGACAGGGTGAAAGTGAGGATGGGCACGTCGTCGATCTCGACAGGCTTGACCAGCCAGGACTCGACGATGGGCGGAATGGCGTCCTTGTTCGACATCAGCTTGCTCCAGACTTTAAGCAAGCTGTCCTCGCGGTCCTCGCCGACGTAGAAACGCACGGTCACGACGGCCTCGCCGGCGCGAGAGGCGGAATAGACGTACTCCACGCCGTCGATCTCCCGCAGCCGGATCTCCAGCGGCGTCGCCACCAGTTTCTCGACCTCCTCGGCCGAGGCGCCCGGCGCGCTGACGAACACGTCCGCCACCGGCACCACGATCTGGGGTTCCTCTTCCCGCGGCGTCAGCAGCAAGGCCGCCGCGCCGAGCAGGAAGGAGGCGATAAGGAAGACCAGGGACAGCTTGGAGGTGATGAAGACCCGGACAATCGCCGCCGTCAGGCCCCGCTCGTCGTTTGGTTTGGCCATGCGGTTCTCCGGAACGGTCAGCGGCTCGGAATCTGGATGGTCTCGCCCGGCTCGAGCCCGGACAGGACTTCGAGCTGGCCGTCGAGCGGCCTGCCGGTGCGGATGTGGCGCAGCACGGAGCGGCCCTGTTCGACGACGCGCACGCTCTCGATCTGGCCGATGCGCGTCATGGCGGCCGCGGGAATCAGCAGCACCTCGCGCTGACCGCAAGGCAGTTCCACGCTGGCGTAGGCGCCCGGCTGCCACGCCGCAGTATCCGGCAGGCGCGCCTTGAACCAGACCGTGCGCGTGGCCGGATCGGCGGCGGGGGCGACTTCGTCCACCTCGACCGGGTAGACCTGTTCCGGCGCGCCGCCCCTGGCCATCAGCGACGCTCCGGCCCGCAGGGCGCCAGCGCAGCGCTCGGCGACCGCCCCTTCGATCCGCAGCCTGCCGCTCTCCTGCACGGTCAGCACCGGCACGCCGGGCATGGCGGTGTCGCCCCGGTCGAGTTCGCGCGACACCACCGTGCCGTCGACCGGGGACTTCAGTTCGGTCTCGCCGAACAGCGAACCGGCCTCGGCGATCGTGTCCTGTGCCGCCTTCACCTGGGCGTTCGCGGCACGGGCGGCGGCCTGGGCGGTTTCCAGGGTCTGTCGGGTGGCCGCCTCCTTGGCATAGAGGCTTTCGCTGCGGATCAGCTCCGCGCGGGCCCGCACCGCCTCGGCTTCGGCGGCGGCCAGTTGCGCCCTGGTCTGGCCGAGCCGGGCGCCCAGCTCCTTCGCTTCCAGCCGCGCCACTACCTCACCGCGCTGCACGGGATCGCCGACCTTGCGGGTGATCTCGACGATGCGCCCGGCAACCTTGGGCGAGATGCGGGCGACGACCCGGGCGGACACGGTGGCCGGCCAGGCTGCGGTTTCCGCGATCGTCCGCGGCGCCAGTGTGAGTGTCTGTCCCGTCACCGGCGCGGTCTGTTCCGCGGCAAGCAAGCCGGGCTCCGCCTTGCCGACGAAGCCGCCCTCCATCCAGACCAGCATCAGGACCAGGGCCGATACGGCGGCTACCGCATACAGCAGCGTTCTGTTGGGATTCGAACCGTGCGCTTCAGCGTGCATTGCGTCGTTCCTATGGGTCTTGTTCAGGGTGTCGTTCCAGGGAAATTTTTATTTATCAACGCTGGGGAGCGGAGAATCCCGTCTGCCGCGCCCGAGCGACGACGCTCTTGCCGGGAATAGCCCGAAGGGGAGCCGCAGGGACGCGGCTTTCGCGATCGAGGGGAAGGAAGCCCCTTCGATCGCCCCCCGGCAAGAGCGTTGGCGCTCGGGGGCTCTCGCGGCAGTCGGGCGGCCTTTTCTTTGGTTACGCTGTTTTGCGGCTTTCCTGCCGCAAACCCTTCGGGCGCACTCCGTGCGACCCAGTTTGCTCCCGGCAAACTGGTCTTTGGCCGGGCAAAAGAAAGTAACCCGCCTTCGGGTGCGGAAACCCGATTCAAATCAGCGTCGCGCTAGCGACTCTTCTCCGATCCTCTTGCCCCCTACAAATCACATCCTGAGGTTGGGTACGGTACGCTAACGCCAAAAACCAGAAGCCTTCTTCAAATTCGCCTCCGCCACTTCAACCGTATAGCGGGCGGCGATGGCGCGGGTCTGGGCCTGGGCCCGGTCGGCTTCGGCTTCGAGGTAGCGCGTCACCGTCGCCGCGCCTTCCCGGTATTGTTCGTGCACCAGCCGCAACGCTTCGTCCGCCGACTTAGCGCCAGCTTCCGCCGCATCCTTGCGGGAGAGGGCTTCGTCGAGTTGGAGGTAGGCCTTGCGTACTTCCTCCTCGATTTCCAGCCGGGTGCGCGTTTCCAGCGCCTGGGCTTCGGTCAGGCGCTTTTCGGCGCCGGAAATCCGGGCCGTGACCGCCCCGCCTGCATACAGATCGAGTTCGGCGTTGACACCCAGGGTGACGTTGCCCTGCTCGGTGGAAAAACCCGGCGTCCGGCTGTTCTGACCATAGGCCGCAAAGGCGTTGACGCGGGGCAGGCGCGCGCCCTGTTCCATGTCGAGCTCGTGCTGGCGCATGGCGACCTGGTTCGCGGCCGCCTGCATTTCCGGCCGCTGGGACAGGGCCTGGGCCAACGCTTTTTCCATGCCATCCCGGGTTGCGACGCCCCCGGCAGCCGGCTCCACCGCTTCCAGATTGTGGGCCGATTCGCCGCCGAGCAGGGTCTTGATGGCGGCGCGGGCGAGTTGCACCGAATTCAGCGCATGGGTTTCGTTTTCGCGGGACTGCGCCAGCCGGACCTCGAGCGAGAGCACGTCGGATTTTAGGCTGGAACCGGCCTGATGCCGGTGACGCGTGTGTTCGAGCTCGCTGGTGACCGCTTCCACCGATTTCTTCGAGACGTCGACCTGGCGCGGCGCTTCGAGCAAGGCGTAATAAGCCGCGGTCACCGCCGCCGCCAATTGATTGCGCAGGGCGGAATGCTCCAGCTCGGCGACTTCGGCGCCCAGCTCCGCCGCCTTCTTGCGGTAATAGTCCTGGCCGCCGCGGAAGATCGACCAGGTCGTGAACACCTCCGGGCGGAAGTTCTCGACATAGCCCGGATGGTTGATATTCATGTCGAAATTGAAGCGGCGCTGGGCTACGACATAGGAGAACGCCAGGGAGGGGTTGTCTGAATAGTCGTAGCCGACGCGGGCGGTGAGGCGGGGATAGAAGGCCGCGGCGGCTTCTTCGACACTGGCTTGGGCCTGACCCAGCCGGGCCTCGGCGGCATGGATGTCGGGGTTCCTTTCCCAGGCCAGTTCGATGGCCTGCTGCAAGGTCAGGCGCGCACCGCCGGATTCGGCGGATAAAGCCTGCTGACTCCCGAGTGCCAGTGCCAAAAAGGCCGGAGAGAACCGCATCCGGAAACGGGCAGACCTGATTTCTATCGAATTCATGGGCGCGACGCTGCGTGTCGATGTGGACGGTTCCCTACGGGAAACTCCTTTCGAATGATAGCCAGTTCCACCGTGTGGAACCACCGAACCCCGTGACATAACCCGGGCTTGTGATGAATTTTAGCATTTGCTAATATTCTCGACAAGCGATCGGCACACGAGCAGAATCCCCAATCCGATCGTCAACAGCGTTGCCCAACAACACCATCAAACACGCAGACGGACTGCGCGGGAGGAAAAACGCAATGGCTCGAATCGTCATACTCGGCGCCGGCATCGGCGGCATCCCCATGGCCCTGGAAATGAAGCACCTCGCCCGGAAAAAGCAGGACGAGGTCGTGCTCATCTCCGACAGCCCCACGTTCCACTTCGTCCCTTCCAACCCCTGGGTCGCAGTGGGCTGGCGCAAGCCGGAAGACATCAAGGTGGAACTCGCCCCCATGCTGAAGAAGCGCAAGATCGAGTTCATCCAGCAGAAGGCGGCCAAGGTCGATCCGGCCAACAACCGCATCGAACTCGCGGACGGCAGTTCAGTGAGCTACGATTTCCTGGTCATCGCGACCGGCCCCCGCCTGGCTTTCGACGAAGTGCCCGGCTTCGGCCCGCACGGCCACACCCAGTCGATCTGCCACGTCGACCACGCCGCCGAGGCCCTGGAGTTCTGGGACGGCTTCGTCAAGGACCCCGGCCCGATCGTGGTCGGCTCGGTGCAGGGCGCCTCCTGCTTCGGCCCGGCCTACGAATACGCCTTCATCGCCGATACCGACCTGCGCCGCCGCAAGATCCGCGACAAGGTGCCGATGACCTTCGTCACCTCCGAACCCTACATCGGCCATCTCGGCCTGGGCGGGGTGGGCGACTCCAAGGGCCTTCTCGAAAGCGAGATGCGCGACCGCCACATCAAGTGGATCACCAACGCCAAGGTCGACAAGATCGAGGACGGCAAGATGTTCGTCACCGAAGTCGACGACGACGGCAAGGAAAAGAAAAAGCACGAACTGCCGTTCAAGCACAGCATGATGATTCCGGCCTTCACCGGCGTCGACGCGGTGCGCGGCATCGAGGGGCTGGTCAACCCGCGCGGCTTCGTCCTGGTCGACGAACACCAGCGCAACCCAACCTTCAAGAACGTCTATTCGGTCGGCGTCTGCATCGCCATTCCGCCGCTGGAACAGACCCCGGTGCCCACGGGCGTGCCCAAGACCGGCTACATGATCGAGTCCATGGTCACCGCCACCGCACACAACATCCGCGAGCAGCTCGACGGCAAGGAGCCCAGCTTCAAGGGCACCTGGGCCGCGCTGTGCCTGGCCGACATGGGCGACACCGGCGCCGCCTTCATCGCCCAGCCGCAGATCCCGCCGCGCAACGTCACCTGGGCCAAGAAGGGACGCTGGGTACATCTGGCCAAGATCGCCTTCGAAAAGTACTTCATCCGCAAGGTGAGGAAAGGCATCAGCGAGCCGATCTACGAACGCTTGGGACTCAAGGCCCTGGGCATCGTCCGGCTGAAGAACTAAGCTATTCGGTCCAGCGCCCGCGCATCCAGGCGGGCGCCCCAGCCCGGACCCTGGCCCCATGACTTCCGACC
The DNA here is from genome assembly GCF_026247885.1 of Methylococcus mesophilus. Taxonomy (NCBI): domain Bacteria; kingdom Pseudomonadati; phylum Pseudomonadota; class Gammaproteobacteria; order Methylococcales; family Methylococcaceae; genus Methylococcus; species Methylococcus mesophilus. Next base: position 4,217,503 of record NZ_CP110921.1, on the reverse strand, counting down.
GCGACTTCCTTCCGCTCGACATCGCCGTACTCACGGTTTCCGACACCCGCACCGAAGAAGACGATACCTCCGGCAAAGTTCTCGTCGAACGCCTCACCGAAGCCGGCCACCGCCTGGCCGAGAAATGCATCGTGCCGGACGACGTCTACCGCATCCGGGCGGTAGTCTCCCGGTGGATCGCCGATCCCGGCATCCAGGCCGTCATCAGCACCGGCGGCACCGGCGTCACCGGCCGCGACGGCACCCCCGAAGCTATCTCGGTGCTGTTCGACAAGACACTCGACGGCTTCGGCGAGGTATTCCGCGCCGTCTCCTACCAGGAAATCGGCACCTCCACCATCCAGTCACGGGCCATTGCCGGCGTCGCCAACGGCACCTACGTCTTCGCCCTCCCCGGCTCCTCCGGCGCCTGCCGCACCGCCTGGGACAAACTCATCCGCCAGCAGCTCGACTTCCGCACCCGCCCCTGCAACCTCGCCGAACTGATACCGCGGCTGGGGGAAAAATAAGCGAAAAACCAGGCATCCGGCCTCATCGTCGGACCTGCCCCCAGCCCCCCAATGCAAATCGACGCGGACAATCGCATTGGCTTAGACTGAACTCCCGGGCAGGGGCCGAGTCCGGCTTGCCGGTCGAGGAGTCCGTAAGGCGCTCGGGACCACCGCTTACCGCCGAGAGTCAAGCCCATGAAATCCACCGAGCGCTTGTTTCCCGCTGTCAGGCCGCAAGTCGCGGACGCCTTCAAGGTCCTGAAACTGCTGGCCCTGGTGCTGCTGCGCGAGTACCGCGAAGGCGGGATCAGGCATCGGGCGATGAGCCTGGTCTATACCAGCCTGCTCTCCTTGGCACCGCTGCTGGCGGTGAGCTTCTCGGTGCTCAAGGCGTTCGGCGTGCACAACGAGATACAGCCGTTTCTGCTCGAAATGCTGGCTCCCCTGGGCGAAAAGACGAAGGAGATCACCGATAACATCATCGGCTTCGTCGGGAACATCCAGGTAGGCGTTCTGGGCTTCGTCGGCTTTGTGATGTTGTTCTACACCGTGGTGTCGCTGCTGGAGCAGATCGAGGACAGCTTCAATCACATCTGGCGGGTATCCAGGACGCGCTCGCTGTACCGCCAGTTCAGCGACTACCTCAGCATCGTCCTGATCGGTCCGGTACTGCTGTTTTCCGCTGTCGGCATCGCGGCCTCGATGAACAGCACGGAAATCGTACAACGGCTGATCGCTCTGGAACCCTTCGGCACGGCCTACTATCTGGCCGGCATCGCCCTGCCCTATGTGCTGATCTTCGCCGCCTTCACCTTCGCCTATTCGTTCATACCCAACACCGCGGTGAAGTGGCGGCCCGCGCTGGCGGGCGGGCTGTTCGCCGGCCTGAGCTGGAAAGCAACGGGCTTTCTGTTCACCGCATTCACGGTCAATTCCGCTCATTACAGCGCCATCTATTCCGGCTTCGCCGTCATCCTCCTGTCCATGATCTGGCTGTACCTCAGTTGGCTCATCCTGCTCCTGGGGAGCGTCGTCTCCTTCCATATCCAGTTTCCGCGCTATCTCGGCTACGGCGGACGGCGGCCCCACTTGAGCCCGCAATCCCAGGAGCGCCTCGCCCTGCTGCTCATGATCCTGATCGGACGGAGCCATGCGCGCGGCGAAGCCGCCTGCACGCTGCCCGGCCTGGCGGATCAAATGAACCTGCCTTGGGAAGCCGTGGCGGACCCGCTGGAATGCCTGAAACGGCACGGCCTGCTGTTAAGCCTGAACGGCGAGCAGAAAGCTTACGTTCTCGCGCGGGATACCGACGCGATCCTGCTGAGCGAAGTGGTGGAGGCGGTTCGAACCGCGGGCGATCAGCCGGTCCTGACTCTTCAAGACGAACCCGACGCCGTCCGGGAAATCCTGGTGGCCATCGACCGCAGCCCGGAAACGACTCTGGGAAACCGCAGCTTGCGGGACATCGTTCGGATGAGCGGATAGCACGTCCCGTCTCCGCTTTTCCCGGCTATCTGAGCGGCAGGAATACGTCGGTGACCGCTTCGCTCTCCGCGACGTCCGGAAAGAATTCGATCCGCTGCAGATACACCGGGAAATCCCGCAACGCCTCGCCGCTTTGCGGAAGCCATTCCGAATAGAGATACCGTACCGTTTCCGGCAGGGCATCGTCGGAACCGACATGCCGCAGCACGGCACAGCGGCCGCCCGGAATCGTCTTCTCAACGACGCCGAATTCGTTCTCCGCCACCTCCCGCTCGGTCGCGGCGCACAGGTCCAACCGGAAGTCGGCTGGCGCCACGACCGCCGGGTCGTCATAAAGAATGTTGAACGTGGCGCTGATTCGAGGCGGCAGACCGTTCTGCCTCCGCCAGGCGATGAAACTCCGTATGGAATCGCCGATCAGCCGCGGATCGCCGCGATGCTCGAGAACGGCGACTTTCGTGTCATCGACGTCGATGATCCTGATCTGTTCGGCATGCTTTGCAGACGGCATGTGAAGGCTCCTCAATTGGCTCAAAGGTTGGTAGGTCGCATGCCAAGGAACCCACTGCGGCTGCCTCCTGAATTCGGACGGCGATTGCCCGATACTCTTCTTGAACGCCCGAGCGAACGATTCCGGCCTTTCGTAGCCGCTGCCCATCGCAATATCGATGATCTGGCGGCGGCTGCGGAACGCGAGCTGATAGGCGGCGCGCTTCAAGCGGCGGAGCTGGACGTATTGGTATACCCCGATGCCGAAAAGAGCGGCGAACTGACGGTGGAAATGATATTTCGAGAATGCGGCGACGCCGCAGAGCCTGTCCAGCGTGAGATCGCCGTCCAGGTTCGCATCGACATACTCGAGCACCTTGCGGAATCTGGCGCGGTGTCTGTCCAAGCTTGTTGCACTCAACGAAATATCTCCTTGGCGACCGCTAGCTTAGCGCTCTGAATTCAATAATGCCTGACAGAAATTGCTGAATCGGTGGAGCCACGTTTTGACGTCAATCACAGAACATTTACGAAATCGGGTTCCGCCCCAACATTTCTTTACTTTCTGAGCGGTGGCGATTTGTAGGGGGAAGATGATCAGCAAAGAGTCGCTACCGCGACGGTGATTTGAATCGGGTTTCCGCACCCGAAGGCGGGTTGCTTTCTTTTGCCCGGCCAAAAGAAAGTAACCAAAGAAAAGGCCGCCCGACTGCCGCGAGAGCCCCCGAGCGCCAACGCTCTTGCCGGGGGGCGATCGAAGGGGCTTCCTTCCCCTCGATCGCCGAGCCGCATCCCTGCGGCTCCCCTTCGGGCTATTCCCGGCAAAAGCCTTGGCACTCGGGCGCGGCATACGGGACTCTCCGGCACCCGAACGTCGATTACTAAAGCTTTGTCAGGGACGTTACACTAGCCGGCATCCTTGAAAATTTCCTCCATTGGTATTCCTTCCAATCTTCCTTCTCGATACGCCTTGAGCCTCTTGGCCGCCTCTTCAGCCCATACATCATCGAGCTTTTTATCCGGCTCGTCCAGGCTCTTCAGCAAACCCTCAACAATCGCAAATCTTTCTTCCGGCTTTAATTGCAAAGCCTCACTAAGAATTTCTTTACTACCCATAAGAATTACCTCATATATTTTAAATATATCACTCTGGATAAATCATAGCACCTTAGATTTGGCGCTTTGTTGGGTATAAGAACCAAGAAGGCCATGTCACTTTAATAACTTCCTTTCTACCATCATTATTCCAACATTCGCTTGTTATATCCGCTCAAGGATGCCTTTCGACCGCCCTCAATTTCTGTGCATATCCTGTAGGCATCCGGAGGTTTGACTTTTCGTACGTCCCAACAACCAACAGCTTCACAATACTTCAACCCCCAATTGAACGACCACCGATTTGATTGTAAATAGGCAATTGATAATTTTCATTTATGTGCTTTTGAATCCAAAAGGACTCCCATTCGCAAGCACTACTATCATCTGCCACCACTGAATATTCAACCGAACAAAAATTCCAAGCCGCCCTTTCGCTCTCCAATAACCTACTGCGAATGTTTCCCTTCCCGATATAGACCACTTGACTGGAATCGTCTATATATCTATATATTCCACTTGCCGATGTATTGATTTTTTTATACTCATCTCTTGCGACTTTCACTTCAAATGCCGGCATAAGCCTGATAAACCATTTTGTTTTATCGCGAGAAACAAGAAACTTATTTCTTTTGTTATTTGCACGAACCGATGCCACCCAGACCTTATGAGCCGCCTCCTTACATTGACAATAAAAGCCTTTCTTGATGTCTCCACATATTCTATATTCATCATCCGACGTTCTTTCTCTCTTGAATTCAAATCCTATGCAGCGATCTTGGTCGTCGGTATAAATACTGACAAATGAATGCTGTTCGATCTGCGCCAGCCTTGAAAAGGCCACATTAAAATAAAATCGTTCGTTCTTTATAGAAACACATGGTTCATCCGCAGATATATTTGTTCGCTTAATTTTTACCCATTGCATACAACCTCCTTATGTTCTACATTCACAAACGATGAATTATCATAACTTGGCTAAACGCAGAGCGCCTGCAATATCTGGTGAGGTGTTTTATTAAGATTCCCTAACTTAGGCATTTTCCCATCTCGCCTGAATCGTATCCGCAGAAAGGTCCGCTCCGCAGTCCCACTCAATAAAATACTTGCCGTTGTGAATTCGTTCGAACTCAGCCCTGTCCTTCAGCGGAGTGAAAGCTTCGGACTCGAGATATGGCTTTACATCGAATAAACCAGCCTTGCCGTCTTCGCTCTTGATATACAGCAGGTAATTGTCTCTCGGAATTATTTCAACAATATTCATTGATCAAGCCCTCGAACATGTTATCTGACTTTTTGACGCTCACTGAAAATCCCTGGACTTTACCACCAACCCGTCCAGCCATTTTCCGATATCTTCCAGCCGTCCGGCGACGAGGTGCAATACACCCTCTTCCTGCTGCACGGTGCCGGATACCGCGAGGAGGTGGGCATACAGCAGCGCACGGCGTTGGACCTGGGCGGTGGCGGGCCAGACGATGAGGTTGATCTGGCCGGTTTCGTCTTCGATCGTGACGAAGGTGGTGCCGTTGGCGGTCATGGGGCGCTGCCGGCAGACCACGAGACCGGCGACGCGGGCGATAGCGCCGTTCCTCACCTGCCACAAGGCTTCGGCGGTGCGGAAGCCGCGGCGGTCCAGCCGCTCCCGCAGGAGGCTCAAGGGATGGCGGCGCAGGCTGGCGCCGGCGGCAGCATAGTCGGCGATGACGTCCTCGGCTTCGCCCGGTTTCCTCAGCAAAGGCTCGGCTTCGGCGAATTGCGGTTCGGCATAGAGCGGGGTCGGTGCTTCCACGCCGGCGGCTTCCCAGAAGGCGCGATGGCGGTGGCCGCCGAGTCCGTGCAGGGCGTCGGCGGCGGCCAGCGCCTCCAACTCGCGGCGCTCGAGGCGGGCTCGGGTGGCGAGGTCCTGAACGCTTTGGAACGGTCCCTGCCGGCGGGCGTCGCTCAGGCGTTGCGCCGCAGCGGACGAGAATCCGTTGACCAGGCGCATACCCAGCCGAAGGGCCGGAACGGGCGAGTCGCCCGGCTCCAGCGTGCATTCCCAGCCGCTGTGGTTGACGTCGATCGGGCGCACTTCGACGCCGTGGCGGCGGGCATCCTGGATGAGCTGGGAGGGGCCGTAAAAGCCCATCGGCTGGCTGTTGAGGAGGGCGCAGGCGAAGGCGGTGGGATGGTGGCATTTGAGCCAGGCCGAGACGTAGGCCAGGAGGGCGAAGCTGGCGGAATGCGACTCGGGGAAGCCGTATTCGCCGAAGCCCTGGATCTGGCGGTAGATCTGGCGGGCGAAGCGCTCTTCGTAGCCGCGTTCGCGCATCCCGTCCATCAGCTTCTTTTCGAACGGCTCCAGCCCGCCCTTGCGGTGCCAGGCGGCCATGGCGCGGCGCAGCTGGTCGGCCTCGCCCGGCGTGAATCCGGCGGCGACCATGGCCAGTTGCATCACCTGCTCCTGGAAGATCGGCACGCCCAGGGTCCGCTTCAGCACCTTCTCCACATCGGGGCTGGGGTAGGACACCGGCTCCAGCCCGGCCCGCCGGGTCAGATAGGGATGCACCATGTCGCCCTGGATCGGTCCGGGCCGGACGATGGCGATCTGGATCACCAGGTCGTAGTAGCTCTTGGGACGCAGCCTCGGCAGCATGCTCATCTGCGCCCGCGATTCCACCTGGAACACGCCGATGCTGTCGGCCCGCTGCAGCATCTCGTACACCGCCGGGTCTTCCGGGGGAACGTCGGCCAGCGCGAACGGCCGGCCCCGCCCTTCGCCGACATAGGCCAGCGCCTTGCGGATCGCGGTCAGCATGCCCAAAGACAGGACATCGACCTTGAGGAGGCCTAAGGATTCCAGATCGTCCTTGTCCCACTGGATCACGGTGCGCTCGGGCATGGCGGCGTTTTCCACCGGCACCCAGTGCGACAAATCCTCGGCGGCGATGACGAAGCCGCCCACGTGCTGGGACAGGTGGCGGGGAAAACCCACCAGCATCTGCACCAGGGCCAGCAGACGCCGCACCGCCGGGCTTTCGGGCGCGAGGCCGGCTTCGGCCAGGCGCTCCGGCAACGTCTCCGCGACGCCGTGGCGGTCGAGCACCCGCGCCAGGGTGTCGATCCGCGACGGTGAAAAGCCCAGGGCCCGGGCGACGTCGCGCACCGCGCTCCTGACGCGGTAGGTGATGAGGCTGGCCGCCAGCGCCGCCCGGTGGCGGCCGTACTTGCGGTAGATGTACTGGATGACCTCCTCGCGCCGCTCGTGCTCGAAATCCACGTCGATGTCGGGCGGCTCGTTGCGCTCCTTGGAGATGAAGCGCTCGAACAACAGGTCGAGCCGCGCCGGGTCGACCTCGGTGATGCCGAGGCAATAGCACACCGCCGAATTGGCCGCCGATCCCCTGCCCTGGCACAGGATGTCGCGGCTGCGGGCGAACTGGACCACGTCGTGCACGGTCAGGAAGAACGGCTCGTAGGCCATGGCGCCGATCAGTTCCAGTTCGTGCCGGACCTGCCGCCGCACCTTGTCCGGCGCGCCTTCCGGCCAGCGCCGCGCCATGCCCTGCCGGGTCAGCTCGCGCAGCCAGGCGATGGCCGTGTAGCCGTCCGGCACCAGTTCGGCCGGGTATTCGTAGCGCAGTTCGTCCAGCGAAAACCGGCAGCGTTCGGCGATGCGCAGCGATTCTTCGAGCAGCGCCCGTGGATAAATCCGCGCCAGGGATTCGACGGGACGCAGATGCCGCTCGCCGTTCGGAAACAGCGCGTAGCCGAGTTCCGCCAGCGGCCGGCCGAGGCGGATGGCGGTCAGGGTGTCCTGCAGCGGCTGGCGCTCGCGGGCATGCATATGGACGTCGTTGCAGGCGACCAGCGGCAGCCCTAGCCGTTCGCCCAGCGCCTGCAGGACGGAGAGGCGGCGGCCGTCCCCGCCGTTCAGGAACAGCTCGACGCCGATCCAGCAGCGGGCCGGAAACAGCCGTGCCAGCCAGGCTCCGGTTTCGTCATCGGGCGCGTCTTCCGGCAGCCAGACCGCGAGGCAATGGTCGAACCCGTGGGTTTCGAGCTGATGGCGGAGCAAGCGATATTCGCCCTTCTCCGCCGCCCGCCGGCCCAGGGTGATGAAAGCCGCGAGCTGGCCGTAGCCGCGGCGGTCCGTCGCCAGCAGTACCAGCTTGGGACCGTCCTCCAGGCGGAATTCGCTGCCGATGATGAGCTTGAAGCCGAGCGTCTTGGCCTCGGCATGGGCGCGCACCACGCCGGCCAGCGAGCATTCGTCGGTGAGCGCCAGGGCCGCATAGCCCAACCGGGCCGCTTCGGCGACCAGTTCCTGCGGATGCGAGGCGCCGCGCAGGAAGCTGAGGTTGCTCACGGCATGCAGCTCGGCGAATGCGGGTTCGGACACGTTCGTCGAGCTAGGAGTCATCGTCGGAGATAGCTATTCGATGGTTCCTGGATGGATCAAGGCACTGAGCAGGGAGGCCTCTGCCCGCTTCTGTCGGTACCCAAGCCATCATATCAACCCCACCGCCCGCACCGCCGACGATATGATATGGGTCGCCGACACTTGTGTATAAGGAAACTCCATGACCGAACCGCTCTTCATCGCCAAAGCAGGGAAAACCGAACTCTGCCTGCTTCCGCGCATGGCCAATCGTCACGGCCTGATCGCCGGAGCCACCGGCACCGGCAAGACCGTCACGCTGCAAACGCTGGCGGAGCATTTTTCCCGCATCGGCGTGCCGGTGTTCATGGCCGACGTCAAGGGCGACCTCGCCGGCCTGAGCCGCGCGGGAGGCGGCAATGCCAAGGTCGATGCGCGGGTCGAGGAATTGGGAATCGAGGAATTCGCCCCGGCCGCCTCCCCGGTGATGTTCTGGGACGTATTCGGGAAAAAAGGCCACCCGCTGCGCGCCACGGTGTCGGACATGGGGCCTTTGCTGTTTTCGCGCCTGCTGGAACTCAATGAGGTGCAGGCCGGGGTACTCACGGCGGCATTCAAGATCGCGGACGACAACGGCTGGCTGCTGCTGGATTTGAAGGACTTGCGCGCCATACTGCAATACGCGGGCGAAAACGCGAAAGCGCTGGCGGGCGAATACGGCAACATCTCCGCCGCCAGCGTGGGGGCAATCCAGCGCGGCTTGCTGCAACTGGAACAGGAGGGCGGCGAAAACCTGTTCGGCGAGCCGACACTGGACTTTGCCGATCTCATGCAGACCGAAGGCGGGCGCGGCGTCATCAACATCCTCGCGGCGGAGACGCTGTACAACTCGCCTCGCGTCTACGCCACGCTGCTGCTGTGGCTGCTGTCGGAACTGTTCGAGAACCTGCCGGAAGCGGGTGATCTCGATAAACCTAAGCTGGTGTTCTTTTTCGACGAGGCGCATCTGCTGTTCGACGACGCCCCGCCTGCATTGCTCACCAAGATCGAGCATGTCGTGCGCCTGATCCGCTCCAAGGGCGTAGGCGTATATTTCGTCAGCCAAAATCCGCTGGATATTCCCGACGAAGTGCTGGGCCAGCTCGGTAACCGCGTGCAGCACGCCCTGCGCGCCTTCACGCCGCGCGACCAGAAAGCGGTCAAGGCCGCGGCGGAAACCTTCCGCCCCAACCCCAAGCTGGATGTGGAATCCGCGATCACCGAACTGGGCGTTGGCGAGGCGCTGGTCTCGTTTCTGGAGGAAAAAGGCACGCCCATGCCGGTGCAGCGCGCGTTGATTTGCCCGCCGCGCTCGCGCATCGGCCCGGTCGACGACGTCGAGCGCCAGGAAACCCTGCGCGGGTCCGTGCTCTACGGCCATTACGAAAAACAAATCGATCGCGAATCCGCCTACGAAATTCTCAAGAGCCGAGCCTCGCGGCCGGCGGAGCGGGGGCCGCAGGAAGACCGCGGCTTCGACTGGGGCGGCTTGCTCGGCGGCACCACCGGCCCGCGCGGCGGGCATCGCGAAGGCGTTCTCGAATCGGCCGCCAAGAGCGCGGCACGGACCCTGGGCTCGGAACTCGGCCGGCAGCTCATCCGCGGCGTGCTCGGGTCGCTCAAGGGAAGCCGCCCGCGCTGATCGGGGCGGGCTTGCCCGCGAATCCGCCGCGCCTTCATGCGCGCGAGCGCGGTCCTGTAGGTTTGGGAAATGCAACACACCCGAAGCCCATTTTCCGCCCCGCCGGCCAGAATGACCTCCGCACCGATCGACGATGGCGAGCCCCAGACCGGTTTCCGGTACCGAGTTCGCCTCTACCCGGTAGAAGCGGTCGAACACCCGGCTGCGCTCGGCGGGCGGCATGTCGGTGCCGGTATCCGTGACCGCCAGGGCCGCATAACCCTGCCGGACCGCTTCGGCGACCGGTCCCCAGGGATGCGAGGCCGCTCGCAGGAAGCTGAAATTGCTCACGGCATGCAGCTCGGCGAACATCGTTCAGCCGAACAGGCCGTGCAGATGCCAAGGGCCCGCCGTGCCGGAATCGCGGTAGACCCACAGCCGCGCCCCGGCGCCGTCGACCGCCAGGTGATAATCGCGCCGCACCGGCCCGTCGTCCCACCAGCCGGTTTCGATCCGCTCGCACTCGGGCAGGATGCGGATGCCCCGGCCGCTCAAACGCTGGGGCCGGGGAAGCAGCCAGAGAGGCCGGGGCGACCGCGCCGCCTCGCCGCTTCGGGGAGCGTGGCCGGATTCCGTCCGCTCCGGCCGGTGATCGGCGCGGAGGGCGGGCTGGCGCAGGGCCTGCGGTCCCAGCCGGGCCTGGAGGCGGTCGAGCAGTTCGTCCCACCCCTCCCCGCTGGCCGCCTCGGGCGTGAACAGGTCCGCCATCGGCAGCGTGAACGGCTGGATGTTGGCACTTTGCAGCAGCAAGCCCCGGACCGGGCCGGGCAGCGCTGCCCGATCCAGCCGCTCGCGCAGCAGAACTGCGAATTGCCGGGCCTCCCGGCCCGTCCTGCGTGGCCTTAAGCAAACCCGCGTCGGCGCGGCGCGGGCATGCCGCAGTTCGAGCTCCAGCCCGGTGGCGACGGCATCGCGGCTCCGCAGGAAAGCCTCGAATTCCGCCAGCAGGGCTTCGACCAGCGGGAAGACCTGGGTCAGATCCTCGGTTTCCATCGCCAGCTCTCGCTCGGCGCGGAACCGCGGCGGGGCATGGAACTGCCGCAGCGGCTGGGGCCGGCTGCCCGCGGCCTCGTCCAGCCGCCGCAGCAGATCGCGGCCATAGCGGCGCACCAGGCCATCCCGCGGCATGCGCCAGAGATCGCGCAGCACTTGCAGTCCGGCGCGGGCCAGACGGCCGGCGAGCTTATCGTCGATGCCCAGCGCGGTGATGGGCAGATCGCCCAGCGCGGAACGCAACGCCTCGGCCTCGAGCACCGGCACCGGGAACCCTGCGCGCGCCAGCAGCCAGGCCGCCGCGGGCGTCGGCGCCAGACCGCATTGCACCGCGTGGCCATCCTCCGCACAGGCTTGTCGTGAGCGGAGCCGAACGGCTTGCCGCGCCTCTTCGGCCAGCAGTTCCGGCCCGCCGAACAGCCGCAGGCTGCCGCGGACCTCCAGTTGCAGGGTGGCCGGGAAGTCCAGGCTGATCCAGGGGGTGAATCGCAGGCAGCGTTCCGCCAGCCTTACCAGAGCCCGCCGCTCCGCCTCCGGATCGCGGCTCACCGCCGTCAGCTTGGGACAGAGCGCCTGGGCTTCGGACAAAGCCATGCCGGGGGCGACACCTTGCGCTCCGGCTGCCACCGAAGCACTGTGAACCAGCAGCCGGCCGCCACCGGCTTCGGTGACGGCGAGCGGCTCCTGCGACGACAGTCCCAAGGCTTCCAGCGCAAGCGCGGGGAAATGCAGCGCCAGCCAGAGCGGCGCGGCACCGGCCGCGGGGGTCTCGCACGGCGGCTCCGCCGGGAGAGAGGGGAAATGGTAAGCGCGCGCCAGGGCCATGGTGCCCTCACAACATCAAGCGGACGCGCGCCCCGCCGAATCCGCCGCGGGCCTTGAGTATCCGCAGTTCCAGCCCGCCTTCGCAGACTCCGAGGCTCAGGCGCAGTGCCGCCGTCGTGTCGCCGGCAGCTCCGTCGGAGAACAGCATGCCGAGCGTGCCGCTTTCCGCCGCCGCCAATTGCAGGCGGCGCCAGGCGGAGAGCGGCAGCGTCCGGGGCCAGGCCAGCACCAGGCCGGTCTCGGGATGGCGCAGTAACAGTTCCAGCGTCCAGCCCAGATCCCGCCGCCGGTCCGCGACCGCCACCACCAACATCCGCCCGATCTCGACCCCGGCCTGGACCAGCGCCGGAACATAGGGCTCGAACGGCGGCGCGACCCAGACCAGCCTGCGGCCGTCCCCGGCGACGCGCCGCATCAGCGGCAGCAGCAACCGCAGTTCGCCGATGCCCTGGGCCGGCGCGACGATCTCGGTCAGGGCGCCCACCGGCCAGCCGCCGCCCGGCAGCACCGCATCCAGCGCCGCATGGCCGCTAGTGATGACCGGCGCCCGCCAGGATTCCGGCCGGCGCCCGCGCCAGATCCGCGGGTCGCGGTCCAGCAGGTCGGCCAGCGTCTCCGTTTTCCCGGCCATCAGCCCACCCGGGTGCGGATCACGCCGACCACGATGCCCTCGATGCAAAGCGGCTGGCGTTCCAGATCGACGGCGATGACGGAAAATTCCGGATTGGCGGGCTCCAGGTAGGCCACGGCGCCTTCCAGCCGCAGGCGCTTCACGGTCACCTCGTCGTGGAGGCGCGCCACCACGATCTGGCCGGAGCGGGCTTCCTGCGCCTGCTGCACCACCAGCAGATCGCCGTCGATGATCCCGGCGTCGCGCATGCTCATCCCCTGGACCCGCAGCAGATAATCGCCCTTGTGCTCGAACAGCTCCGGCCCCAGCCGGCAGTGGCGCTCGACCTGGGCCTCGGTCATCAGCGGCCGCCCCGCCGCGACCTTGCCGATCAGGGGCAGGCCGGGCTCCTCGGCCTTGGCGAGCAGGCGGATGCCGCGCGAGGCGGAGGGGATCAGTTCGATCGCGCCCTTGCGCTCCAGCGCGCGCAACTGCTCGCGCACCCCGTGGGGCGAACTGACCCCGATGGCGCGGGCGATCTCGGCGATGGTGGGGGGAAAACCTTCGTCTTCCACGCTGCGGCGGATACAGTCCAGGATTTCGCGCTGACGGACAGTCAAGGGTTTCATGCTCGGCATACGAATACTGTTTTTATGAACAGTATTCGATCGACCCCAGTCCCGTCAACCGGCCGGCATCCGCCCCGGCACTCAGGCTATTGCCCCGCCCACTGCGGCATACGCCGCAGCCGGCAGGAAAGTCATGCGGCCATCGCGTTGATTCAGCATTTACTCTCCGGCTACCGCCGGGCTTTCATACCCCGGCAATGATGTTGGCATAATGTTTTCATGCTCTCAGGAGCATTTTCCCTAAATCACACACAAAATCGGAGGTATTCATCATGCTCGTAGGTGCTCTTGCTGTATTCACACTCGTCGCTCTCATGGGCCTTGCCATGATCTGCGACGTTTGGGCCGGCCGCCCCGTGGAGCCCGCCTATCCCATCCTGCACGGCGTGGCCTCGCTGGTCGGTTCCGCCCTCGTCATCGTGGCCGCCCTGGAAGGCGACACCCGCCTTTATCTCAACATCGGCATGGCCGTCGTGATCATCGGCCTGGGCCTCTTGATGGGGCTGACCGCCAAGAAGGGCAAGCGGGTACCGCGCGCCATACTGGTGGCCCACGTAGGCCTGGCGGTCACCTGCTATCTGGCTCTGGGTTTCTTTGCGTTCAATCCGAGCGCAACCCTGATCTAAGCTCCCCTCGCAGAACGCGCCTTGCGTTCCTGAAAACCGCAATCTCCCTCATCGACGCTCGGCAACCGGCACCCCACGGGTACCGGTTGCCTTCTCTTTCCGCCCCCTTTCGCTCTCCAGCCAACAAGGCATTTACCTCAGCCTTTTGGTGATTTCACTTACTGCCACAGTCCTTATCACGGCGTAACCATCTGTTAATACATATAAAATTAATTGGCACGCCAGGTGCTTAAAAGGTCAACAACCGTAGCGGTGCCCTCCTTTCCGCGGACATGAAGACCGCCTAAGCAGTCGCGGGGCACCGGCTGGCGATACAGATTTTTCAAACCGGCGAGTTTCATCCCAAGTTTCGACATGCGCACGTCCTCTCCAGCCCGGCACTTCATCGCCCTTGCAGCGGTGTGGGCCGGGTTCCTTTTCGGGCCGCCCTGTTCCGCGCAGCAGCCGGAAGCGTCGTATGCCGTGACCTACCCCATCATCGACGGACTGAACGAGATTCAAGGCCTGGATGTTGCGATCGACGGCCGTTCCATCCACGCCCTGCTGGTGGGAAAACCGGCGGACGGCGGACACTCCCGCGTGGTCCACGTGCATTCGGAGGACGGCGGACGGACCTGGACCCCGCCGAATTTCCTGAACCGCCCGGACGACCCGCCGGTCATCGCCCGGCGGGGCAACGATGCGCGGCTTGCCGTCAAGGGGAAAGACATCGTGGCCGCCTGGCAGACGCAAGGGGAACTGCCGGGCACCGGCCCGATGTACATCATCGGCTCGCGCGACGGCGGCAAGACCTGGACGCAGGGCGGCAATCCCGCGACCGGAGACACCCTGAAAAACCAGGCCTACCTGTCCTTGGTCGCCGACCCGCAAGGGGAATTCCATCTGGCCTGGCTGGACGACCGTGAGGAAACCGGGGACACCCAGGGATTGCGCTATGCCAGCTCAAAGGACGGTGGGTTGCACTGGAGCCCCGAAACCACCCTGGACCCGGCGGTCTGCACCTGCTGCTGGAGCCGGCTCGAGGTCCTGCCGGACGGCACGCTGTCCGTACTGTACCGCGACGCCGACCCGCGCGACATGAAGCTTTTCCTGCGCCCCGGCCAAGCCGGCGGCTGGCGGCCCGCCGGGCCGGTCGGCGCCTTCGGCTGGCATTTCACCGGCTGCCCCCACTGCGGCGGCGGACTGGCGGGCAGCAAGGCCGGGAACGGCCAGTCAACGCTGCACAGCGTGGTCTGGACGGGCAAGGAAGACTCGGCCGGCCTGTTCTATCTGAAGTCGGCGGACGCAGGCAGGAACTGGTCCGCGCCACAGAAAGTCGGCGACGGCCACAGCCGTGACGGCGACATCGCGGCACTCGACCAGGGGACGCTGGCCATCGCCTTCACCCGCAACACCCCGGCCGGCACCGCCGTCCAGCTCGTGCAGTCCGGCGACGAGGGGGTGCATTGGACCGACCCGGCACCGCTCACCGGGGAGGCCGCCAAAGCCCAGCATCCGCGAGTCCTGGCCACGCCTTTCGGATTCCGGGTGTTCTGGACCGAAACCCGCCCTGATGGGCAGAAAACCTGGGCCATCGCGGCCCCGAGAACCGAAACCAAAGCACGACGAGATTCATGAGAAAACCCATCCCATCCCTGGCCGCGACCCTCGCCGGCCTGGTCTTGGCCGGCGCGGCGGGAGCCGCGGAAGACGGCTCGTTGGCCGCCGCCAATCCTTTCCTTGCCCGGACGGTGGACACGCCCGTCCACCTGGCCCACGCCATCCTGGTCAAGGCGATACCGGACCGGGACGCCACCATCACCGACGTGCCGGAGGAAGTCCTTTTGACCTTCAACGAAGGCGTGGGCAACGACTTCCTGGCCCTGGCCGTGGTCGACGGCGAAGGCAAGCGCGTCGACAACCACGACGCCAAGCTCGATTTCACCGACCGTTCCAAGCTGCGAACCTCGGTTTCCAAGCTCACCCCCGGCCGCTACATGGTTCGCTACCGGGTGCTCTCCGCCGACGGCCACGTGGTCAGCGGCAAATATTTCTTTCAAGTCCAGACCCCCTGAAGGAGGACCACTCCCATGACGCATCGTTCCGCATTTTTCTGCCGCACCGCCGCTGCCCTCTTCGGCCTGTCCCTGACCGCCGGAGCGGCCTTCGGCGCAGGGGCCCCCCGCGACACCGGCAACGGCCGGCAGATGTACCAGGGCGCTTCGATGAACTGCCTGGTGGCCAACGACTTCTACGCCGTGCATTTCACCGCCATGCAGGAAGGACGCTACGAGAACGAAAGGCACGAATTCACGAAATACTGCCAGGAGATTCCGGGCACCGGTAAGACCTATCTGAGCATCGACCTGCTGGACCGCGACGTCCGCAACACCCCGGTCGCTCTGCGAGTGATCGAGGAAGACCTGGGCGAGGGCGGCCAACTGCCGAAGGAGAAAAGCACGCTGGCGGAGGTGCCGGCCAAGATCTACAAGAACGGCACGGTGGAAACCTATGCCAACATCACCCAGCCGGGACACTATGCGCTGGTCGCCCTCATCGGCGACGAGGCCCTGACCGAGGACGACCGCCTGCGGATTCCGTTCAGCGTCGGCGTCCCTTCTCCCGCCCAGCCCAACCGCTGGCCCGGCGCCTTGGCTGCATTGACCGGCGCCCTCGTGCTCGCGACGCTCTGCTATGTGGCCTACCGCAATCTCGGCCTGCGCCGCGCCGGCAGCGCCGTTGGCGGCGGAACGGAAAAATCGCCGCGCCGCTTCCCGGTCTGAGCCCTGTCCCTTCGATGATGGATCATCGCCGCGGCCGTCACGGCCTTGCGCTGTGCCTGTTGCTTGCTGTGGCGGCCGGAACGACCGCGTTCGCGGATTGGGCCGGCTTCGCCCAATATGGCGCGGTGGCGGAAATCTCGATCGAACCGGGCGCGGTCGACATGGACATCCGCATCAAGGAAAGCATGTTCACGAATCCGGCCGGAGCCGATGGCAAGCCGCTCGTCCCCGAACTACTCCGGTTGCAGGACAAGAACGGGAACTTCGTCGAAGGCCGGCTGGAATCCGTCGCCAAAGCCGACGCCGCCTCGGGCAAGACGGACGGTCCCTATTACGAAGCCAGGGTGCATTTCGACGTCAGCGGAAAACCCGATACCCTGACCCTGGTCCCCACGGCACAGCCAGGCCAGAAGCTCGCTGTCGTGGTCAGCCACCGGGGGGTGCCGCTGGCCGACCTCGGCGCGCTCGAGGCGCCCGCCCGGCTGATGCTGGACTGGAACGACCCCTGGCGCTCGCGCTTCGACGATCCCGGCCGCATCAGGCGCCACAGCGCACCCCGCTCCTTTCTCTACGTCGAACCCTACGAGGTCCGGCACGAGGTGCTGCTGCGGTCGGAAGACCTGGCACCGTATCTGCGCTTCAAACCGAAGAATCCGCAGGATCTCAGCGCCAGCGAACGCGAATTCCTGAAACAGGCGGTGGGCGATTTCCTGCGGACGCGCAATCCGGTGCGCGTCAACGGCACCGTGGTGGAAGCCCAGCTCGACCGGGTCGAATTCCTGCATTTCGGCCGCCAGGGCCTGCAGAAAGCCGGCGACTCCGAGCCTCTCTACCCGGCCTCGGCGCTGGTCGGCGCAATCCTGGTCTACCTCACGGAAGCGCCCGCCGAAACGGTGGACCTGCAATGGGAGCTGTTTGGCCCCGGCCTCGAGCGGCGGCCCGTCACGCTGTACTTCGGTAAGGAATCCTTCGAATTCGACGCCACCCGGCGCGACCCGGTATTCCGCTGGTCGGCGGAAGAAGCCTTGGGGTTGGCGCCCGACGTCGAACCAGCGGCACCGGCACTGGCCGCCGATGACGAGCACAACTTACCAGCCATCCGCTTCCAAACCGCGGCCGCAGCCGTGGCCTTTCTGGCCTCGGCCTGGTTCGCCCGGCGCAAGCATCCTGTCCTGGCCGGCACCGGGCTGGCCGCGGCCGTCGCCGCGATGCTGTTTCCGCAAGCGCTCGGTTTGATCGGACAGCCGGAAGCCCGCACCGAGGCTTTCCCGCGTCCGCAGGTGCAGACCCGCCTGGAAGCCCTGCTGCACAACGTCTACCGCGCCTACGCCCTGCATGGAGAAGAAGCCGGCTACGACCGCCTGGCGATGAGCCTGGAAGGGCGGCTGCTGGAAGAAGTCTATCTCCGCCAGCGGCGGGCGGTCCTGGCCCGCAATCAGGGGCTGGGAGGCGAAGGGCGGGTCAGCCGCATCGAAGTGCTGGGAGACAGGCTCGCCACCCGAAAACTCGGGCCTTCCAGCTTCGAGGTCACGGGCCAATGGGTTGCCCACGGCACGGTCTCCCACTGGGGCCATTCCCACGACCGCCACAATCTGTATGCCGCCCGCATGGTGCTGAGCATCGCCGGAGACGGCACCTGGAAAATCACCGCGATGGACCTTCTTGAAGGCCGCCCCTCGCCCTCCCCCGCCCGTTCATGATCGAAGT
Source organism: Methylococcus mesophilus (assembly GCF_026247885.1). Classification (NCBI taxonomy): domain Bacteria; kingdom Pseudomonadati; phylum Pseudomonadota; class Gammaproteobacteria; order Methylococcales; family Methylococcaceae; genus Methylococcus; species Methylococcus mesophilus. Next base: position 4,199,708 of record NZ_CP110921.1, on the reverse strand, counting down.
CGAAAACCTGAGCTTCCGCTATCCCGGCAGCAGCTTTGAAGTAGCCTTGCCCGCCTTCCGCATCGAACGCGGCGCCAGGGTCGCCATCATCGGCCCCAGCGGGATGGGGAAAACCACCCTGCTGAAACTCATCGCCGGCATTCTGGCTCCCTGTGAGGGCACCATCCGCGTCGACGGCGTCACCGTCAGCGCACTGGACGACGGCGCGCGGCGGAATTTCCGGATTTCCCGCGTCGGTTTCGTATTTCAGGAACTCGAGTTGCTCGACTACCTCAGCGTGTTCGACAACATCGTGCATCCCTACCGGATCAACCGGGTACTGAAGCTGGACCAGGGGGTGCGGGACAGAGCCCGCGAGCTGGCGGAACAAACCGGCCTGGCGGACAAGCTCGCCGCGCTGCCGCGGGAGCTGTCCCAGGGCGAGCGGCAAAGAGCGGCGGTCTGCCGCGCGCTGCTGACCGAGCCGGGCCTGGTGCTGGCCGACGAGGCGACCGGCAACCTCGATCCGGCCAACAAGCTCAGGATCATCGAACTGCTGATCCGGGCCGCCGAGCGCAAGCGGGCCACCCTGCTGGCCGTTACCCACGACCACGAACTGCTGCCGCTGTTCGACCGCGTCATCGACATCCGCCAACCCCAGGTCTAACAAGCAGAAGAATGAGGCACGATTTCTACCTGGCCTGGCGCTACCTGCGCCACCACCGGATGCGGACGCTGATCCTGGTGCTGTGCCTGAGCCTGATCGCCGCACTTCCGATGGGCCTGCACCGGGTCCTGGACGCGGGCGAATATTGGATGACCCGCCGGGCCGAGGCCACGCCGCTCTTGGTCGGCGCCCGCGGCAGCTCGGTGGACCTCACGCTCGGCGCACTGTATTTCAGCGAGGCCGGTGTGCCGGCCATCCGCATGCAAGAGGCCGACCGCATCGCCGCCACCGGCTGGGCCGACCCGCTGCCCATCTACGCCCGCTATCGCGTACAGGGCCGGCCGTTGATCGGCGTCACCCTGGACTACTTCGACTTCCGGGGACTCGTTCCGGCGCAGGGCGAACTGCCAGCGATTCTCGGGGACTGCATCCTCGGCGCCGACGCCGCCGAGCGCCTCGGGCTCGGACCGGGCGATACCCTGGCGTCTTCCTCGGGAAACGCGTTCGATCTCGCCGGCACCTACCCGCTCAAGCTTCATGTCAGCGGCGTGCTGGCCAAGGCGCATTCCCCGGACGACCACGCCGTCTTCGTCGATCTCCAGACCGCTTGGGTCATCGAAGGCCTGGGCCACGGCCATGCGGAAACCCAAGCGGCCCCCACCCAGCCCGATTCGCCCTTCGGCGCCGCGACCGTCGGCCGCGCCGATGCGGAGCTCCTCACCTACACCGAGATCACCCCCGAGAACCTGGGCTCGTTCCATTTCCACGGCGATCCGGCCACCTACCCCATCAGCGCCGTGATCGCACTGCCCCACGACGCCCGCTCCGCGACCCTGCTGCGCGGGCGCTACCTGGACGACAAATCGGCGACAGAAATCGTCCGCCCGCTCGATGTGACCCGCGGCCTGCTGCAGAACATCTTCCGGGTCGGCGCGCTGTTCGACGGCATCCTGCTGCTGGTCGGCGGTATCGCCTTCCTGCTCGTCGCCCTGGTGTTCGCGCTGTCGCTGCGCCTGCGGCAGCGGGAAATCGAGACGATCTATCTGCTCGGCTGCGCCCGGCTCGCTGTGCTGCGGCTGCTGCTCGCGGAGATTCTGCTCATTGCGCTGTTCGCTGGCGCGGTCTGCACCGCCGTGCTGGCCGCCGCCGCACCCCATGCTTCTAATCTTGCACGCCATTTCATCCTGAGTTGAAACCCGCCATGCCGACATTCCGCCTCCTCTCCTTCGTCATCGCCCTGCTCGCCACCGCTTCCGCCTGGGGCGCGAGCGCCGTCAGCGAGCACCAGCTCAAAATCGTCGCGTCGAACTATCCCCTGGCCTACTTCGCCGAACGGCTGGCGGGCTCCTCGGCCACGGTCACCTCGCCGGCGCCGGCGGATGCCGATCCGGCCTACTGGCGGCCGGACGCCAAAGCGGTCGGCGCCATGCAGAAGGCCGACCTGATACTGCTCAACGGCGCGGACTACGAAAAATGGCTGGCGCACGTCACCCTGCCCCGCCTGAAGCGGGTGGACACTTCGGCCGGCTTCCGCGACCGCTTCATCCGCATCGAAAACGCGGTGGTGCACAGCCACGGGCCGGCCGGCCAGCATTCGCACGAAGGCATCGCCTTCACCACCTGGCTGGATTTCGACCAGGCAGCGCAACAGGCGGAAGCGGTGGCGAAGGCACTGATCGCCAAGCGGCCGGAACTCAAGACGACTGTCCTCGACGCGCTAAAGACGCTGCAGGCGGACCTGGCTGGGCTGGACGGCGAACTCAAGCGAATCACCGCCGCCAGACCCGGCCTGCCCCTGATGGCATCCCATCCGGTTTACCAGTACCTCGCCCGCCGCTACGGCCTGAACCTGAAAAGCGTCCACTGGGAGCCAGGAGAAATGCCGCCGGCAAACGAATGGACCGGACTGGACAAAACACTGGCCCAACACCCGGCGAAGACCATGCTGTGGGAGGGCCCGCCGGCCGCCGCGGTCGCGGACAAGCTGAGCACCAAAGGTATCGCGAGCGTAGTTTTCGATCCTTGCGCCAACCGGCCGGAATCCGGGGATTTTCTTGTCATAATGAAGCGGAACATCGAGAATCTGAAGGCGTCCTTCCAGCGCTGATGAGGATTCGATGCTGTATTACGCGGTGAAGCTAGCGGTATCGCTCCTGGCCCTGATGGCGATTACCGAAATCGCAAAACGCAGCACCGTTTTCGCGGCCCTGGTCGCATCCCTTCCCCTCACCTCCCTGCTTGCCTTCATCTGGCTGCATTGCGACGGCACGCCTCCGGGCCAGATCGCGGAACTTTCCTCCCGCATTTTCTGGCTGGTGCTGCCGTCGCTGCTCCTGTTCCTTCTTCTGCCTTTGCTGCTGAAACGCGGCCTGGGCTTTTGGGCCAGCCTGCTTATTTCCTCGGCGATAACAGCGCTGGCCTATCTCGGCCTGATGATGCTTTTACGTTTTTCCGGCGTCCGGCTCTAAGCCGATTGATTCCCTGATTACGGTCCGTATGCGGAAGGCGGCTGCAGCCAGCCGTTTCGCCGTGGCGTTCGTCCGCGTCGCAAAGGCTGACAAACGTCCTGGACGATACGGTTCCAGACCCGGAATGCCTATGTGATTTGATATACCCATCGCGGGATTTAACACAGTCAGCGGCACATGGACGCCGGTGACTGGCGAACCGGACACAGGATTCGCCTCAGATACTCATGATAAAGTTCCCTCCAGTTTTTCACTATCCTATCGACGGAGGAGAACGCAGGCCCGGCAGCACCGACATACAACACTGATTTTATAGGGAGTTTTTGATCCCAAAAATCGCTGCGGCGTGGTCCATGCCACGGCTGAAAACTCACTCCCCGAGATTCCGGCCAAGCTGCATCCGGATGGGCACAGGTCTTGCTCTTATGTATATGCTGAATCTCCTAGGGCGCTCAGTTCGGGATTCTATGCACAGCCGCCGGGGATGGGTTCTTGACTCATGCCCGGCGGATTGACGCAGAGAAACCCAGAACATGGACGCATTCCGATACCCGCCGCTCGCGGCGGGCCTTTTTGCGCGCCCATGAAGGTTCACTCCACCAATAGCATGCGCCCGGCCAACATCAGAAAACCGGGCAGCATCCGTAATCCCTATTACAAAATAAATACCAAGGAGTCTTGAATGAACAATTATGGCCTTCGCCGCGTCCTGCTCGCTTCATTCCTGGGACTGGCTGCCGGCGTGAGTTTCGCCGGTGGGCGCTATGCGGACCCGCCGCCGAATCTCGTCGAAGTTCTCAACGCCAGCAAGGCGGCACTGGAGGCTGCGAAACAATCCAATAAGGATTTGTGCCTGGAGAACGCCAAAAAAGCGAGAAAACTGGCGATCGATTCCTATAAGGAAAAGAGCACCATGCCCATGCAGATGTCCAGCAGCCGATTGAAATCGGTGATTGGTTCCCTCGAAGCCGGCCAAGTCGCGGAAACGGTGACGCCGCTGGAAGAAGTGGTGAAGGAAGTCGGCGACGAAGTCGAATACTACAAAAAAGAAGGGAAACTCTAAAAGTCCCAACAACTGATGGTATGCGCCGCTTCGCCCCTAGGGAGAGAAGCGGCATATGCCTCGCCACATCCCCTGCCTATTCGAGTCACCCATGACACTCTACAGGAAATTCGCGATCATCCTCCTTGGAACCGCCTTGTTGTCCGGTTGCGGCAAGGAAGGCCCGTTTGGGAATACCCCCGGGCCCAAGAAGCCGGAATGGATGAAGTCGAAGGAAGAGACACCGGCACAACCCGGCACCGCCCCGCAGCAGTAATTCCAAAGTTCCGCCCCCTGACTCCCCAAGGGGCGGCCTGCCGCGTCATGCTCTTCGCGCCGGGTCGGGAGATACCGGACCTTCCCGCGTTCCGCGCGGGATGCGTCTGCAATAAGAACAAGTCGACAGATACGACAAGGCACCATGCAAGCAAGAAAAATCATCACGCCGCACCGCGTGTCGGAATCCGCTGCAACCGGGAATGTCCGTTATTTCCGGGGCGCATTACAGGGCAGCCGCAAGGTCTGGGCAATACTCTGCACCCTGGGCGCCACTTGCCCCGGCCCCGGTTTCGCTCATCCGCAGCCGCAACCTCCCGCCGAAGCGCAGCCGCAGCCCGAATCGGAAACACCGGCCGACTCGAAGAGCAGCGAAGCTGACTCGAAGAGCAGCGAAGCTGAAACCCAGGCACAAACGGCGACCCCGGCCGCGTCGACAAAAAAAACCAAACCGAAGCCAAGACCGGGATCGAAAAAGGGCGACGACGAGAACGACCCGCAGCTCATCGAGGAACCGGTCAGTCTGGAGACCGTTGAGGTCAAGGGGCGCGAAACCGACCTGATCGGTTTGACGCAATCGGCCTCTCAAGGGGTGGTGGGCCAGAACCAGTTCAAGTACCGACCTCTGCTGCGGGTGGGCGAACTGGTCGAGGTCGTGCCCGGCATGCTGGCCACTCAGCACAGCGGCACCGGCAAGGCCAACCAGTATTTCCTGCGCGGCTTCAACCTGGACCACGGCACCGACTTCGCCACCTGGGTCGACGGCGTGCCGATGAACCTGCCGACCAACGCGCACGGCCAGGGCTACATGGACCTCAACAGCATCATCCCCGAACTGGTGGACCGGGTGGAGTACGGCAAGGGGCCGTATTACGCGGAAATGGGCGACTTCTCGGCGGCCGGCTATGCCTATATGCATACCAAGCACCGGCTGCCGCAGGGCTTCGTCAATTTCACCGGCGGCGAATACAACTATTACCGGACGGTGGCGGCCAATTCCAACGAACTGGGGCCGGGCGATCTGCTCTACGCCGCTTCGGTCAACTTCTACGACGGTCCCTGGCAGCGCCCGATGGACCTGAACCAGTTCAACGGCATGCTGCGCTACACCATCGACAAGGAGGACTGGGGCCTGTCCGTGATCGCCAAGGGCTACAACTCGCGCTGGTATGCCACCAACCAGATTCCGGAAGCGCTGGTGCTGGAAAACCAGCTCGATCTCTACGGCACCATGAACCGCAGCGACGGCGGCAACACCAACCGCTACAGCCTGTCCACCAACCTCTGGAGCCGGGGCGAATCCTCCAAGAGCGAGCTCAATCTTTACGCCGTCTACTACGACCTGGATCTGTATTCGGACTTCACCTATTTTCTGGAGCATCCCCAGCAAGGCGACCAGATACTCCAGGGCGAACATCGGGTGTATTACGGCGGTACCGCGTCGCATAGCTGGTTTGGCAGCCTGTTCGACACCAACATGGAAAACAGCGTCGGCCTGCAGATCCGAAGCGATCAGATCGGCGGGCTGGAACTGGCCAATACCCAGTGGCGCGAAGTGTTCAACATCGTCAGCCGCAACAACGTGTCCGAAACCAGCATCGGCATGTATTTCAAGAATGAAACCTTCTGGATGGAGAAGTTCAAAACCATCGCCGGCCTGCGCAACGACATCTTCGTCTTCAATGTGGACAGCCAGTTGACGCCCCTGAACTCGGGCAATCGCAACGCCAGCATGGTCAGCCCCAAGCTCAGCATGGTGTTCGGACCCTGGGCGGATACCGAGTTCTTCGTCAACATGGGCTACGGTTTCCACTCCAACGATGCCCGCGGGACGGTGGAGAGCGTCAATCCGACCAACGGCGATCCGGCCCATGCCGTGACCCCGATGGTGCGCTCGAAAGGCGCGGAAATCGGTGCCCGCACCCAGTACATCCCAGGGCTCAACAGTACCCTGGCATTCTGGTTCCTGCACACCGCTTCCGAACTCGTGTTCACGGGCGATGCCGGCACCACCGAACCGACCGGCCCCGGCAACCGCTACGGCGTGGAATGGGCCAACTATTACCAGGCGACCGATTGGCTGACCCTGGACGCCGACCTTGCCTTCACCAAGTCCTACTACACGGATTTGCCCAGCGGCGACAATGCCATTCCCAATTCGGTAGGCCAAGTGATCACCAGCGGCGCCACCGTGCAAATGCCTTACGGTTTCTGGTCCACCCTGCGGCTGCGTCATTTCAACAATGTACCGCTGAACGAAGCCAGCACGGTCTACCTGGGCGACACCACGCTGGTCAACTTCGGCCTGGGCTGGCAGGAGGAGAACATCAAATTGCAGCTGGACCTGTTCAACATCTTCGATTCCAGGGCCAACGACATCGCCTACTACTACCAGTACCGCCTGCAGAACCAGCCGCTGGAAGGCGTGGAAGGCAAGACCATCCACCCGGTCGAACCCCGGATGCTGCGCGGGAGCATCACCATCAGCTTTTAGAGCTGTTTCACGCCGCCGGTCCTTTGGCCGGCGGACTTTTTTTGGGGGTCGATGGCCGCCTCAGTGGGAGTGGTGCTCGCAATGCCCCTCGGTAGCATGCCTGGCGTGATCGCTCAACTGGGCGTCGAACCAGCGGTGGATCGCATCGACCAGGGCGGGATCGTCCGCCGAATATTCGATCTGCGCCCCGCGCTCCAGCACGCTGTACTTGACCTTGAGGCTACCGGGAGCGGCACGCTTCAGCTCGGCGAGGCCCGGCATGTCTTCGCCGTGTATGCGTGCCGGTGCGGAAAAATCACCGTGGGCAAACTTGCCGGCGATCTCGGCGAGATGCTGGCGGATCAGGCGGATCTGCTCGGCGTCCGTCCCTTGTTTCGCCACGACTTGCTGGATGCCGCCTTGCGCCGTCTTGCTGAAGACGTGGGTGGTCTTGTCCAGATCGAAGGGCATGACCCGTGTCCCGCGCTTCGCCACCTCATCCAGCCGCTGCGCGCTCGCCTGCTCCGCAGACGCCGGTACGGCGGTTTTCCCGCCTTCGAGCCGTTGGGTCATGTAGAACACCGCGTCGGCGACATCGCGGTCGGACAGCAACGGCCTGCGTCCCTTCGGCGGCATCTTGAGGAATCCGCCGCGGGCGTGGTTTTCCATGACGGAGAAGGACGCGAACGAACGGGTTTTCCAGCTCTCCGGCCGGTCCAGCCTCGGCGCCCCCTCCTTTCCCTTGTCATGGCAGCCGGCACAGGCCGAGCGGTAAACCTTCGCGCCGTGTCCGGCATCGAGCTTGTTGCCCGCAACCGGGGCGGGGTTTTCTCCGGCGAATACGGCGGACGCCGTCAGCAGTGCGCTGGCGGCCAGGGCAATTCGGATGTTCATGCGGGCAGCTCCTCGGTTGGGAAAAGGTAAATTCTTGATGATTCGATAGGCCGATCCAATGGGGCGAAACCTTCAGGTCTCGTCGGCACGCACCCAGGTTTCCACCTCGGGCGGGCGATAGGCCGCGAAGGCTTCGAGCAGCTCTTCCGGCTGCCGCGCCACCAGCAGCATGGACCGGTGCAGCCGCCGCATGAAGCCCTCGCCCGCCGCGTGCTCCAGGAATGCGACCAGCCGGTCGTAGTAGCCGGCGACGTTCAGCAAGGCGCACGGCTTGTGGTGTATGCCGAGTTGAGCCCAGGTCCAGGCCTCGAACAGCTCCTCGAAGGTGCCGATGCCGCCGGGCAAGGCGACAAAGCCATCCGACAGCTCGGCCATCCGGGCCTTGCGCTCATGCATGGAGGCGGTCTCCACCCGTTCCGTCAGTCCGGAATGGGCGATTTCCTTCGCGACCAGCGCATGCGGAATCACGCCGATCACCTCCCCACCGGCGGCGAGCGCCGCGTCGGCGACCGCCCCCATCAAACCCACGCTGGCGCCGCCGTAGACCACACGGATGCCTCGCTCCGCCAGCAGCCGCCCGAATCGGCGGGCTTCGCCAAGGTATTCCGGCCGCTCGCCGGCGCTCGATCCGCAATAGACGCAGACGCTTTTCAGTTCCACGGGTCATCCCCCTTGAGGTGGCCAAACCCGCATGATATCGCCTGAACGGCGGGGAAACGGTTAAGATTCTGCCCTTTACGAAACCTCGAGGAGACCGCATGAAAAGCTTCCGCAAGGAACTCTGGTTCAACGTACCTAACCGCGTCGGCTTCGTGAACATCACCCGGCAGGTCGAAGAATGTCTGCGCGAAAGCGGTGTGCACGAAGGCCTGGTGCTGGTCAACGCCATGCACATCACCGCCAGCGTGTTTATCAACGACGACGAATCGGGCCTGCATCACGACTACACCCAGTGGCTGGAAAAGCTCGCGCCGCACGAGCCGATCCGCCAATACCGCCACAACGATACCGGCGAGGACAACGCCGACGCCCACATGAAACGGCAAGTCATGGGACGCGAAGTGGTGGTCGCCGTCACCGAGGGCAGACTCGATTTCGGCCCCTGGGAGCAGATTTTCTACGGCGAGTTCGACGGCCGGCGCAAAAAACGCGCCCTGGTCAAGATCATCGGCGAGTGATCCTCACCGGCGCTTGACGGGAGCGCGCATCGGCCCCGGATAGTACGGGTAGTAGAACGAGTAGGGGTAGTAGTAATAAGGCCATCCCCAGCCATACCAGGCGTAGGGGTAAGAGTAATAGCCGGCCGGCTGCCGCTCGGGCCACAGATGCAGGTAATCGCAGCCGACCACCAGGTAGTCGTATTCGGCCTCGTCGAGCTTTTGGGCGCGTTTCCCGAGCACCTTCCCGGCCACCGTCAGTTCACGGTCTTTTTCGTAAATCGTCGGATCGACGAAATAGGGGCATTCGGCCAGGAACCGGCCGCCGGAGCTGTCGCTCTGCTCCGGCCGGTCGGCGCTGTCGAGTGACTTCTGGACGACCTCGATCTCGGAGGTCTTGCCGAGATGGCGGCTCTGCACGATGTCACCGCCCAGGATCACCATGCGGTCGCGGTACGATTCGGCGTGCGACTTGAGCTCGACGAAACTGCTCGGCTGCAGGGCGGCCTGCCTGCGCAGCAATTCAGGAACCGGACTGGAGGCGCATCCCGAGACATGGGCGATCACGAGGATCAGCCCCAGACTCGCTCCGGAGCGGAACGCCGAACGACATTCGACTTTCTTCATCATTCTCGGCCCCCTGGCCTGCCGAACAGGTTTCGGGCGGCCCGCTGCCGCCTACTTGCCGGCTTCGATCTTGACCGTCATGAAATAGATCGCATCCGCGATATTCTGCTCCGATAAACCGGTCTGCCCCATGGATGGCATGTGAAGAAAACCGTCCCGCACATGGTCCTGCATGAGGGCGGGCCAGAGGATGCCGCGGGACTCCCACTCGTCCACATCATCCAGCATCGGCGCCCCTCCCGCGCCCGTATCATGGCAGCGCGAGCAGTACATGCTGTAGGTGTACATGCCCTGGCGATAGTCGGGCTTGTAGTTCGCCAGCGGCGGCGCTTCCGGCGGAGCGGCATCCTTGGCGCAGCCTGCGAGGAGAATCGGCAGGACGATCGGCGAAAACACGGAGGCGGCGGTCTTCATGGGTTTCCTGGGTAAAGGTTCCATCCAAGCCGAGTCTAGCCCACGCCTCCCAAGCCTACAAGACACTGGAACGTCATCATTCCGCCCAGCATTACGCGATAGAATCCCCCGCCATGCAAAACAGCTTCCGATCTTCCCGCGCCATCCTCATCACCGGCTGCTCGTCCGGCATCGGCCTGTGTACCGCTCTCGGCCTCAAGGCGCGCGGCTACCAAGTGTTCGCCAGCGCCCGCAAGGCCGCCGATGTGGCCCTACTGCAGTCGAAAGGGCTGGAAGCCGTGCAACTCGACCTGGCGTGTTCCGCGTCCATCCGCACAGCGCTCGAGGAAGTCCTGGGAGCGACGGGGGGCAAGCTGTACGGCCTGTTCAACAACGGCGCCTTCGGCCAGCCCGGCGCGGTCGAGGACCTCAGCCGGGAAGTGCTGCGCGCCCAGTTCGAAACCAATCTGTTCGGCACCCACGAACTGACCCGCCTCGTCATCCCGGTCATGCGCCGCCAGGGCGAGGGGCGGATCCTCCAGAACAGCTCGGTGCTGGGCTTCGCCGCCATGTCCTGGCGCGGGGCCTACAACGCCAGCAAATTCGCACTGGAAGGACTCACCGACACGCTGCGGATGGAACTGGCGGGCAGCGGCATCCATGTCTGCCTGATCGAACCCGGCCCGATCCTCAGCGAGTTCCGGGCCAACGCGTACGATCTGTACAAGCGCAACATCGATGCGGACGCCAGCGTGCACCGGGAACGCTACCGGGCCATGGAAGCGAGGCTGGAAAAGAAGGGCGCAGCGGCCCCGTTCACCGAAGGACCGGAAGCGGTGCTCAAGCGCGTGATCCACGCGCTCGAAAGCAGAAGGCCGAAAGCCCGTTATTGCGTGACCTTCCCGACCTATCTGTTCGCGGCATTGAAACGCGTGCTTTCCACACGCGCCTTGGATGCGATCCTCCGACGGATCGACTAGGAGAAAAAAGGAGTCGGCCGATAAGCCGGGTTCTGTCGTGGACAGCCATTCATCTGGGACGTACGTCACCGCACGCCTCGAGCGACCTACCCGGGAGCCGTGCGGGCCGCACGTCTGGGCGAACCCAATGCCCCCCTATTTGGTCTTGCTCCGGATGGGGTTTACCCTGCCGCTTGGCGTTACCGCAAGCGCGGTGCGCTCTTACCGCACCATTTCACCCTTACCCCGGACGAACCGGGGCGGTATATTTTCTGTGGCACTTTCCGTAGGCTCGCGCCCCCCAGGCGTTACCTGGCACCCTGCCCTATGGAGCCCGGACTTTCCTCCATCCCCTTAGAGGACAGCGGCTGTCTAGCCAACTCCATAAACATTATAACGCCAGTATGGCACGACCGGCTCATTGGAAATGCCGCGCGGGTGCCGGGGGAGCCCGTCCACCGGCATCCGCGGGCTTAAGCCGGGACTCCGGGCTATTTGCAGTTGGTCACCGCCGTGGAACCAGGACCGACGCCGCCGACCGTAGCCTGCACCACGTGGAAGAACACGTCGGTATTGTCCATGGTGCCACCCATCAGCGATGCGCCGCGACCGCAGGCCGAAAGCGGAATGTCGTTGCCGGTGTGAGCCGCAACGGCGTCCGGAATCTGGCCTGTGACCAGGAAATTGCCGGCGGTATCGCGCTCCATCGGGCTTCCCGGATAGGCGCTCAAGGGGGCCACGCCGTTACCCGGCTGCTGGCTGTCGCGCAACGGCTGCGCATTCGTACGCCAGTCCTCGTAGCGGTCGGCATTGGCCGCATAGCCGACCAGCATCTTCTTATCCGGATCGGTGTCGCTGGGATAACCGTCGGTTCCGGAAATGGGATAGTGCGGGAAACCCGCCGCATCATAGGTACCTACGACACCTTTTCGGAGCTGACCGGCGCCCCCGCCCGTCGCGATTCGCGTCTGCAGTTCGTCGTCGGTGACCGTGGAGCCACCGATGACCGCAACCCCGGCGCACTCGTGGTCGGCGGTGACCAGAACCAGGGTGCCGGGATGGGTCCGGGCGTATTCCTTAGCCACGCCGATAGCTTTGTCGAACTCGATCGTATCGAGGATGAAGCGCTCGGTATCCATGTTATGGGCCTGCTTGTCGATGGAGGCACCCTCCACCATCAGCACGAAGCCTTTCGGGCTGTTGGCGTCGAGCACTTCCAGCGCCTTTTCGGTCATTTCTTCCAGCATCGGCTGATCCGGGAAGCCGTAGTCGTCCACCACGGTGGAAGTGCCGCGGCGCTTGCCGAGTTTGTCCAGAGCCACGTTCATGTTGGAGAGCGAGAACAGGCCCAGCAGCGGTTGGTTTGCGCCAGCTGCGCTTAGGCTCGCCATGTCGTAAGCATAGTTCCAGCCGGCGGCCTGAAAGTCGCCAATCAGATCCCGGCCTGCATCCAAGGCTCCGGGCGCCGCGCCCCAACCGGCGACGATGTCGGCGGGCAGCACGTAATCGCTGCCGTTGCTGCGGGCGGAGCCGTTAAAGCTCGCCACGCTTCCCGCATCGCCGCAGCCGGCTTCGCCGCCGTTGCAGGTGGTCGGATTGGGCAGGAACCATTTGCGGCCGCCCCCCAGCAGCACGGTCAAGCCGGTGTTCGCCCTGTCGTCGAAGAACTGATCGACGATGCCGGTACCGGCCCCGCGGTTCTGTGTATGGATCGCCATGGACGCCGGCGTGGCGTCGAATACGTCCGCCGTGGTGACGACGCCCAGTTTCTTGCCCTGGCCCCGGGCCAGGAACTCGGACAGGTATTCGACCCGCGGGTTGTCGAAATTCGCCGTGGTGTCGTCCGGGAATACGCCTTCCTGATTGTTGTTGGCCTTGTTGCCGGTCACGTAGTTCTGCATGCCGGGGGCCGAATCGGTCACGATGGAATTGAGCGAGGCGGTCATGATGCTGGCGGTAACCGGAAAAGTGTCCATCGCCAGCCTGCCCTTGACCTTCCCCTGCGCCACGCCGTATTGCATGACGCGGGCCGCGGTGCGGTGGCCCGAGCCCATGCCGTCGCCGAGCATGATGATGACGTTCTTGACCTTCACACCGCCCCAAGTGATGGGCACGATTTCGAAGTTCCCGGTGGCGGTCACCGTCTGTTTGTCGCTCTGGGTAGCGGTCACGGTCAGCGTGCGGATGCCGGCTTTGGAATTCGAGTAGCCGCGTACCGACGCAGCCACGGCGTTCGGGCTCGCTTCCGCAATGGCGGTGGCCGGAACCATGCTGGTCTTGCCGCCGGTGGAGGGCGTCACCGTGGCCACGGTCTTGCCGTCCACCTTGAATACGACCGAGGTGATGGTCTGGCCGGCGTCTGGGCGGACGGTGGCCTGCAGGTCGAACTTCTGCCCGACCATGAAGCGGGAAACGATCGGGTTGGCGCTGCCCGTCCTGAACAACTCACTGGGCGGCGTAAGACGGGATATCGCGGGCGCAGCGTAGGCATTCGCGGAAATCGCCGAAGCTACGGCGAGAGCGGTCAGCGAAATACGGTTCGGGAACTTGCCATGTCTCATTGGGGACACTCCGGTAAAGGTGGCGGAAAGCGTTTCGAATTGGTTCGTTCACGACGCGCCGGGCCTGGTTTCCGTTCGAGCTCAGCCGTTATTTTTAGCCAGATGCACTGGCTCTTAGTGGTGGTGGGCATGGCTCGCCACCCCTTGTTCCAGGAGAACCGGCGCTTGACCGTCCGGTGCCTTGATTGAGCCGGCACCGTCAAGATTCAGGCGCGCGTAGGAAATGCGTCCGTTCGGCTCCTCTCGGCTGCCCAGTTCCAACGTTCCCGTCAGTGTCCAGGGGCCGGGGCGGTAAGCCAGAATCCTGTTAGCGTTTTCGCCGGTGGCGTGCGCGAACAGCGTCGCCGGCGGCAGATAATCGGCCGGGCCGTCAGCCAGCTCGGCCAGGGTGACGGGGACAGGCGTCAGCATGACGAGTCCCGGAAAAGGTTCCTCCTCCTTGACCAGATAGCCCTCGACGCGAACCCGCCTGCCCACAAGCCCGCGGAGCTTTTCCGTAGGCTCGAGCCCCCGCGGCCCTACGGGCAGCTTGAAGAACTCGGACAGCCGCAACTCGGCAGCCGGAACGGCTTGCGGATCGGACGCTGCGGCGCGCGATGGGTCGTCCGCGGGCTGGTTCGCACAGCCGGCCGTCAGGGCCAGGAGCAGCAAACCGCCGCATTGCCCCGGCGCGGGCCGGTCCTCGAAATTCTGCATGCTCCACCGAGTCGGGAAATTCAGACACGGACGCCGACACGCGCAATGCATCGGGCATCCTTCCAGTGGCGGGAGCCTAGGGAATGAAAGTTATCTGGTTATGACGTTCCCGTGACGGTTCGGTGGCGAATCTCCAAAAAAAAGGCGCCGGTAGCGGCCTTCCCGATGCCAAGCGGATCAAGCCGGCGGCGTCCTCCTAGGACGCGCGCCAGGCCCCGTCTAATAAGAAGCGCTTCCTCGACTACACTTGACGCGGGCACAGGAGCGACTCCACCGCGTCGGGCGACGGCGGCGATCCCCGAACCGCGCTCGGCAAAAAAGCGCCATACCAGCGCCGGCCGGTGTCGACCTCCCGCCTTTGCCCCGGAAATCACGCAATTTTTCCCACCTGGAACACATCCTGCTTTCTCGGCTTCATGGTCACGACAGCCCGCCTCCCGACTCTTTTTCTCCCGTTCCTGATATGGACGGCATTGGCCCTGTTGCCCGCGCCGGCGACTGCAAACGCCCTCAAGTCGCTGGTCATGCCCGGCGAGCTGGTCTCGGGGCACGCCAAGTACGAACAGCAGTGCCAGAAGTGCCACGATCAGCCTGCGCAAACCGTATCCAACGCCCTATGTCTGGCCTGCCACAAGGAGCAGGCCGAGGACGTCGAAACCGGCAAGGGATTCCACGGCCACCTGAAAAACATGGAAGACCGGAAATGCAAAGGCTGCCACAGCGAGCACAAAGGACGGCGCTTCGACATCATGGGGCTGGACAAGGAAACCTTCGACCACCGGAATACCGACTTCCTGCTGAAAGGCGAGCACTTGAAGGTCGAATGCTCCCGCTGCCACCTGGACAAGAAAAAATACCGCGAGGCCTCGCACCAATGCGCGGTCTGCCACAAGGACGACGAGCCCCATGAAGGCCGCCTGGGCGACAAGTGCACCGACTGCCATAGCGAAGCCGGCTGGAGAGAGCCAAAGTTCGACCATGCGAAGACACGGTTCCCCCTGACGGCCAGCCACAAGGACGTCGCTTGCGGCAACTGCCACGCCGACCGTCGCTTCAAGGAGACGGCCAGAAACTGTTACGCCTGCCACGAAATCAACGACATCCATGCCGGCCACATGGGTCAACAATGCGACAAGTGCCATGAAACAACGAAATGGACCCGGCCGAAATTCGATCATCGGCGCGACACCCGATTTCCGCTGACGGGAAAACACGACAAGGCTTCCTGCGAAAGCTGCCACAAGGCTGATCCTTTCGAGGACAAGCAGGCAATGGCATGCGTGTCCTGCCACGAAAAAGACGACGAGCACAAGGGCCGCCGCGGCAACCGCTGCGAAGCCTGCCACACCCCGCAGAGCTGGGCGAAAACCACGTTCGATCATGCCGCGACGCGGTTCCCGCTGCGCAACAGCCACAGCACCGTCGCCTGCGGTAGCTGTCACAAAGGCGCGATGTACGAGGACAAGCTCAGCCTCAACTGCGTCTCGTGCCACAAGAAAAACGATCCCCACAAGAACGAGGAGGGGGATGCCTGCGAAAAATGCCACTCCGACCGGGGCTGGCGCGTCGGCGTCGCCTTCAGCCACGATCTGACCCGATTCCCGCTCACCGGCCTGCACGCCATCACGCCTTGCGCCGAGTGCCATCTGACCGCGAGCTTCCGGGACGCCGAAACCCAGTGCGTGTCGTGCCACCGAAAGGACGATCCGCATGGCGAGGCCTTGGGCCGCAACTGCGAGCGCTGCCACACGCCGAACGGATGGCGTCTCTGGAATTTCGACCACGGCAAGGAAACCGGCTTTCCGCTCGAAGGCAAACACGAAAAGCGGGTCTGCACGGGTTGCCACAAAGGTCCGGCGTCCGCCGACGGCCGGTTCGCGCTGTCCAGCGATTGCTTTAGTTGCCACGAAAAGGACGAACCGCACCGCGGCGCCTACGGCAGGGAATGCGGCCGCTGCCATACGCCGCAAGGGTTCAACCAACTGAAGCAGCGCCTCAGATGACGCCGCATTCCATCGCGCCCCCTCGGCGTCCCGCCGATGATGCAAGGAGAAGCCAGTGAAACCTTCAGCCTCCCACACGACTTCGCCGTTCAGATCGCTCGCCCTGATCCTTCTGGTTCTGGCGGGAATGCTATCCGTACCGGCAGCCGCTGCCGACCGGCCGGCCACGCCGAAGGATTTCGAGCACCTGGATACCGGCTTCCCTCTGCGTGGCGCGCATGAACATCTGACCTGCGAACAATGCCACGTCCGCGGCATCTTCAAGGGCACACCGCGCCGTTGCATCGGCTGCCATCAACTGGCGACCGATATCGAGGCGTCCAAGAAATCACCCAACCACATCCCGACCACGGAGGATTGCGACGTCTGCCACAACGACTTCCTCCCGAACGTGAGCTGGCAGCTCGTCAACATGAACCACGCCGGTATCGTCAACAATTGCGCAAGCTGCCACAACAACGTCTTCGCACCCGGCAAGCCGCCCAACCACATCCCCACCAACGCCCCTTGCGAGACCTGCCACCGCTCCACGATCGCCTGGGCCGGCGCGCGCTTCGACCATGTGGGCGTTTCCGCGGGATGCGGCCAGTGCCATAACAACGTCACGGTTGCCGGCAAGCCGGCCAACCATATTCCGACCGGCCAGGCCTGTGAGACCTGCCATATTTCCACCACCGCCTGGGCGGCGGTCAGGATGAATCATGAAGGCGTCGCGTCCGGCTGCGCCCGCTGCCACAACAACGTGCTCGCCATCGGCCAGCCCCGCAACCACATCCCGGTACCCGCGACACCCTGCGAAACCTGCCACAACCCCGCACAATTCCATACCTTCGCCGGCGCGCGGATGGACCACACCGGCGCCAACATCAGCCATGGCTGCCAGCGCTGCCACGAAGCGGGGAACATCTACGGCATCACCTCCAGGCCAGCCCCTCCCCACCCGCAGCCGAACGTAGCGCCGGATTGCAGCCAGTGCCATCTGAATACGCATTCGTTCCTTCCGGTGTTCACGCGGTAGCCGTTCATGTCGAGAACGATATCGCGCACGACGGCGCGCGCCCGGACCGCCCTGGGCGCAATATTCGGGGCGCTGGCAACGGCAGTGTTTTCCGCCACGGCGGCCCAGGGCTTCCTTGAAGGATTGGACGTCGACCATTCGTCATCGCAGCCGGTCATCCACATCCGCATGGCGGAACCGGTCAACTACGTGCGGCACTCGCCCACGGAATCCGGCGACACCCTGCGCATCCGGGTCAACCGCGCGTCACCCGCCATGTCGCAGAGCCCCTTGCCGCAGCGGAGCGCACTGCCTTGGGCGGCAACCGCGGAGGTGCCGCTGACCGAAGTCGAATATGAAACCAAGCCCGGCGGGGACTTCCTGACGCTGCGGTTCAGCCGCGCCGTCCGGTTCGATGTCAGGCCGGGCAAAGACGCCCAGGGAATCGACGTAGCGCTCGCCGGCTCTGGCGACGGAGAGCGCCCCGCTGCGGGCGGCAACTCAGCCTCTGTTTCGTCGGCCAGCGAAGCCTGCACCTCCGGCCTCCGTGCCAAGTCACTGCCCGCCGAACTCCAGGAGGCCGCGCGCCAGTGCATGATCAAGGAAGACTGGCCCGCCGCCGTGGCCCTCTACACCAAGCTGCTGCAGCAAACCGATGCGAGCTATCACCGGGAGGCCCAGGAGATGGTGGGCGTGGCGCGCGAGCGCAACGGCCAGGCCTTCCGTGCCAAGTCCGAATACGAAAAATACCTGCAGCGCTATCCCGAAGGAGAAGGGGCCGAGCGCGTCAAGAAGCGCCTGGACGCGCTGGACAGTGCCGACCAGCCCCCCAAGGAAAAGCTGGCGCCGCTGTCGTCTCCCCCGGTCGCCGAGCGCGGCTGGGAAACCTACGGCAGCTTCGGCCAGTACTATTTCCGCGACGCCCTGCTCACTGAAAACCAGGGCGAATACGTCGACCAGTCGCTGTTCCTTACGGTACTGGATTTCACCAGCCGTCTGCGCACCGAGCGCTTCGACATCCGGACCCAGTTCGACGCCCGCTACCGCCAGAACTTCCTGAAAGTGGTCTACGACGAGAACAACCAGTTCCGGGTCGCCAACGCCTTCGTCGACTTCGTGGACAAGGAAACCCGGATTTCCGGCCGCATCGGACGCCAGTCGCGCAGCAGCGGCGGCGCCATGGGCCGTTTCGACGGCGGGGTGCTCAGCTATCGTTTCGCGCCGCAGTGGCAGGCCACGGTCATCGGCGGATTCCCCGTGCTGCCCTATCGCTCCACCGCGCCCAATACCAACACCTCATTCGAAGGCGCGTCCCTGGAATTCGGGCCGTTCGCGGACTACTGGGCCGGCAACGTGTTCTTCATCAACCAGACGGTCGACGGCCTGTTGGGCAGGCGGGCCGTGGGCGGCGAAGGCCGCTACCAGCATCCGGTGCACCCGGTGTTCACCCTGTTCGACTACGATGTCCACTTCAACGCCCTGAATACGGCTCAAGTGGTCACGAACTGGAACTTCGACACCGGCGCCATCCTCACCCTGACCGCCGACTACCGCAAAACCCCCTACCTGAGCACCAGCAACGCGCTGATCGGCTGGGGATCGGGCTACGGTCCCGGCACCGGCTACGGCGCGGATTCGGTCAGCGACATCCTGCGCTATCAGGACACCATCGACCTCAAGACGCTGGCGGAGGACAATACGCCGACGTTCAAGTATCTCAGCATCAGCGGCATTACCCCTATTACCCACGACACCCAGATCAATGCCGACATCACCGTCTCCAACCTGTCGGCGACCAAAGGCTCGCCCTGGGTCTCCGCCTACCAGGGGTCGGGCACTCAGGTCTCGTATTTCGGCCAGGTCATCACCCATCGCCTGGTCACGGACAACGACGTATGGAATTTCGGCCTGCGCTACATGACGCAACAGATCGACGATATCCTGTCCGGGTTCGTGGACGCGCATTATCCCGTCACCCCGGATATCCGCATCGATCCCAGGCTGAGAGTCGACTATTTCACCGGCTTCGACGGCCCCGACGTATGGCGGGTTCGCCCCGGCACGCGCTTCAACTACCGCGTGGTCGACGGCCTTTATTTCGAACTCGAGGGAGGGTTCGAATACATGACCAAGCCCCTGGTGCTCAACGAACGCGATACCAAAGGCTATTATGTCAACGTGGGATACCGCTGGGATTTCTGATCCCACCGCTCCTATCCACCCAGACGACTTCCATCGATGAACAGCAGTACAATGACGACCGTATTCGCAGGGAATTCCGCTCCAACGGCTGGAGTAAACAAGGACACCGGTTTTTTCGGCAGCCTCCTGGCGGACAAGAAGATTCTCACATTGTTCGCCGCCATCGTCCTGTTCGGCTTTTTCACGAAAATCCCCCGCCTCGAATACCCGCAGGACTTCTATTTCGACGAGGTCTATCACGGCTTCACGGCGACCGTCGTCCTGCACGGCGACCGGAACGCCTACGACCCCTGGGCGAAGTCGCCGCCGGGGAAGGCGTATGAGTGGACGCACCCGCCCTTGTCCAAGCTGATCATGGCCGGAATGATGTCGGTTTTCGGGGAGAACGCGTTTGGCTGGCGCATCGGCTCCGTCATTTTCGGGACCCTCGCCACCATTGCCGCTGCTGCGCTGGCTTTCGAGCTGTTTGGGTCCCTCCCCGTCGCTGTCCTGACCGCTGCGCTGATGAGCCTGGACGGCCTCCTCCTCAGCCAGTCCCGCATCGCGATGAACGATATCTACTTCATCTTTTTCATGTTGACGGCCTTGATCGGCTACGTCCGCTGGAAAAGAGACGAGACCTCGATGCGCTGGCTGTATTTCACCGGAACGGCACTTGGCCTTGCGCTCGCGACCAAATGGACCACACTCTACGTGTTTCTGGTCCTGGCCGTCGATCTCGGCGTAACGGCGGTCCGTAACCGGCGCCTGCCTCCCCTTGCGGCCTGCCTCAATATGCCCGTGGCGCTGGGCCTCCTGCCCATTGCGATCTATCTGTCGTCCTACCTGCAGTACTTCGCTCTGGGCTACCGCTGGCCGGAATTTATCGAACTGTTCCGCCAGATGTGGTTCTACCATACCGGACTGAAAGCCACCCATGCGGCCCATTCGCAACCCTGGCAGTGGATACTCAACCTCCGCCCGGTATGGATGTACGTCGATTATTCGGTGCCTGGGAAAATCGCCAATATTTACAACCTGGGAAACTCGGTGATTTTTTATGGCGGGCTTTATGCGGTTACCACCACAATCCTCAAGATGGAATGGTACCGGAGCTGGCCCGTGGCGTTCATGATTCTGGTCTATTTCATGCTGTGGCTGCCGTGGACCATTTCACCCAGGATCATGTTCTTCTACCACTATGCGCCGGCGGTGCCGATACTGTGCATCATTCTCGCCCGCTGGCTCGGCGGCAATCTGGTGAGCCGCGAAAACGCCGATCGGATGACCGCAAAATTCATCATTGCGGCGGCTGTTCTCTGGTTCATCGTGTTCTATCCCGACAACACCGCCGTACACGTTCCGCAGGGTTTCGCCGACGCCGTATATTTTTCGGTTCCGGGATGGAAAAATTGAAGCATCCGGTCAGGTACCCGATTCCTGATTATCGCGCGCGACGACTTCCTGGATGAAATATCGTGGCCTGCGCTTGGTTTCCATGTAAATCTTGCCGAGATACTCGCCGATGACGCCGAGGCTCAGCAGCTGAATGCCGCCGAGGAGGCTCATCGGCAGCAGGATCGACGACCAGCCTGGCACGGCCTCGCCGGCGACGAACCGGACCCACAGCACCCAGCACACAACCAGGAAGCTGACGGCGGAAATGAGAAAGCCCAGGAAGGTAATGACGCGCAGCGGAAATACCGAAAACGAAGTGACGCCCTGAAGGGCGAGACCCAGCATTTTCCGCAAAGGATATTTGGACTCCCCGGCGATACGCTCCGCCCGGTCGTAATAGACGGTCGCGGTGTTGAACCCGAGCTTCGGTATGATCCCGCGCAGGAACAGGTTGACCTCGCCGAACTCCCTGAGGGCATCGATGGCGCGCCGGCTCATCAAGCGATAGTCGGCGTGATTGAACACCACCTCCACGCCCATCAGCGCCAGGACGCGGTAATACCATTCGGCGGTCCAGCGCTTGAAAAACGAATCCGACTTCCGGTTCTTGCGAACCCCGTAGACGATGTCGGCGCCGGCGGCGTGGGCGTCGAGCATGGACTCGATGGCGGCCAGATCGTCCTGCAGATCGGCGTCGATGCTGATGAGGCAATCCCCTCTCGCATGCATCAAGCCGGCGAGCAGCGCGCTTTGATGCCCCTGGTTTCTGGACAGCTTCATCCCTCGCACGAAACCATAAGTCTCCGCCAGGCCGCGAATGGTCTGCCAAGTTGCGTCCCTGCTGCCGTCATCGACGAAATACACCCGCGAATCCGGGCCGGTTTTTCCTTTGTCCTGGAGATCCTCCAGCAGGACGGCCAGCCGTCTTGCGGTTTCAGGCAGGGCTTCTTCTTCATTGAAGCAGGGCACGACGATACCGAGTGTGCGCATAACGAATCCTTTTTTGTCATATCAGGCGGATTTTCGAACCGGCGGCGCATACGTCCACTTGAGGCTGCCGACGAAATTCCAGAATAGTACGGCGAGGGTCGCCGCAATCTGGGACCAGAGGTAAGGGAAAGGCGTATAAGTGATTCCGAGGTGAACGATGGCTCCGTTCAGCAGCAGCCCCATGCCGGCCGTAACGGAAAACCGGAACGCCGCGACCCGGTGGCTGTTCTTGGCCCTGAACGTCAATTTGTAATTCAGCCAGTAGTTTACAACGGCACTCGCGGTGAAACCCAGCGAGGAAGCGAGCGTCACCTGCCACTGCCAGAGGCTGACCAGTGCGACGAGCGTCGCATACTGCAAAGCCGTGGCCAGACCGCCAACGAACACGAAACGGAAGAATTTTTTCAGCAAGCTTGCTTTGGGCATACCCGTTAAGGTCGCACAGAAACCTTGGTTCGGGAAGTCCGCAAGGAGGCGTCGCGGCAACACCCACGGCCTCTCGGAAGGTTGACAGGACGAAACTGGAAGGGTCCATCCCGGCGCCGTCCTGCACCGGAATGGACCCAAAGAGGCGAATCAACCCTGATTGTCGCCAGCGACCGCTATTTGCACTGCGGAACGCGCTTCACCGAACGGACCGCCGTCTCGCCCTGGAACTGGACTCCCACCGTGCAGGGAACGGCCCCGTCGGCCAGCGGGACCTTCGCCAGCCATCTGCCACGCACGTCGGCGAACACCTCGGCGATCACGGCGTCCGTCGCACCGTCCACCAGCGTAACGGGGTTGACGACCAGCGCTTCGCGTTCGGATTTGCTCAGTTGCCTGTCGAACTTGATGCGTCCCGACAGAACCAGTTGACCCTGATCGGCCAGCCATTGCGCCTTCTGGATGATCAGCGCCTGGATCGAATCGACATCGGGCACGTCGATGGGGGTGGCCTGAACGGTCACATTGGTCCACCGCGGATCGGACACATCGCTCTCGTGGCCCGCATGATCCAGGGTGACCGCCTGGAAGCCGAGGTCATAGGTCTTGCCCGCGTCTTCGGCCTTGGGCGTCCAGGTGAGTGTAGCGACCTGCTTGCGGCTCTCGGCATCGAACGCCTGGGTCAGTTTCGCCCCTTTCGGCAGTTTCACCCCTTTGATGCTGGCGGCATCGTCGTCGCAATCGAGAGCGCTCAAGATGATCTTCAGGATTTTTCCAACCTGAATGTTCCAGCCGGTCGGGATGGTATCGAGTTCCGGCCTGGACTGCAGCAGACACCCGATGGGGAACGGCACGGGCCGGGTCGTCGGAGCAGGCGTGGACGTCGGCGCCGGGCTGGAGGTCGGTGCCGGCGTCGAGGTGGGGGCCGGGGAGGCCGTCGGAGCCGGGCTGGAGGTAGGAGCGGGGCTGGACGTCGGCGCCGGAGTCGAGGTCGGAGCCGGCGTGGCTGTCGGAGCCGGAGTTGCGGTCGGGGCCGGCGTTGGTGTAGGTACGGGGGTGGGAGTCGGCGTGGGCGTCGCGACCGGCAGGTCGGCGGCCCCGCCAATTTCGGACGCGATCGAATTCAGTTCCGCGTTGCTGAGATTGCTCAAGCTGTTCATCGCGCCGACGCTGGCAATAGCCGCTTTGGTTGCCGACGCACTCTTCTTAGACCCGGACAGAGCCGGACCATAACCGCCGGCCGTGGTGCCCTTGGCGCTGTCGTAAGCGCCGTGACATCCCTGACAGCTGTCGGAATAAGTCGCTGCGGAGGCGGCGGAGGTGAAACCGCCGCTTGCAGCAATAACGACTGCTATGGACAAGGTCCGGAATTGATGTCCGGCTACCTTGGCTTCAGATTTCGCTAATTTGACGTTCATATCGAAACTCCCAAGTTTCATGTCACAGAAAATGTCGCTCCTTTCCTGGTGACGCCCTTCTACGCCACCCGATCCTCGGAAATCCTTGAATACCGCTACTCCCTGCGGCCTCTTCAGAGCGACAACGGATTAAACGCTATTTATCCAGGTTTCCCCACCATATAACTGGGGCAATGCCGGACAAGCGTTTCCAACAAAGATAGTTCAACGAGAAGTTATCGAAAACGCTCCTCCCCTCAGGGAGAGGAGCGCCAACGGGTTTGTCCCTTCAAATCCATTCAAACCCGTTTATTCGGATGTCGCTCCTTATTTGCATTGCGATGGCGCGCGTTTCACCGGGCGGGAAGCGGTGTCGCTCAGGAACTCGACATCGACCGCGCAGGGGACGGCAGCATTGGCCAACGGAAGATTGGCCGACCACTTGCCGGAGGAGCTAGCGGTCACCTGTCCGATGATCTCCTGAGTACTGTCGGCCCGGATGATGACGGGATTGGCCAGCAAGGCGGTACGTTCGGCCTTGCTCAGCAGCTTGCTGAACTTGATGGAACCGTTCACGGCGAGCTTGCCGGTCTTCTTCGAAGACTGCCATTGCGCCTGCTGGATCACGACGGCTTCGACGGCACCCGCTTCCGGAGTGGTATTCGCCGGCCAAACGCGAATGTCGGTAGAACGGGATTCTGACGAATGCCCCTCGTCCTCTTGCTCCTTCTCCTCTTCCCGCCATTTCTGTGCGCTGACTTCCGACTCCACCGCAGTGAACGTCACATGGTAGATCTTGCCTTCGGCTTCCGGTCCCGGCGTCCAGGTGATGGTGGCCACCTGCTTCCGGGTGTTCACATCGAACCCTTGGGTCATGCTAGCCCCCTTCGGAAGGCCCTTGGCCCTGATCACCAGAGAGTCGTCGTCGCAATCGAGAGCGCTCACCGTGAACTTGAGCTCATTGCCGACGTTGGCGTCCCAAGGCGACGGGATAGTGTCGAGCTCAGGCTCCGACTCATCCCCACATGGCGTGGGCGTCGGGGCCGGAGTTGCGGTCGGAGCCGGAGTTGCCGTCGGAGCCGGAGTTGCCGTCGGAGCCGGAGTTGCCGTCGGGGCCGGAGTTGCCGTCGGGGCCGGAGTTGCCGTCGGAGCCGGAGTCGCCGTCGGAGCCGGAGTCGCCGTCGGAGCCGGAGTTGCCGTCGGAGCCGGAGTCGCCGTCGGAGCCGGAGTCGCCGTCGGAGTCGGAGTCGCCGTCGGAGTCGGAACCGGTGTGGGTGTAGGCGTCGGAACCGGCGTGGGTGTAGGTGTGGGCGTCGCTACCGGCAGATCCGCAGCACCGCCGATGTCCAACGCGATGGCATTCAGATCAGCATTGCTGAGATTACTCAAGCTGTTCATTGCAGCAAATTGGGCGATAGCCGCCTTGGTGGCCGAAGCATTCTTCTTTGCTCCGGAAAGGGCCGGCCCGTAACCGCCGGCAGTACTCCCGGTACCAGCGTTGTATGCACCGTGACACCCCTGGCAGCTGCCGCCATACGTCGCTGCGGCAAATGCATCGGTGGAAACGCTTCCGGCCGCGGCCATCACCACCGCCAGCGACAACACCTTGTTGCGAACCCCGGCCGGTTTCCCGCCGGAACGAACCAATATCATTTTCATAATGTAAACCCCAAGTTACATGTCATGGAAAGTCGTCCGGCTCCAGGCCGGCCCCCTGTCAAGTTGCTCATCAAGGCTCCGAACCTGTTTCATTTCGGAGCCTTGACCCTTCTTGAGCAACAAATCAGCAAACTCTAACATTCCAGGCTAACCATGAGTCTGGAACGTTAGAACAAATGTAGTCAACAAATGAAGCAGCGAAAGTAGGTTCCTTCACTTTTTTCGATCAATTGCACTGCGAGGGTGCGCGCTTGACGGGGCGCGATCCCATTTCTCCGTGAAAATCGACTTCCACGGAACACGGCACCTTCCCGCTTTCCAGAGGAATTCGTGCCGACCACTTGCCGGATGCGCTGGCGTTGGCGCGACCGATGACTTCATGCGTGGTGGCGTCGGTGATGACGACAGGGTCGGCAACCAGCGACTGGCGCTCGGACTTGGTCAGAATCCGGCTGAACTTGAGGCGTCCCGCCAGAACCAGCTGGTTCTGAACGGCCGACCATTGAGCGCGTTGAATCGCCACGACCTCGACCGCTCCCGCTTCGGGCGTCGTATTGGCCGGCCACACGCGGATGGTGGTCCAGCGAGGTATCGATACCTCCTTCTTGTGTCCGTCAGCGTCCTTGTCGATAGCCACGAACACAAGGGGGTGAACCGTGCCGACCACCTCGGGCCCGGGTGTCCAGCGAACCGTGGCGACCTGCTTGCGGACATCCGGATCGAATTCCTGGGTCATGGTGGCTCCCGAAGGCAGGCCTTTGGCCTTGATGGTCAGGGTATCGTCGTCGCAGTCGAGGGCACTGACCGTAAACTGGAGTTCCTTGCCTTCGTTGGCATCCCACGGCGAAGGGATGGTGTCGATCTCCGGTCTGGCTTCATCCGCGCAGGGCGCCGGCGTCGGAGACGGATTAGGGCTGGCCGTGGGCGATGGCGTCGGAGACGGCTTGGGCGTGGCAGTAGGCGCCGGGGTACTTGTCGGAGCTGGCGTCGCCGTCGGTGCGGGTGTTGCGGTGGGTGCGGGAGTCGCACTTGGCGCAGGTGTCGGGGTTGCCGTCGGGGCGGGCGTTGCGGTTGGCGCAGGCGTCGGCGTAGCCGTCGGGGCGGGAGTGGGAGTTGCGGTCCCCAGATCCGCCGCCCCTCCTATTTCCAGGGCCACGGCGTTCAGGTCGGCGTCGGACCAGGAGGCTCCCATCGGCCCCATCGTACCGCCGGCATTGACAGCCGCCCTGGTTGCCGAGGCGTTCTTCTTCGCCCCGGACAACGCCGGAGCCATCCCGCCTGCAGTGGCTCCTGACCCGCTGTCGTACGCGCCGTGGCACATCTGGCAGTTGGCGGCGTAGGTCAGCGCCGCCAAGGACTCTCCCGGGACGCTCCCGGTCGCAACCATCACCACTGCCAGGGACAGAGCGCGTTTGGACAGAGTCCCCTCAGTCGCAATTTTTTCAGATCGAGAATTCCCAAGTTTTTTCGTCATAGCCCTAACCTCTTGCTTATTGATCAATACCACGAGCGAGGAATCAGTCCATTACTCCCAACCGGCCCGGAATCGCTTTCATCAGCGAAGAGCTGACCGACGCCAGTCCGGCATCTCCATTGCCTGGATGTCGGAACTTAAACAATAACCGTGCCAATATATTTTATTTATATAGAACAATTAACTACTCTGAGCCCACGATCTTTTCGTGGATTTCCGTCGCCCAGAGGAAACACCACGGCGCCCCTTAATCTTGATGCGGATCAAATTCCCGGACCATCATCGGAAGGATTCGCATATAGGTGCTGGCACACGGATGGCCGCAGAAATCCCGGCGGAGATTTCATGCTGTCTCCTGAAGGCGTCATACCCGTTATGCCACCCGGCTACAGCCGCTTCACCGACGAAATACGAGGCCAGGACTGAATGCCGCGAGGATGAACCGCACAGCCATTCCAGGCGCTACAAAGTGTAGTCAGAAATCTTTTCAATGAAGTGATCCCGGCTGGTGAGGAAGAGGGGCGTCGAACCGGGAATTTGGGAGTCGCAGGGTTTAGCCTGGGAGTGCGAGGTAGGGCAGCCCCGGAGAAACCATCAAAGTAGACGGTGGTTATAGAAGAGAGCCGAAAATCGCCTTGCGTCCGGACGAGTATTTTTCGAGGACCTTGACGCAATCCGCATGTCCCCCGACTTTAGCCAGCGACAAGGCGCTGTGCCTGTGCTTGTTCCGGAGGGCCGGATCAGCGCCCGCCTCCAGCAGAGCCGCCACGATTTCGCGGTGGCCGGTTTGTGCCGCCAGCATCAGCGCAGTCATGTTCTGCCTGTTCCGAAGATCGGGATTTGCGCCTTTCCCCAGGAGCATGCGGACCACGCCGGTGTGTCCGCCGCCTGCGGCCACGGCCAGGGCGGTGTTGCCGTCCCCGCTCGGCGCGTCCACGGGGGCACCGTGTGCCAGCAGCATTCCGGCTATAACTTCGTCGCCCTTCCATGCTGCGCGCGCCAGTGCGTTATGACCGGGAGCCCAGTCGCGATCGAAGGCGGCTCCGTGCGTCAGCAAGGTCTCGACGACCCCGGCATGCCCCCCGTCGACGGCATGCCACAATGCCGTATGTCCGTCTGCGTCGACGGCGTTCGGATCGGCCGAAGCCGCCGCCAGGGCCTCAACGGTTTCCGGGTGCCCGCCGATGGCCGCCAGCAGGACCGCGGTCCTGCCGTCCTTCCGCGCCGGGCCGGTGGCCGCACCGAGGCGGCACAGCGTTCGCACGGCCGTCGCGGTGCCGCGCTGCGCCGCCCATGCGAGAGCGGTGTTTCCGTCCCCATCGCTTGCGTCCAGCTTCGCCCCCGCGGCCGCCAGTGCCGCGACCACTTCGCCATGCCCCTCCCAGGCTGCCCACATCATGGCGGTCCGGCCGTCCGGCGTCGCAGCGTCGGCTGCCGCTCCATGAAACAACAGGGTTTTCACGATTTCGACATGGCCGTTCCAGGCTGCGCGGGTCAGCGGGGTATGGCCGTCCGGAGCTCTGGCGGCGACGTTGGCACCTTTCGCGAGCAGCATTTCGACCGTTGAAGCCTGCCCTCGCCAGGCGGCTACCGCCAGCGCCGGCCAGCCAGGATAGCCGCCGATGTCGTCTTTCGAGTTCAAACGGGACGGCGGATGCTTGGGCCGCTTCTCGCGCTCCCCTTTGATTTCCGCAGGGCTCCGGCCCCGATCGGCGCCGGCGGCAGCCAGCAAGCCGGCGGTCTCCGGATGCCCGGCCTCCAATGAAAGTCGGTACGGCGTGCGCCCTTTGTCGTCCACGGCATCGATTTCGGCGCCTCGCGCCAGCAAATCCCGCACGGCATCGGCGTCGCCACGCCGGGCGGCGCGGTGAAGAGCCGTGTCCGTCTCTGCAGGCTTGCCTGCGGCGGCGGAGCCTGCACCTGTCGCCGGGGTTGGCATGGCCTCCAGCCGCCTGCGAGCCATGACGTAATTCTGCGCCGCGGCTTTTTCATACCAGTGCCGGGCCTGAACCGGATCGGGACGGACGCCCAGACCCTTCTCGTACATCAGACCCAGTTCGAACTGTGCGCGGACCTGCCCCTGTCCCGCCGCAGCACGGAACCATCTCAGCGCCTGCGCATAGTCTTTCGGCACGCCGCGGCCGCTCTGGAACATCGCCCCCAGGCGGTATTGCGCTTCGGCGTCGCCCCGTTCGGCCAGAACCTGCCATTGAGCGCTTGCCTGATCGTACTGGCGCAAACGCGCGGCCTTGAGCCCCTGCTCCAGCACCTCCTCGGCCGAGACGTCCGCTGGGCCGCAAAAACCGGCGAGGGACAGGCAAAAAACCAGGTGTCCGATCGGGTTAGACATCGCCGCTGTTCCGGTGAGCATCAGAGCCGTTCAGACTTCGAAGACATGGTGACCGGCTTCACCGCCTTTCCGGGGAGAGCCGCCTCTTCCGCCACCTGATCGCGTCCGGCGCCAGCCCCCTCCTGGAAGGGATTTGCCGGCAGCGCCAGCATCCAGAACGAGGCGATAGCCGCGGCGAGCGCCAGCCCGGCCCACGGCCACTTGCCGGCGATCGACTGGCCAGCCGCCCCTTCCTTGTAGCCCGTGATCATGGAAAGCACGAGGTTTTCGTGATGCAGGAAGCCCGAAGCGATCGCCGCCACGATGTGAACGAACACGATCGCCAGCATGAAATTGGAAAGCAGGGCGTGGAAGCTCTTCAGCGAATCCTCCCAGCGTTCGTCATAGGAAAGCAGCCCTGAAGCGCAGACCAGAATGCCGAGAAACAGCAGCAGTACGATGGCGATGGCACCCGCCGGATTGTGGCCGACGTAGTGCTCGGGGTGCTTGGACAGCAGGCTTTTCATGTAGCGGAAGATCGCGAGCGGGCCGCGCACGAAGTCCTTGAACCGGGAATAGCGCGGCCCGAAGAATCCCCACAGCAGGCGGAAACCGATCAGCCCGAGGATGGTGTAACCGAACATTACGTGCAGCACCCGGTAGTCGCTGTCAGCCGACAGGTAGGCGCCGAAAAAGCTGGTCACCAGCGACCAGTGGAATATCCGCGTGGCAAGATCCCAGACGATGATGCGTTGCGCCATGTTTACCCCCTTCCCGTTCGGTTTCGATCCTGGCTTTTTTCCGGTCGGCGATTCCGCGTCCCGGATGAACGGAGGCGTAGCAAACATCACGCCATCAACGCACTCTCACGGATCCGCTGAATCTCATCGCGCAACCTGGCCGCTTCCTCGAACTCCAGGTCGCGGGCATGCGCGTACATCTTCTCTTCCATCTGCTTGATGAGCCTGGCCGCCTCTGCCGGCTTGGTCACCTTGTATTCGGAGCGTGGTTCGGCGGCACGGGCCGCCTGCTTTCGCGATCCCACGGCGCCGCCGCCCGGAATGGGCACTTCCAGGATGTCCATCACGGATTTGGTGATGCCCCTGGGAGTCAGGCCATGCGTTTCATTGTAGGCAATCTGTTTGGCACGGCGACGCTCGGTCTCGCCAATGGCCTGCTGCATGGAATTGGTCACCTTGTCGGCATACAGGATCGCCTTGCCATGCAGGTTGCGGGCGGCCCGGCCGATGGTCTGGATCAGCGACACTACCGAGCGCAGGAACCCTTCCTTGTCCGCATCGAGGATGGCCACCAGTGACACTTCCGGGATATCGAGCCCTTCGCGCAGCAGGTTGATGCCCACCAGCACGTCGAACTTGCCGAGCCGGAGATCGCGGATGATCTCCACGCGCTCCACGGTGTCCACGTCGGAATGCAGGTAGCGCACCGCGACGTCGTGCTCCATGAGGTATTCGGTGAGGTCCTCGGCCATGCGCTTGGTCAGCGTGGTCACCAATACCCGCTCGCCCTTCTGAACCCGCAGCCGGATCTCCGACAGCAGGTCGTCGACCTGGGTCGACGCCGGCCGGACCTCGACATCCGGATCGACTAGGCCGGTGGGACGCACGACCTGCTCCACCACGGCGCCCGAGTGCGTTCTCTCATAAGGCCCCGGCGTTGCCGAGACGTAAATGCGCTGCGGCGCGCGTAGCTCGAACTCGTCGAATTTCAACGGCCGGTTGTCGAGCGCCGACGGCAGCCGGAAGCCGAACTCGACCAGCGTTTCCTTGCGGGAACGGTCGCCGCGGTACATCGCGCCCAGTTGCGGGATAGTGACATGGCTCTCGTCGATCACGACCAGCGCATCGTCCGGCAAGTAATCGAACAGCGTCGGCGGCGACTCGCCGGCAGAGCGTCCGGACAAATAGCGCGAGTAGTTCTCGATGCCCGAGCAATAGCCGACTTCCAGGATGATCTCGATGTCGAACAGGGTCCGCTGCTCCAGCCGCTGGGCTTCCACCAGCTTGTGCTGGCTGCGGAGATGCGCCAACCGGTCCTTGAGTTCGACCTTGATCTCTTCCACCGCCTGCAGCAGCTTTTCCCGCGGGGTGACGTAATGGGTCTTGGGATAGACCGTGTAGCGGGCGATGCGGGAAAGAATCTCGCCGGTCAACGGGTCGAACAGCGACAGCCGCTCGATCTCGTCGTCGAACAGCTCGACCCGCAGCGCCTCCTTCTCCGACTCGGCCGGGTAGATGTCGATCACGTCGCCCCGGACCCGGTAGGTGCCGCGCCTCAGCTCGGCTTCGTTGCGGGTGTACTGGAGCTCGGCCAGCCGCCGGATCAGGCTGCGGTGGTCGATCATGTCGCCACGCACCAGGTGCAGCACCATCTCGAAATACGAAGCCGGCTCGCCCAGGCCGTAGATCGAGGACACCGTGGCGACGATGATGGTGTCGTGCCGCTCGATCAGCGCCTTGGTCGCCGACAGCCGCATCTGCTCGATGTGCTCGTTCAGCGAGGAATCCTTTTCGATGTAGGTGTCGGAGGCCGGCACATAGGCCTCGGGCTGGTAGTAGTCGTAATAGGAAACGAAGTATTCCACCGAATTCTCGGGAAAGAATTCCTTCATCTCGCCGTAAAGCTGCGCCGCCAGCGTCTTGTTGGGCGCCAGGATCAGAGTCGGGCGCTGAACCTGGGAAATCACGTTGGCGATGGTGAAAGTTTTGCCCGAGCCGGTCACGCCGAGCAGGGTCTGGTGCAGCTCGCCGTCGTTCAACCCCTCGACCAGGCGCCGGATGGCCTCCGGCTGATCGCCCGATGGCGCATATCCGCTCCGCAGCGCGAACGGCTTGGATTTCTGCCCGCGCGGCAGTTTCAAGCTTTCCTCGACCGGCTGGGCCAGGCAATGGCCGCTTCCAGGCAACATGGCGTATTCAAACCTCTAGGCGAAAATCGCTGAACCGGATGTTTCCAAAGATATCCGAACCCGCCCAGGCGGAGCGGGCGCGATATCGGTAATGACAAATTTTCCGCCCATGGAGTTCAAGGAAAGCCGGCTAACCGGTAACATAACGCCTCGATTTTTCCAGCCAATTCGCGAAACTGATGAGCATACAACTTTCCGACCGCGTCCAGTCCATCAAGCCGTCCCCGACCCTTGCCGTCACCGCCCGCGCCGCGGCGATGCGCGCCGCCGGCAAGGACATCGTCGGACTGGGTGCCGGCGAACCCGACTTCGATACGCCCGACCATATCAAGCAGGCGGCCATCCAGGCCATCGAAAAGGGCTTCACCAAATACACCGCGGTCGACGGAACGCCCGGCCTCAAGCAGGCGATCCAGGCAAAATTCAAGCGCGAAAACCGGCTGGATTACACGCTCAAGCAGATCCTGGTGTCCTGCGGCGGCAAGCAGAGTTTCTACAATCTGGCGCAGGCCCTGCTCAATCCCGGCGACGAGGTCGTCATCCCGGCGCCGTACTGGGTGTCCTATCCGGACATGGTGCTGCTGGCCGGCGCCTTGCCGGTCATCGTCGAAGCCGGGCAGGATCAGGCGTTCAAGATCACCCCGGCGCAACTGGCAACCGCGCTGACGGCCAGGACCCGGCTGTTCGTGATCAACAGTCCGTCCAACCCCACCGGCATGGCCTACACCGCGGACGAGCTGGCCGGCCTCGGCGAGGTGCTGCGGCAGTTTCCCGAGGTCCTCATCGCCACCGACGACATGTACGAGCATATCCTCTGGGAAGGCACATTCAGCAACATCCTGAACGTCTGCCCGGACCTGTACGACCGGACCGTGGTGCTGAACGGCGTTTCCAAGGCCTATTCGATGACCGGCTGGCGCATCGGCTACGCGGCGGGACCCGAGCGCCTGATCGAAGCCATGACCAACATCCAGTCGCAGAGCACGTCCAATCCCACCTCGATCTCGCAGGTCGCCGCCGAAACCGCGCTCAACGGCGAGCAGGGCTTCATCGCCGCCATGGTGAAGGCTTTCAAGGAGCGGCACGACTTCGTGGTCGCCAAGCTGAACGCCATTCCCGGCGTCAACTGCCTGGAGACCCACGGCACGTTCTATGTCTTGCCGAATGTCGAAGCGGCGATGGCAAGCCTGAACCTGGCGGACGACCTGGCGTTGTCCGAATACCTGATCGAACAGGGCGGCGTGGCCGTGGTACCGGGCTCGGCCTTCGGTGCGCCTGGCCACATCCGCCTGTCCATCGCCACCAGCATGGCCAATCTGGAAAAGGCGTTGGAACGGCTGGCGGCCGCCCTGTCCAAATGAACGCAGGGCGTTGCACGGGCTGCCTTCCCCGGCAACGCCCTGGTTCGCCTCTTAGAGCTGCAGGCTCCTCAGATAGGCCTCGAAGCCTGCCCGCAGCTCGGCGTGCTGCAGGCCCTGCTCCACCGTGGCGATGAGATAGCCCAGCTTCGATCCGCAGTCGTAGCGCTTGCCGTTGAATTCGTAAGCCAGCACCGTCTGTTCGTTCAGCAGCATCGCGATGGCGTCGGTGAGCTGGATTTCCCCGCCCGCGCCGCGCGAGACATTGGCCAACTTGTCGAAGATCGCCGGCGTGAGGATGTAGCGCCCCACCACCGCCTGATTCGACGGCGCATTCTCGGGCCGCGGCTTTTCCACGATCGCTTCGACCTTGTCCAGCCCGGCCTCGATCGGACTGGTCTTCACGATGCCGTAGCTGTGGGTTTCGCTGGGATCGATGCGCTCGATGCCCAGCACCGAACACTGCCATTTGTCGAATATGCGGACCATCTGCGACAGACAGCCGCCGTGGTTGTTGCCGTCGATCAGATCGTCCGCCAGCAGCACCGCGAACGGTTCATTGCCGATGACCGCCTTGGCGCAGTTGACGGCGTGGCCCAAGCCTAAGGCCTCGGCCTGACGGATGTAGATGCAGGTGACATGCGGCGGAATGATGTTCCGGACGATGTTCAGGATGTCGTCCTTGCCTCGCGCCGCCAGTTCCGTCTCGAGTTCGTAGGCCTTGTCGAAATGGTCCATGATCGCGTTCTTGCTGCGACCGGTGATGAAGACCATCTCGTCGATGCCGGCCGCCACGGCTTCTTCGACCGCATATTGGATCAACGGCTTGTCCACTACCGGCAGCATTTCCTTCGGGCTGGCCTTGGTGGCGGGCAGGAAGCGGGTCCCCAGCCCCGCGACCGGGAAAACGGCTTTTCTGATGACTTTTGCCATGATGTCCTACCTTGTCGTTTTCAGGTTGATCTTTCCGTTCTTCTCGAGATATTCGAGGATTTGCCCGGCGCAGTCGTCCAGGCCGTGCTCGCCCGTCCGCACCGTAATCTCCGGCTTGAGCGGCGCTTCGTAAGGCGAGGAAATCCCGGTGAACTCCGGTATCTCGCCGGCCCTCGCCTTGCGGTACAGCCCCTTCACATCGCGCTGCTCGCAGACTTCGAGCGGTGTATCGCAGAAGATTTCGACGAAGTCGCCGGGTTCGACCAGCGCCCTGACCAGATCCCGGTCGCGGCGGAAGGGAGAAATGAATGCGGTCAGCGCGATGACGCCGGCGTCGACGAACAGCTTGCTCATCTCGCCGATGCGGCGGATGTTCTCGCACCTGTCCTCGGCACTGAACCCCAGATCCGAGCATAAGCCGTGACGGACGTTGTCGCCGTCGAAGACATAGGTCTTGCAGCCCTGTTCGAACAGAAGCTGCTCGACCCGGTGCGCCAGGGTCGACTTGCCGGCGCCGGAGAGGCCGGTGAACCAAAGGATGAAGCTCTTATGGCCGTTCTGCCGTTCGCGCTGATCGCGGACTACGGTGGATTGATGCCAAACGATATGGGTGTTCATTGAATACGTCCTTCTCCCGGATCCAGAGCTGTCTCCTCGCCGGCTCGGCAGCGCTGGGGCCGCATCATACCTGCTTCGCCGCCTTGCAGAAAGCTAGCTCCGCCGCTTACGGAATCCGCGCTCCCGGCCCCGGGCTTCACCACCGAAGCGCCGCTTCGGCGGTGCCTCCGGCGTCACCGGCGGAAGGCCCACGGAACGCAGCAAACCGTTCAGAGCCTCCCTTTCCAGCTCGACGCAGGCCCCAGCGCGCAGTCGCGGCGGCAGAACGATGTCGCCGTAGCGCACCCGGATGAGGCGGCTCACGACCAGGTTCTGCGACTCCCACAGACGCCGCACCAGCCGGTTGCGTCCCTCCCGGACCACCACATGAAACCAGCGGTTCGCGCCCTCCCCCCCGGCATCTACCACCGATTCGAAGCGCGCCGGACCGTCTTCGAGCTGAACCCCGTTGATCAGCCTCTCGATGACGGCCTCGCTCACCGTCCCCAGGATGCGGACGGCGTACTCGCGCTCGACTTCGCGCGAAGGGTGCATCAAACGATGCGCCAGTTCGCCGTTGTTGGTCGCGAGGATCAGTCCCTGGGTGTTGACGTCCAGCCGCCCCACCGCGACCCAGCGACCCAGTTCCAGCCGCGGCAATTGCGAGAAGATCACCGGACGGCCTTCCGGATCGCGCCGGCTGACCAGTTCGCCGACCGGCTTGTGGTACAGCAGGACCCGGGTGGCCGCCTGCAGGCGCTTTTCGAGATTGATCAGATGGCCGTTCAGCATCACCTGATCGCCTTTGCGGTAGCGGTCGCCCAGATGCGCGGGACGGCGATTGATGAAGACCTTACCCTCGCGGATCCAGCCCTCTATCTCTCGCCGGGACCCGAAACCGGCGTGCGCCAGCGCCTTCTGGATACGTTCGCCCTCGCCGGCTTCGGCAGGCTCAGACCCCGGCGTCGGCTGGAGCGGACGGTTCCTCGAGCGGATGGGTTTGGTCGGTTTGCGCGGCGGCAAGGACATCTTCTAACTCCGGTGATACGGCGAATTCCGGCAGGGCCG
This sequence comes from Methylococcus mesophilus, assembly GCF_026247885.1. Taxonomy (NCBI): domain Bacteria; kingdom Pseudomonadati; phylum Pseudomonadota; class Gammaproteobacteria; order Methylococcales; family Methylococcaceae; genus Methylococcus; species Methylococcus mesophilus. The sequence goes on along the minus strand of NZ_CP110921.1, from coordinate 4,163,777 downwards.
GCAAATCCGCCAGGGATTCGAGATTGAAATAATCGAGAAACTGGGGCGTGGTGGCAAACAGCGCCGGGCGGCCGGGAACGTCGCGATGGCCGACCACGGTCACCCATTCCCGCTCGGTGAGCGTGCGGATGATCCCCGAACTGACCGCGACGCCGCGAATCTCTTCGATCTGGCCGCGCGTCACCGGCTGCCGGTAGGCGATGATCGCCAGGGTCTCCAGCAGGGCGCGCGAATAGCGGCCGGGCCGCTCCTCGAACAGCCTGGAAATCCACGGCGCATAGGCGGCGCGAACTTGGAACCGGTAGCCGCTGGCCACCTTGCGAAGCTCCAGCGGCCTCTCCGAGTATTCCTCCGCCAGGGTCTCCAGCACCTGCCGAATTTCTTCAGCGTCAGGACGCTCGTCCTCGCCGAACAAGGCTTCCAGCTCGGCGACGGCAAGCGGCCTTTGCGCCGCGAACAACGCGGCTTCGACGATGGGCTTGAGATCCATGTCAGTCACCGCCGGCGACGACCAGAGAGCGTACCTGCACGGCGCCGAGGGGCTCGTCCTGGATGATTTCGATCAGCCGCTCCTTGCTCAGCTCCAGAACGGCCAGCAGCGACACCACCGCTCCCGGGCGCCCTTCGCGGCGCGGGAACAGGGCTTCGAAAGCCAGTGTCGCATCGCCGTTCAGGCGTTCGAGGATCAGGCTCATGCGCTCGCGCACCGACAGCGCTTCCCGACGGATATGGTGATGGCTGGTATGGTTCAGGCGTTTCAGTACGTCCTGGAACGCCGACAGCAGATCGTTCATGGCGATGCTCGGATAGACCTTCGGCACCGGAATGTCGTCGCTCCCCGCCCCGGTTTCGAACAGGTCGCGCTCGAGGCGGGGAAACCGGTCCAGCCGTTCCGCGGCGGCCTTGAACCGCTCGTATTCCTGCAGGCGCCGCGCAAGTTCGGCGCGCGGATCCTCTTCCTCGGCTTCGGCCTCCTTCGGCCGGGGCAGCAGCACCCGGGACTTGATCTCGGCCAGGATCGCCGCCATCAGCAGGTATTCCGCGGCCAGTTCCATCCGCATGATGTCCATCATTTCGATGTAGCCGATGTACTGGCGAGTGATCTCGGCGATCGGGATGTCGAGGATGTCGAAATTCTGCTTGCGGATCAGATACAGCAGCAGGTCGAGCGGACCTTCGAAGGTTTCCAGAAAGATCTCCAGCGCGTCCGGCGGAATGTACAGATCCTCCGGCAACTGGCTCACCGGCGCGCCCTTGACCAGCGCGACCGGTTCCAAGGCTTCCGGTACGGGCGCCGTTTCGGTCATGCGCCTCCGGCCAGGCCGACGACGGTGTAGATCAGATGCTGGACCAGCAGCAGCGGCCCGACCATGATGCGCCCCAAAATGTCCGTATAGATCAGGATCAGCAGTATCCAGAAGCCGTAGGGCTCGATCCGGCTGTACTGGATCGCCGCCCGCAGCGGCAGGAGGGTAGAGACGACCCGGCTGCCGTCCAGCGGCGGAATCGGCAGCAGGTTCAGCACCATCAGCACGCTGTTGATGGCGACCCCGGCCTTCCCCATCAGCCCGAGGGGCAGAGCCACATAATCCAGGCTTTCCGGCAACTCCGCGGCCAGCCGCAACAGGATCGCCCATCCCAGGGCCATGATCAGATTGGCCCCGGGACCGGCCACCGCCACCAGCGCCATGTCCCGCCGCGGATGGCGCAGCCGCCCCCAGTCCACCGGCACCGGCTTGGCCCAGCCGAAGATGAAGCCGCCGAAAGCCAGCAGGAGTCCCGGCACCAGGATGGTCCCGACCGGATCGATGTGACGCAGGGGGTTCAGGGAAAGGCGCCCGAGGCTCTTGGCGGTGTTGTCGCCCAGTCTGCTGGCGACCCAGCCGTGCGCCACCTCGTGGAGGGTGATCGCGAACAGCACCGGCAACAGCCAGACGCTGAAACGCTGAACCAAAGTAAGGTCATCCATCGTGTGTTAAGCCCGAAAGTGAAAAGGGACGAGAAGACTAGGCGCGCAGGAAACCGGCGCTGCCCTTGCCCTGGCGAACGACGACCGGGAACTCGCCGGTCAGATCGACGATCGTGGTTTCCGCGAACGGTATGACTCCCGCGGCGAGGATCAGTTCTACCCGCGAGCCTACCAAGTCCCGGATGTCCTCGGGGTCGCTGAGGCCTTCTGTCTCGCCGGGCAGAATCAGGGTCGAACTGAACAAAGGTTCGTCCAGTTCCGCCGCCAGCAACTGCGAAACCGCATTGTCCGGCAGGCGGATCCCGATGGTCTTGCGCTTGGGATGCTGCAGCCGTCGCGGCACTTCGCGCGTAGCCTGCAGCAGGAAGGTGTAAGGCCCCGGCGTCAAGGTCTTGATCAGGCGGAAAGCTTCGTTGTTGATCTTGGCGAAAGCGGAAACCTGGGAAAGGTCGCGGCAGATCAGGGTGAAATTATGGTCTTCACCCAATTGGCGGATCCTGCGGATGCGCTCCAAGGCATCCTTGCAGTCCAGTTGGCAGCCGAAGGCATAGGACGAATCGGTCGGATAGACGATCAGCCCCCCCTGGCTGACGATCTCCGCGGCCCGGCGGATCAACCGCTGCTGCGGCGTCTGGGGATGCACCTCGAAATATTGCGCCATGCCGCTAGTGTACTACAGGAGCCGCGGCGGCCGATATGCGGCCGTCGGGCGTTGCGCCCAGCCCCGACTCACGGCTTCGGCTTCCTGGCGACGTCGTCCCGCAGGTACACCGGCAGGGCCTGTTCTGCCGGGACGCTCGTGCCCAGGGCGTGAATCCTGGCACCGAGCCGCGCGACCGCGCCGGCGCGGGGAAAGCGCCCGCTCAAGACCGAGGCCAGGCGCCCGCCTGCCAGGCCGCTCAGACAAGCCTGGTAGGTGACCCAGCCGCTGCCGATTCCGATGCCGACGCCTTCCGCCGGCGAAAAATCCGCCTGCCCGGGCGACAGGACGCGCTCCTCTCCCGCCAGCGCCGGATAGCCATCCCCATCCCGAGAATAAACGGCGAAATAGACCTCCGCCATCCGCGCGTCGATGCAGGGAAAGGCATATTCGCGGCCGGTTTCGGCGATCGCCTCGTCCGCCAGGGCGGCCAGGGTCGAAACCGGTGCGACCGGAAGATCCAGGGCGAAAGCAGTGCCCTGGGCCACCCCGGCGGCGATGCGGACCCCCGTGAACGAACCCGGCCCGCGCCCGAAAGCCACGGCATCCACCCGCCCCAGTGCGATGCCGGCTTCCGCCAGCAGCGATTCCAGCATGGGCAGAATCAGCCGGTTGTGCTCCCTGGGCGCCACCTGGTAGCGCTCCAGGATGGCGCCGTCCTGGTAAAGCGCAGCCGAACAGGCTTCGGTCGCGGTTTCGATGGCGAGTACGATCATAGGTCTGACGCTTTAGAGGCTTCTGCGGTTGGGGCCGGCCAGTTTACCCCACCGGGGCTGCCGGGCCGGAATCGACCTGACGACATCGCGAGGCGTCCCAACCGCTATAATCACGAATCCGCGACAGCCCGAACCCTCCCGATGGACGACCCTCAACTCCTCCGCTACAGCCGCCAGATCATGCTTCCCGAGGTCGACACCGAAGGCCAGGACCGGCTGCTAAGCGCCAGCGTGCTCATCGTCGGGCTGGGCGGGCTCGGCTCGCCGGCCGCCATGTATCTGGCCGCAGCCGGCGTAGGCCGACTGGTCGTGAGCGATTTCGATACGGTCGATCTCTCCAACCTCCAGCGCCAGATCGCTTTCGATACGGCGGACATCGGCCGGAGCAAAGCCGAGGCCTGTACCGGGCGGCTCCGGCGGATGAACCCGGACGTGCGGATCGAGCCGATTTCCGAACGTCTCTCCGAATCGGCCCTCGAGGAATGGGCCAGCGCGGTCGACGTGGTTCTGGACTGCTCGGACAACTTCGCGACCCGGTTTGCCGTCAACGCGGCCTGCGTGGCCACCCGCACCCCGCTGGTGTCGGGCGCCGCGATCCGCTTCGAGGGACAACTCGCCGTATTCACGCCGGGCGATGGGGAAAGCCCGTGCTACAACTGCCTCTATCCCCAGGGCGGCGAGCTGGACGGAAGCTGCGCCCGCAACGGCGTAGTCGCGGCGCTGCCCGGCATCATCGGCAGCATGCAGGCCCTGGAAGCCATCAAACTGCTGCTGGATCTCGATACCGTCCGTAGCAACCGCCTCGTCGTGTTCGACGCACTGCGGCTGGAATGGCACGAAGTCAGGCTGGGGCGGAATCCTGCCTGCCCGACCTGCGGCCAGCGCTGATCCGTACGGGAGCGCCCGGCCCGTGAAACCCGGCGGTCCGCGCCACGGCCGCGGCGCGGTCAGCAACGAGGCCTCGCGCTTTTCTGCAACGACCCAGGAAGCTGTAGACGACGGCTGGTTTCCGGAAGAACCCTCGACGCTGGCGACTCAGGTCAGCGTCGAAACCTCCCGCTCCGTCATCGCCCGCAACCAGTCCCCCGACATTCCATTCGACCAGTCTCTGAATCCCTACCGTGGCTGCGAGCACGGCTGCATCTATTGCTACGCCCGGCCCAGCCATGCCTACCTGGGACTGTCGCCGGGGCTGGACTTCGAAACCCGGCTGTTCGCCAAACCCGATGCTCCCCAACTGCTCGAAAAGGAGCTGGCCCATCCCAAGTACCGGTGCTCGCCCATCGCCCTGGGCGCCAACACCGATCCCTACCAGCCCATCGAGCGCGAGTGGCGGATCACCCGCCAAGTGCTGGAAGTCCTGCAGCGGGCCCGCCACCCGGTGACGATCACCACCAAATCCGCCCTGATCGAGCGGGATCTGGACATCCTCAGCGAGATGGCAGCGGCGGGCCTGGCCAACGTGCAGGTTTCCATCACCACGCTGGACAAGGCCCTGGCCCTGAAGCTCGAACCCCGCGCCTCGGCCCCACACCGGCGGCTGCTGGCAGTCGCGCGCCTCGCTGCAGCCGGGGTGCCGGTGAAGGTGATGATCGCACCGGTCATTCCCTGGCTCACGGACAGCGAGATGGAACGCATCGTGGAAAAGGCGGCCGAGCACGCCGCCGCATCGGCGGGATACATCCTGTTGCGGCTGCCGCGGGAGGTCGAATCCCTGTTCGCGGAATGGCTGGACGCGCACTACCCGCTGAAAGGCGCTCACACTCTCAGCCTGGTCGCACTCGCCCACGGCGGCAAAATCTACGACTCCGGCTTCGGCCGGCGCCAGGTCGGCAGCGGCGAATATGCGGGTCTCCTCGCCCGCCGCTTCCTGCATGCACTCAAACGCCACGGTCTGGCTGCCGAACTGCCCGCACTCGACGCCGGCGCCTTCAGAGCGCCCGAGGGCAAGCAGCTCGACCTGTTCCGATAACCCGCTGCCGCCGCCATCCCAGGGCCAATGCCGTTAAGTTACGGGCCGCCTCGTCACCCCGGCACGGAATGCCGCGGGTCCAGGAACCATGGAAGGTCAAGGCCCGACACATCCCTGTGCCCTGGATTCCGGCAATCCATGCCGGAATGACGGTTTAACTTTACCGCATTGATCCCAGGGCTTCCGGGTGCAGACCACCGGAGCGACGGACGCGTTATTGCGGCCGGTAGCCCGGGTACATCATGTCGAACGCCCAGTCGTACATTTCCCGCATTGCGTCGACCACATCGGGCTTGGATTTCTTGATGGACCCACCCTTGACGGGCGGCTTGGGGTCGTATTCGAGATCCAGCATGACGGCTTGGGTATAGTCCTTGACCCCGAACAGCTTGTTGACGAGATACAGCGCCATGTCGGCCCCGGCGGTGACACCGGCGGAGGTGATGTATTTGCCGTCCTGAACGTAGCGCTGCGACACGAATTTGGCACCGTATTTGGCAAGGAAATCCTTAGCCCGATACCAGTTCGTGGTCGCCTTCTTGCCTTCCAGGACGCCGGCGGCACCGAGTATCCATGCGCCGGTACAGACGCTGGTGGTATAGATCGTCTTCTGGTCCATCGCCTTGATCCAGTTCAATACCTCCGGGTCCATTGTCTGCATCACCGTTCCGCCGAACCCGCCCGGCACCACCAGGACATCCAGCTGTTGAACTTCGGACCAGGACTTGTCCGCGACAATTTTCAGACCTGTCGACGGATTGTCACTGGAAACGATAGGCTGATCCTTGTTCTTTGCAATCAGGAAGGTCTTGAGCCCGGCCGACTTGAATACCTGGTAGGGGCCGATGGCGTCCAAGGCATTCATGCCATCGTATACGTAAATGCCGATGCCATTGGCATTGACGTTGGGGTTTGGTTTGAGAGTCATCAGCTCTTCGTGGGTCAACGCCCAGGAGATAGCCGGAAACAAGGTCAACGCCAAGATTTTTATAAAATTATTCATAGAGTTATCCAAGAACTTAGTTAGGCGAATTCGCCATCAACTTGATATGTTCGGTCGTCCAGGGACTTCTGGACGCGCAGGCGCTTTGGGCGATCCGAACAGCGCCACGATCACGGGACTAACCCGGCGACCGTGGACATCCCGACGGCCGGGATGGTGCAGAAGCAAGGCAATGATTGTGCCTCCCAGCTGCCGTGGAAAGCGGCTCCAGCAAAACTCAGTGAATCCAGGGGGACACGAGTCTTCGATCGGCTCACGCCGGGAAAATAAGGCGGGACAAACCCAACGAACAGGTGATATCACTCACCACAGCCAGGGATATCACACATCGTGGCGGGATAGCTCTTGCCAAGCCCCAAGGCGGTCGCCCCGCAGAAACCGTCGCGCCGGGCGGGTCACCTGCCTCAAACCCGCAGCCGATAGCCTACGCCGGACTCCGTGATCAGATATTCGGGCTTGGCCGGATCGGTTTCGAGTTTCTGCCGAAGCTGGCTCATGTAGATCCTGAGGTAATGGGAATCCTCTACATGGGTGGGCCCCCAGACCTCCACCAGCAGTTGGCGGTGGGTCAGCACCTTGCCCGCGTGGCGTGCCAGCGCGGCGAGCAGACGGTATTCGGTGGGGGTCAGGCGGATCTCCCGCTCGCCGACAGTCACGGTGCGCCGAAGCAGGTCGATACGCAATCCGCCGTTGGCGTACCCCTCGCCCGGCGAATTCACGGCACCGGTTGCCGAATGCCGGAGCGCCACGCGGATTCTGGCGATGAGTTCGCCGATGCCGAACGGCTTGGTCAGGTAGTCGTCCGCACCGGCATCCAAGGCTTCGATCTTATGCTCCTCCGTACTGCGCGCCGAAAGGACGATGATCGGCAGCGCCGTCCACTCGCGCAGCGCCTTGACGACCTCGACGCCATCCATGTCCGGCAACCCGAGGTCGAGAATGACCACTTCCGGTTTGCGCAACCCGGCCTCGATGATGCCACGGCCGCCCGTATCGGCCTCGAACACCTGGAAACCGTGGCTGCGCAGACTGGTGCGCAGGAAACGCCGCATCTGCGGATCGTCCTCGATGACCACGATGACGGGATTGGGTCCGGACACGGGCTACTCCACCGGCTCGGCTTCCGGCTCGATCCGCGGTGGCGACTCCCGCAGCGGCAGGACGATCGTGAATACCGCCCCGCCCCCGGCCCGGTTCCTGGCGCGGATGTAGCCGCCATGCGCCTCCACGATCGCCCGGCAGATGGCGAGCCCCAGCCCGACCCCGCTTTGCGGGCCTTCATGACGAACCCGGTAGAATTTTTCGAAGATCAGCTCCTCCTGCCCCTTGGGAATCCCCGGCCCGCGGTCGGCAACCGTGATCGTCATGGTGAACGGCGTGGCTTCCGCACCAATCTCGATCGGGCTGTTTTCCGGCGTGTAGCGGATGGCGTTTTCCAGCAGGTTGGCCAGGACCTGTTCCAGCATCACCGAATCCACGTAGACGAACGGCGTCCCCGGCGGCAAGCGCACCGTCACCGCGCGCTGTTCGAGCTGCTTCTGCAGGCGCGTCATCACGGTGCCGACGATTTCCTCCAGGATGTGCCACTGCAGATGGAGCTTGACCACTCCGGCGTCGAACCAGGCCATGTCCAGGATATTGTTCACCAGGCTGGCCATGCGCCGCGCCTCGTCGTAGATCGCCCGGCTAAGCTCCCGCCGGTCCTCCGGTTCCAGGGCGTAGTCGCCTTCGACCAGGGTGCTCGCCGAGCCCACGATCGTCGCGAGCGGGGTGCGCAGATCGTGGGAGATCGAGCTGAGCAGGGAATTGCGCAGGCGTTCGGACTCCATCTGCACCTGGTTGACCCGTGCCTGCTCGGCGAGCCGGACCCGCTCGATCGCCTGCACGATCAGGTTGACGAAGGTCTGCAGGAGCTTTTGCTGCTCCGGCAGGAAAACCCGGCGCAGGTTGGCCGGCGCCATGACCAGCACGCCGATGGTCTTGTCGACGCCGGTCAAAGGGATGTAGACGCCGCTGGTGCCCGGCAGCGTGTTGGTGCCCTGCCCGGCCATTTCGTTGTGGTCGAACACCCATTGGGCCACGCTCATGTCGATGCCCGGTACGGATTCCTCGGCGAGCGGGGAGACCGGGTAGTTGATCCGTCCGTTTTCGTCAGGGAGCAGCAGCACGCTGCGTCCGCCGAATTCGATCCCGATCTGGCGTATCGCGATCTGGACGATCTCGGCCTCGCTCCGGCTCGCTGCCAGCTCCTTGCTCATGGCGTACAGGACGGTCGCCCGGCGCTCCCGGTGAGCAGCCACCTTGGCCTGGGAGCGGACGTTCGCCATCAGGTTGGCGATCACCAGGGCGACGCTGAGCATCACGGCGAAGGTAAACAGATACTGGGTATCGGAGACTGAAAAGCTCCGGTAAGGCATCACGAAAAAGAAATCGAAGGCGAGGACACCCAGCACCGAAGCCAGAATCGACGGACCACGCCCGTAGCGGGTCGCTACGAAAATGACGCCGAGCAGGTACGCCATGACCAAATTGGTCAGCTCGAACCGTCCGAACATCGCTTTTGCGGCCAGGGTGCAGAGCGAGGCCGCCGCCGCCGCGCCCAGGTAGCCGCGGTAGGCTGCCAGCCAGCTCCGGTCGGGCCTGGCGCTGAGCCCCGGCAGCGGGGCCGGAGCACCCCGCCGTCCCCGTTCCGCCTCCTCCTGGGGGCTGCCCAGCAGATAGACGTTGATGTTGTGCGCCTCGGCGATGATGGTGTCCACCACCGAGCCCAGCAGCCAGCGCCGCCAACCGCGCCGCTGCGGCTTGCCCATGACGATCTTCGTGACGTTGCGTTCCTTGGCGAGATTGATGACGGCCTCGCTCATGTCCGGCGCGCTCAGGGTGACGGTCTCGGCGCCGAGTTGCTCCGCCAGACGCAGCATGCGCAGCACCGCGTCGCGCCGTTCCGCCGGGAGGCGCTGCAGGGGAGGAGTCTCCACGTAGGCGACGAGCCATTCCGCCTTGAGGCTGGCCGCCAGCCGCTTGCCGGCGCGGATCAGCCGTTCCGCCATCCTGTTGGGGCCGACGCAAACCAGGATGCGCTCGCCGACCTGCCAGATTTCCCGGATGGTGTGGTCCTCACGGTAGACCTGCATCTGGGCGTCGACCCGGTCGGCGGTCTGGCGCAAAGCCAGTTCGCGCAGCGCGATGAGGTTGCCCTTGCGGAAGAAATTCTCCGCCGCCAGCTCCGCCTGCTGCGGAATATAGACCTTGCCTTCGCGGAGCCGGTTGAGCAGCTCATCCGGCGGCAGATCGACCAGCTCGACTTCGTCTGCGGCCTCGAACACCGTATCCGGCACGGTCTCCCACACCCGGATGCCGGAAATCTGGCCGACGTCGTCGTTGAGGCTTTCCAGATGCTGGACGTTGAGCGTGGTGTAGACGTCGATCCCGGCGCGCAGCAGCTCCTCCACATCCTGCCAGCGCTTGGGATGGCGCGAACCGGTGGCATTGGTGTGCGCCAGTTCATCGACCAGAATCACCGAAGGCCGGCGTTTGAGCGCACCGTCGAGATCGAACTCGCCGACCACCGTGCCGCGGTATTCGACTGTCCGTACCGGCAGCACCTCCAGCCCTTCGAGGAGCGCTGCAGTCTCCTTGCGGCCGTGGGTTTCCACCAGTCCGACCACGACGTCGACGCCGTCGGCGCGCCGCTCCCGAGCCGCCTGCAGCATCGAATAGGTCTTGCCGACCCCCGCCGCTGCGCCGAAGAAAATCTTGAGCCGGCCCCGGTGGGCCCTGGCCTGTTCGCGCTCGACCCTGGCGAGCAGGGCATCGGGATCCGGGCGTTCCGCGGCCATCGGCGGCGCTATCCCCGGCACCGGTTGGCGGCCCGCATTCCGGGCATACCCGACGCCGCCCTCATAGGCCCGCCGCAATTCCGCCCTGCAACGTCACAACCAGCGCGCATTTTTCAGCCTCCGGTACAGAATCGCGCAACCCAGGGTGACGACGGCCAGCATGGTGGGATAGCTGTATTCCCACTCCAGCTCGGGCATATATTTGAAATTGACCCCGTAAAGGCTGAACACCATGGTGGGAACCGCGAGAATGGCGCCCCAGCCGGCCAAACGCTTTACCACTTCGTTCTGGCGCACCGTGACCAGCGTCAGGTGCACCTGCATGGCCGATGTCAGCATCTCCCGCATCCGGTCGACGGCCTGGTCGATGCGTTTGACGTGGTCGGAAATGTCCCGGAAATAGAACCGCATCTCCTTGGGAAACAGGTCCGCATGGAAACGCGTCAACTGGCTGCAGATGTCGAGCAGCGGTTCCGCCGCACCTCGCACCATCAGTAGTTCGCGTTTCAGCGTATAAAGCTGCTCCTGAGTCCGGCGGCTGAACTGGTGGTTGAAGACGTCTCCCTCCAGACGTTCGAACCGTTCCTGCAGTCCGTCCACGACGGGGCCGTAGCCGTCGACGATGAAATCCATGATGGCGTACACCGCAAAGCCCGGACCCACGGCAAGCGAGCGGGGCAGATTTTCGCAGCGCTCCCGCACCTTCTGATAACTGAACGGCGACCCATGCCGGATCGAAACCAGGAAACGCGGGCCGATGAACAAATGGGTCTCGCCGAACTGGACGGCGTCGTCCACCAGTTGAGCGGTCTGCAGCACCAGGAACAGCGATTCACCGTACTCTTCCAGTTTCGGGCGCTGATGCGCCGAACAGGCGTCCTCAATTGCCAGCTCGTGCAGACCGAATTCCTGCTGGATTTTTCCCAGCATGCCCGTCTCCGGCTCACGCAGGCCCAGCCAGACGAAGGTGCCGTCCTGTTTCAGTATCTCGCTGATGTCGTCGATGGCGATCTCACCGACCCGCCGCCCCTGCTTGTAGGCGATGCAATTCACCACCATCGCCGCCGAATCGCCCGCCGAACTCAGATCAAACGCTCCGCGCAGCGCGCCAGGATCTCGGCCTGCGGCGTAGCCGTCCGCGCCGGCAGGTCCGGCAGCCACCCCTGATGGACCCGCAAACCCGCCTCCGACATCAGCAACACCTCGATGTCCGTGACGGAACTGATATGCAGAATCAGGTGCAGCCCCAGAGAGTTCGTCGATTTCACGCATATTTTCGGCCTCTGACAGCGATCGCTGATGAATTTTGCCAGAGATTCCAGGCCTTCGGAGGTGTTGTCGAACTTCGCGGACCAACGCATCTCCCCCTGCACCTGGTTGACGACGATCCATTCGTTGTTTTCGGTAGCAACGATCCCGAGATAACTTCGATCTGACATGAGCTTTACGGTAGTTGGAAAGAGCGACACCTTAGCCCATCGCTCCTAAGACCGGCATAAAAATAGCCGAAACCAGGGTAAAAAATCTGTAAATTTTGCGCTGATTGGATCCCCGGATTTTGAAGAAGTTTCAGATTAAGTGTGTGGACATCTTTTTTGTGATGCCCAACGGTTGGGCTACGCGGCGCGAGGTTACGAGCGTCCGCTTGAGCCCTTTGTTAGGCTTCTCCTCAGTTCATTTCCTGCCAACTCTATAAGCATTCGTAGTGCATGATTTACCGCTTCCGAATCCCTGAATACCTCGGCAATATCGGGGTCAAGAAGGACGATATTTGTGCCTTGCTGATAGGCGCGATAATGTTTTCCACGGACACCGCCTGAAAAGTCATATTCAGGCTTCATTTCATCGGATTCAGTGGTTTTGCTCATAATATTTCTGTTCCTGCTTTGTTGCTTTACGGGCGCTGATAATGCGGATGTGGCTCTGAAGCCTCTCAGTGTAGGAGACCACCAACAAATTCCCGAGGTTAGATCGACCAATGCTGAGGAAACGATATTCTCCCGCAGAATGATCTGGGTCTGAGATAGTCAATTCCAGCGGATCGCCGAACACAGTTGTCGCCTCGACGAAGGTAATTCCGTGTTTCTTTTCATTTTTCGTCGCCTTGTCCTGGTCCCACTCGAATTCCACTATGCAAATCTCCTTCGAAACGCCTAGCGCCCTAGTTAACCTGCGCCGGAGCGCAAAGCGCGGAGGCCACGACTACAGGCCATGAAAATGCCGAAGGCATGGCCTGTAGTGGCACCCGCGCTGAACGCCCAGTTAGGCAGCGGATTGGCCCTTGGCCCTTTGCGCGGCTGCATTTCCACGCGTTGCGTTGATGCCTGGGAAAATGTTTTCATCGAGATATTTCACGGCATCCGAGTGCAGAGCGATAGCCAGGTTTAGCGAAGTTTGGAGAACAGGCACATGCTCTAAAGCGGAAGGAATTTCAACTGCTTGAAGCTTGCCTGCCACGGTGCGCTCAATGACGCCCCACACAACCCCAATGAAATTTACCTTGGTTCCGGGCGTGAATGAACCATCAGGCTGCCTGAACATAGGGGCTTCGTAGCTGAACACAGGTGAGCCGCTTGAGCCTTGAAATGCCGCAACATCAACGAGAAAGTTTCTCTTTCCAGCGTAGTGCGCCATTGGATGTGTTGCGGTGCTTCCTCGCGGTGCAATTGGTTTGCTTTGAATGCTGTCATCTGTGTTCCTCTCGGTATACATATACTCTCGACTACTTCGCTGCCTAACTTGTTACTAAATAGAATCGCTAATTAGAGCACTAATATAGATTCTGCCTAATCTGGATTGGAACCGTTGTCGTCGGCACGGCTGGGCCGCCACAACCTCAAATGCCGATTCTCCTGCCACGCCTACCCGTCGAGCAAGCCCCGTCCCAAGCCTCTATCCTATTCGGGTAAAGGCAGCAGGCAAATAAAGTGCATATTTAGTGTAAAATTCGTGCATTCCACGCCTGAGGTCCACTCATGACCGCTTCCCCTGCCGCCGAGGCTCCGCAAGCCCCCGGAAAAAATTACGACCACTTTGTCGAATCGCTGCGCGACCAGGACATGCCCGGTCCGGCTCTGTCGCCGAAACGCTTCAGTCAAGCCCTGAACATAGACCTTCAAACGCTGGCGGATCAAGCGCATGTCCACCGCAACACCATCAGCCGCGCACCCACGTCGCAGGGGGTGCAGCGGTTTCTGCGCGAAGCTTTGAGAGTCATCAAGGCCAGTACCGACATTTCCGGAGACGTGAATCGCACCTTGTTCTGGTATCGCAACGAGCCGCTCTCGACTTTCGGCTACAAGACCGCCGAGCAACTGGTGTCGGAAGGACGAACGGAGGACGTGCTGCGGTACATCGTCTCGCTCGAAGCCGGCGCTGCCGGATGATCCTGACCGCAAAGGCGTCACCAGATCATCAAGCAGGAGACCAGCACGTATCCAGGACCAGCCTTTCGACGCTCATCACTCCGCCGCATCCAGCGCCAGGTTGAGCATCAGGACGTTCACCCGCGGCTCGCCCAGAAACCCGAACTGGCGGCCTTCGGTGTGCTGCGCAACCAGTTCCCTGAGCTTCGTTTCCGCCAAATTTCGGACCCTGGCGACGCGCGCCACCTGGTAAGCGGCGGCTGCCGGGCTGATATGCGGGTCCAGGCCGCTGCCTGAGGCCGTGACCAGATCGGCGGGCACCGGCGCCGGGTTGCCGGGATCGGCGTCCCTCAGGGCCCGGACGCGTCCCTTGATGGCTTCGGCCAGCGCCGGGTTGGTGGGCCCCTGATTGGAACCGCTGGAGGCCCCGGCGTTATAGGCGTGCGGTGCGGTCGCGGACGGGCGGCTCCAGAAATATTTCGGGTCGCCGAAGAGCTGGCCGACAAGTGCCGAGCCCAGCGGTTTTCCGTCCTTTTCGATCAGACTGCCGTTGGCCTGGCGGGGAAACAGCAGTTGCCCCAGATGGGTCACCAGCACGGGGTAGGCGATGCCGGTAATCGCGGTCCATACCAGAAGCATGAGCAGAGCGGGTTTGAAGTGCGTAGTCATGGGGACATCCTCTAAACGAGATCCAGGGCGACGAGCAGCAGGTCGATCAGCTTGATGCCGATGAAGGGCACGATCAGTCCGCCCACGCCATAGATCAGCAGGTTGTTGCGCAACAGCACCGAAGCGCCGACCGGCCGGTACGCCACGCCGGTCAGCGCCAGCGGGATGAGCACGACGATGATGAGGGCGTTGAAGATCACCGCGGACAGAATGGCGCTGGCATGCGTGGCAAGCCCCATGATGTTGAGGGCATTGAGCGCGGGATAAGTGGTCGCGAACGCCGCGGGAATGATGGCGAAATATTTCGCCACGTCGTTGGCAATGCTGAAAGTGGTGAGCGCGCCGCGGGTCATCAGCATTTGCTTGCCGGTCTCGACGATCTCGATCAGCTTGGTGGGATTGGAATCCAGGTCCACCATGTTGCCGGCTTCCTTCGCTGCCTGGGTGCCGCTGTTCATGGCCACCGCGACGTCCGCCTGGGCCAGCGCCGGGGCGTCGTTGGTGCCATCGCCGGTCATCGCCACCAGCCGGCCTTCGGCCTGGTAGCCGCGGATCAGCTTGAGCTTGGCCTCGGGCGTCGCTTCCGCCAGGAAATCGTCCACGCCCGCTTCAGCGGCGATGGCGGCCGCGGTCAGCGGGTTGTCGCCGGTGATCATGACAGTCTTGATGCCCATCCGGCGCAGCTCGACGAAACGCTCCTTGATACCGCCCTTGACGATGTCCTTCAGCTCGATCACGCCCAGCGCACGGTCGCTCTCGGCCACCACCAGCGGGGTGCTGCCGCGCCGCGCCACGTCGTGGACCAGCTTCTGCGCCTCCTCGGGGAACGCGCCGCCCTGCTCTTCCACATAGGCGCGGATGGCGTCGGCCGCGCCCTTGCGGATCTGCCGCCCTTCCAGGTTGACACCGCTCATCCGGGTCTGGGCGCTGAAGTGCACGAAGGTGGCGCCCAAGGATTGCACGTCCCGCTCCCTGAGCCCGTACTTTTGCTTGGCCAGCACGACCACGCTGCGGCCTTCCGGCGTTTCGTCCGCCAGCGACGCCAATTGCGCGGCATCCGCCAGTTCCTGCTGGCCGATCCCTTGCAGCGGCAGGAAGGCCGAGGCCTGGCGGTTGCCCAGCGTGATGGTGCCGGTCTTATCGAGCAGCAGCACGTCCACGTCACCCGCCGCCTCCACGGCCCGGCCCGAGGTGGCGATCACGTTCTTGCGCATCATCCGGCCGATGCCGGCCACGCCGATGGCCGAAAGCAGGCCGCCGATCGTGGTGGGAATCAGGCACACCAGGAGCGCCACCAGCACGGTAATGGTGATCGGCTGGCCGGAACCGGAGGTCTCCACGCCGTAGATCGAAAACGGCAGCAGGGTCACGGTTGCCATCAGGAAGATCAGGGTCAGCGCCACCAGCAGGATGGTCAGGGCGATCTCGTTCGGGGTCTTCTGGCGCTTGGCGCCTTCGACCATGGCGATCATGCGGTCGAGGAAGGCCTCGCCCGGATTGACCGTGATCCGCACCACCAGCCAGTCCGACAGCACCCGCGTGCCCCCGGTGACCGAGCTGAAGTCGCCGCCTGACTCGCGGATCACCGGCGCGCTTTCTCCGGTGATGGCGCTTTCGTTGACCGAGGCCACGCCTTCGATCACTTCGCCGTCGCCGGGGATGAAATCGCCGGCTTCGATCAGCACCACATCGCCGCGGCGCAGGCTCGACCCCGCGACCTTGCTGTAGTTGGCGCCGTAGCGCGGTTCGTCCAGCTTTTTCGCCATGACGTCGCGCTTGGCGCTGCGCAGGGATGCGGCCTGGGCCTTAGCCCGCCCTTCCGCCACCGCCTCGGCGAAATTGGCGAACAACACGGTGAACCAGAGCCAGAGCGTGATCGCCAGAATGAACCCCGAAGGCGCCTCACCCTGACCGACCAGGGACTGAACATACAACACCGTCGTCAGCAGGCTGCCGACGTAGACGACGAACATCACCGGGTTCTTCAACTGTGTCTGCGGCGCCAGCTTGCGGAACGAGTCCAGCAAAGCCTCCGCCAGGATCTCGCGGTCGAACAGGCCTTGTTTCGCGGTTTGATGGGTCATGAACGATTCCTCTTAATACGCGCCGGTCATCGCGAGGTGTTCGACGATGGGGCCAAGAGCCAGCGCCGGAATGAAGGTCAAGGCGCCGACGATCATGACCACGCTGATCAGCAGGCACACGAACATCGGCGTATGGGTCGGCAAGGTGCCTGCGCTCGGCGGCACGTACTTCTTGGCGGCCAAGGCGCCGGCGATCGCCAGCACCGGCACCGCCAGCCAGTAGCGCGAAAGCCACATCGCCAGCCCCAGCATGAGGTTGTAGAAAGGCGTGTTGGCCGACAGCCCGCCGAAGGCGCTGCCGTTGTTGTTGCCGGCGGACGAGAAGGCGTAAAGGATCTCGCTGAAACCGTGGGCGCCCGGATTGAAGACCGAGGCCTTGCCGGCGTCGACCATGACGGCGATGGCCGTCCCGCCCAGAACGACCAAGGGCGGTACCAGGATCACGATGGCGGCCATCTTCATCTCGTAGGCCTCGATCTTCTTGCCCAGGTATTCGGGAGTGCGGCCGATCATGAGGCCGGCGACGAACACCGCGACGATGGCGAACACGAGCATCCCGTACAGCCCGGAACCCACGCCGCCGAAGACGACCTCGCCCAGCTGCATCAGCCACATCGGCACCAGGCCGCCCAGCGGCGTGAAGGAATCGTGCATGGCGTTGACCGATCCGTTGGACGCCGCCGTCGTCGCCGTCGCCCACAGCGCGGAGTTGACGATGCCGAAGCGGGTTTCCTTGCCCTCCATGTTGCCGCCGGCCGGATCGAGCCCCAGAACGCCGAAGGCCGGATTGCCGCTCTGCTCGCAGAGGACGGTGGCGAAAAGCAGCGGGACGAAGATCAGCGTCATCGCCGCCAGGATCACCCAGCCCTGCCGGGTATCGCCGACCATCACCCCGAAGGTGTAGCAAAGCGCCCCGGAAACCACGAGGATCGCCAGCATCTCCAGGAAATTGGAGAAGGGCGTCGGATTCTCGAACGGATGGGAGGAATTCACGTTGAAGAAGCCGCCGCCGTTGGTGCCGAGTTGCTTGATGGCGACCTGCGATGCCGCCGGACCCAAAGCCAGCGTCTGCTCGCTGACCGTGACGTGCTCGGTCACCGGGCTGCCATTCGCATCGACCACGGGCTGGCCGCTGTCGTCCAGCTTCGGCTGGTCGTAACCGGTGGCTTCGACCAGCGGAACGCCCTGGTAAGGACCGAAGGTTTGAACCACGCCCTGCCCGATCAGCAGCAAGGCCAGGATGAAGGACAAGGGCAGCAGGATGTACAGTGTGCTGCGGCTCATGTCGACCCAGAAATTGCCGATGGTGTCGGCGTTCTTGCGGACGAAGCCTCGGATCAGCGCCACCAGCACCGCCATGCCACTGGCGGCCGACACGAAGTTCTGCACCGTCAGCCCCAGCATCTGGGTGAGATAGCTCATGGTCGTCTCGCCGCCGTAGCCCTGCCAGTTGGTGTTGGTGGCGAAACTGATCGCCGTGTTGAGCGACGAGTCCGGGCTGACGCCCGGCAATCCCTGGGGATTCAAAGGCAGGAATCCCTGCGACCGCTGCAGCAGATAAACCGCCAATGCCCCCAAAAGATTGAACAGCAGGAAGGCGAAGACGTAGCCGGTCCAGCGCATTTCCGCCTCCGGATCGACCCCGGTGATGCGGTAGATGAAGCGCTCGACCGGCGCCAGCAAGCTCACCGCCGCTGACCTCCCCTCGTACACCGCCGCCATGTAACTGCCGAGCGGCTTGGCCAGGGCCAGCAGCACGCCGAGGTACACGCAGATTTGCAGCAAACCGTTAGCCGTCATCAGAATTTCTCCGGATAAAGGAGGGCGAACACGAGATACACGAAGATTCCCAGCGCGAGCGCCGCGCCCAGCAGATGAATCCAGCTCATTCTTTCGCCCTCAGATTTTCCAGGCCATAAACCAAACCGGTCGTCACAATGAACACGCCGGCCAAGACGGCGAGATAGAAAACGTCCATAGCCCTGATCCCCTGTACGTTGAATTTCAGACGAGAAAGCCTAGCGATTTCAGGATAAAGATGCCCTAAAGATAGTGGGGCGAAGCGTAAAGGGGACATAAAGAGCCGATGCGAGCAGGTTCGCAAGCCGGCAGTCGCGGCCATGGGTTCACAGAAGCAGGAATCCTTCCAGCGGCAGAAGCGTTAGACCAAAGTCCAATATCGCCTCCGTGAAGTTTTCGCTACTGTTCCACACCATGAAGAAAGCCAACCCTGACCTCATTGCGATCGTCGATGACGAGGAGGCCGTGTGCAAGGCATTGCGGCGACTGATGCGGTCCGCCGGCTTTGCGGTGGAAACCTTTGGTTCCGCTGCAGCGTTCCTCGAATCGCTGGGGAAACAGGTACCGCTCTGCGTCATCCTGGACCTTCACATGCCGGGCCTCACCGGTTTCGACGTGCTAGATCGGCTGAAGGCCAAGGGCATGCGTATTCCGACGATCGTCGTGACGGGACACGATACCGAAGAGGCCCAATCCCGGGTCTTGGCGACCGGCGCCGCCTACTTGCGCAAGCCGGTGGACGATCGGGCTCTGCTGGACACCATAGCCTCGCTGCAAGGATCGTGTCCGCACCTTTTACCCCCTGACATTAACGAGTGATCAGCAAGATGCGACACAACAAACCTGACGGCCTTTGCCTTCTGCTGGCCCTGGCGGTTTCCGGCTGTTCGGCGGTGAAATCCGGCAGCAACGATGCCAAGGCGATCGCGGTGGCCCCTGCCCCGGACACCGGTTTCATCGCCGACCCGAAACGCCAGACCCGGCGTGCCGACCTGCCGTTCCAGAAAGCCTGGATCAAACCGGGTTTCGACAAGGCGCCTTACAAGGAGCTCGTCGTCGCGCCGGTCAACACCCAGTACATGCTGGAGATGGACTGGCTGCATAACCTGAGCTCCGCCACCTGGATCAGAGATGTCGAGTCCGACATCGCCGAACTTGCGGGCTATTTCCACGACCAGGTGGTGAAGGCTTTCAAGGAAGACCCGAAACACCGTTTCCGCGTCGTTGAAAGCGCGGGGCAACATAAGGAGAACGCCCTGCGGCTGGAACTCGCCCTGATAGAGATCGACCCATCCACGCCGGTGCTCCATGCCTTGAGCTGGGCCGGCCCGCCGGGCACGGGTTCCGCGGTCGGTGCCGTCAATCAGCGCCGCGCCGCATTCGAAGGCCGTATACGCGATCTCCAGACGGGCGAAATTGTGGCGACTTTCGCCGACCGCGACATGGCCGACGTCGGCCCCCTCGACCTGACCCGCCTCACCTGGTATGGCCCCGCCAAGGGCATCATGGACCGCTGGGCCAAGCAATTCGTACAGATTGCCAACCGCAAGCCCGGCGAAGTGGTGACGGATCCCACGGCGTTTACCCTCAGACCGTTCTGATCGATACGCCCCGAAGCCGGGCACCGGCCCGCGGAATGCCCAAGGGGCCTTCGCAGCCGGAGGTGATGGGTGCGTCATCTACCGCGGCAACGGCCTCACTGTTGTCCGAACACGGCATCGGCACCCCTTTTTGGATAAACTTCACTGCTCCCTCCACTGACCCTCGCCGGACAGATCGACCGATTCCTGACTCATGGCAGATACGCATCCCATAAGCTGGATCACCGTGATCTGGTCCATGACCGCATCGGCCTGCCTGACGCTCGCGGGCGTGTATTTCATCATCGGACTCAAGCAAAGGGAGCGCCCGGCTTATTTCTTGTTTTCCCTCCTCGCCTTGACCATGGCGGCCTTCGCCGGCTTCGAATACGCCATGATGCGCGCGGACTCCACTCGGGTCTTCGAGGAACTGCTCTATTGGATCCATATCCCGGTGTTCACCGGAACCTTGGCGGTGATCGGCTTCATACAGGCGCACTTCCGGACCGGGCGCGCTTGGCTGGCTTACGCTGCCTGTGGCGTGCGTGGACTCGCCGACGCGCTGAACTTTCTGTCCTCGCCCAACCTGAATTACGCGGAAATCACCGCGCTGCGGCACATCGTCCTGCCGGGCGGCGAAACGATCGCCGCGGCGGAGGGCGTCCGCGGACCCTGGGTCGCAATCGACGATTTGGCCTTGCTGCTGACGGTCGCCTACCTCGCCGATGCCGTGGTCTCGCTCTGGCGCCGCGGCGGATATGACAACCGGCGCCGCGCCGCCCTGGTGGGCAGCGGCATCCTGTGCTTCATCCTGATCGCGGCCGGGAGCGCGATCCTGATTCACGCCGGCATCCTCCACATACCTTACCTGATCAGCCTGCCGTTCCTGCTCGTCCTTCTCGCCATGAGTTACGAGCTGAGTTCGGACGTGCTGCAAGCCGCCAGGCTCGCCCGGCAACTGGAAGTCAGCGAAGCCGAACTGCGGGAAAGCCAGGAACGGATGCGCTTGGCGGCCGGCGCCGCCGACCTCGGCCTATGGTTGTGGGACATCGCCAAGGATGAGATATGGACCATGGAGCAAGGCCGTGCCCTCTACGGCATACCGAAGGACGAACGGATCGATTTCGCCCGTTTCATGAAAACCCTGCATGCGGACGACCGCGAAGCGGTCAGCGAATCGATTGCCAAAGCCTTGCAAAACAGCGGCGATTACGAAGGCGAATACCGTATTTGTTTGCCCGGTGTGGGCACGCGTTGGCTTGCGGCCCGGGGAAGGGTGGAATTCGACGGCAGCGGCAAACCGCTCCGGATGCGGGGCGTCTCGATCGACATCACCCGGCGCAAACTGGCGGAACAGGAAGTGCAGAAGCAGCGCCACGAGCTGGCGCATCTGTCCCGCGTGACAATGCTGGGCGAATTGTCCGGCTCGCTGGCCCATGAGTTGAATCAGCCCTTGACCGCCATTCTCGCCAACGCCCAGGCCGCCCGGCGCTTTCTCGATCATGAGCCCGTCGACATCGGCGAAGTCAGAGAGATCCTCGGCGACATCGTGGAAGAAGATAAACGCGCTGGCGAAGTCATCCGCCGCCTCCACCTCCTGTTCCGAAAAGGCGAACTTCAGTACGGCCCTGTGAATGTCAATGCGCTCGTGGAGGACGTGCTGAAGCTGGTCCGCAGCGACCTGGTGAACCAGGGCATCGCCGTCGTCACGACGCTCGCGCCGGCGTTGCCGATGGTTTCCGGTGACAGGGTCCAACTGCAGCAAGTCCTGCTCAATCTGGTGGTGAATGCCTGCGACGCCATGGCGTGCCTGGACCGGACCGAGCGCGAAATCCGGATCGGGACCGAGACCGCGGCGGCCAACGGCATACGGCTTACGGTAGCCGACCGGGGCCGGGGAATTCCGGCGGAGGATTTGGAGCGGGTATTCGAACCCTTCGTCACGACCAAAAGCCAAGGGCTGGGTTTGGGGCTCTCGGTATGCCGCACGATCGTCTCGGCCCACGGCGGCACGATCCGCGCCGCCAACAACCCCGGACGCGGCGCCCGTTTGAGCCTGATTCTCCCGCCTTTGCCGGAACGCGCCGATGTGCCGGCCTGAGGACACCGTATTCCTGGTGGATGACGATCCGGCCGTACTCAAGGCCATCGAGCGGCTGCTACGGTCCGAAGGACTGCACGTGGCGGCATTCGGTTCGCCCCAGGAATTCCTGGAACACCACGACCCCGATGCTCCCGGCTGCGTGGTGCTGGACCTTTCCATGCCGGAACTGAACGGCCTGGATTTGCAGCGCACCCTGGCCGAACGGGAACAGGCGCGCCCTACGGTCTTTCTCAGCGGCCAGGGCGACATCCCGGCCAGCGTCCGTGCCATGAAGCAGGGGGCAGTGGATTTTCTCACCAAACCGGTGAACGACGGCGATCTGTTGAACGCGATCCGCCAAGCCCTCGCCCGCGACCGGGCTGCCCGAGCGCAAGACGCCGACAAGGCGGAGGTACGCCTGCGCCTGGCGACGCTCACGCCCCGCGAACGCGAGGTCTTGAGCCATGTGGTGGCCGGCCGGCTGAACAAGCAGATCGCCGCCGACCTCGGTACAGTCGAAAAGACCGTCAAGGTTCATCGCGCCCATATCATGCGGAAACTCCAGGTGCGCTCCCTCGCCGAACTCATTCGGCTGGCCGACAAGGCCGGCCTGACCGCGCCGCCCGAGTACTGAGCGGCGCAATCGCCGTATCCCCGCCGCGGGCCTCTCCACATTGGACCAAAGTCCAATTTCGCCGCCCACCATCACCGTTTAAATTCGCTCTCAGAAGGCGGGGTTCCGTTACGCCTCGCAACTGGCCCGGCTCCGGTTTCCGACCCAGCGCCGCACCAACGTGGGCGCAGGCGGTGGCTGCGCAACCGGCGGCACGAAACCGGTCATCTCTCATGACACAACCTTGGAGACATTCCGTGCGAAACATGAAGACCACACTCTCGGGAACAATCGCTGGCTGGACTGCAGCCGGCTTGGGCTTGCTGCTGCTGTCGGGCTGTACAACCACCCAGAAAGCCGACCTCAGCCGCTCCGAGCTGAATTGCGGGATGCTGGGCAGGACCTGCAGGCTGCTCAAGCCCGGCACGGACGACCAGATGGCGTTTCGTTATGTGAATCCCACGGCCAAGTGGGCTCAGTACAACAAAGTGATGATCGAGCCCGTGAGCTACTGGGGCGGCGACAAGGACGAGCTCTCGTCCGGCGACCAGCAGGCCGTGGTCGATTATTTCAACCAGAAACTGAATGAGGAACTGGGCAAGAAATTCACCGTGGTCGCGCAACCGGGACCCGGCGTCATGAAGCTCCAGGTGGCGCTCGTTCATGCCGAAACCGCAACGCCGGGTTTGCGCACGATTTCCATGGCGGTGCCGCAGGCACACATGCTCAGCAATCTCGGCTACGTCGCTACGGGCAAGTTCCCCTTCGTCGGGAGTGCCCAGGTCGAAGCCAAGGTGACCGATGCGGCCTCCGGTGAATTGTTGGCCGCGGTGGCGGACAAGCGCCTGGGTGGAGGCAGCTTTACCACGGCCTTCCAGTGGACGCTGGGCGACGCCCAAAACGCGATGAACCACTGGGCCGAGAATGCGGCGGAACGCTTGAGCGCTTGGACCAGCGGCGCGGAGAGGCCGTTGTGACTTCCCGGCAAGCTTCGGCCTCGAAGGAAAACAGCGGCGCGGGGAGACGGTTATGAATACACGGGGAAGCTGCCGTTTGTGGTCCGTTTGCGGGTGGGTTTTGAGTATGTTCCTATCCGCCGCCTTCGGCGCCGAGCTCGAGGAGACAACCGGCGAGCCGGAGAACACGCCCAAGCCCTGGGCCATCAACCTGTCGCTCTACATGTGGTTTCCCGGCATGAACGGCAGCTTCGCCAACGGCCGGCACAGCGCCTCCGTCGACTACAGTTTCCTCGACATCGCGGGGAAACTGCGCAATTTCCCGGCAGCCTTCATGGGACGGCTGGAAGCCAATTACGAACGCCTGGGATTCTATCTGGACGGCAACTACATGCAGATGGACTTCAGGCCGCGTTTCGATGGCGGAATCAGCAAAGGCCTGTCCACCGAGCTGGGCATCATGGACTACGGGGCCATGTACCGCCTGTTCGGTCCCACCCGTTCCGAACGCATGCAGCGATGGACGGAAAAGTCGAAATCCAACATCCTCGACGTCTATTTGGGAGGGCGCACCCTCTGGCTGAGCAACCAAATACAGTTGAGAGGTCTGCCCAGCCCCGCGATGAGCCAGACCCTGACCGCACCGGTGC
Source organism: Methylococcus mesophilus (assembly GCF_026247885.1). Classification (NCBI taxonomy): domain Bacteria; kingdom Pseudomonadati; phylum Pseudomonadota; class Gammaproteobacteria; order Methylococcales; family Methylococcaceae; genus Methylococcus; species Methylococcus mesophilus. Next base: position 4,139,778 of record NZ_CP110921.1, on the reverse strand, counting down.
TGGGCGGAAGGATCATCGTGGAACTCAGTCCCGAATGGTTCGTGCTCATGGATGGCAACGCCGGCGGTTTCGGCGCGGACGATGTGAGTTTCACCGGCGCCCTGATGGGCTTGGTCGGTTACCGGACCACGCTGTTCGACCAACCGGCCTCGATCGAAGCCGGATTCAAGGCACTGCGGGTGGACGTCAGCAAACCCGGGTTTGAAACCAATGCGACCATGAGCGGACCCTTCCTCGGAATGAGCCATTTTTGGTGAAAAGGCGCTTTGCAATGCGCCGTCCTCCCCCGCGCTACGCGGTGAGACGGAAACCTGACCCTGCTCTCAAGGAATCAAAAACCATGACCCGATTCAAGCTATGGGCGGCGGCCCTGTCGTGCTCGATGGCTCTGCCCGTCTACGCGGCGGAAAGGATCGACCGGTCGGCATTGCCGATCGCCGAACCCAAGCATCCCCCGATCAAGGAACTCGACGCCCGCCGGGCCAAGGCCCCGCCGCGCTTCGAGACCAAGGCGCCGGCCGGAGCGCCCAACGTGGTGATCGTCCTGCTGGATGACTTCGGCTTCGGCCAGGCGAGCCCTTTCGGCGGCGCCATCGAGATGCCGACCCTGGACCGATTGGCCCAGAATGGACTGCGCTACAACCAGTTCCACGTCGCGGCATTGTGCTCGCCCACCCGCGCGGCGCTGCTCACCGGGCGCAACCATCACAGCAACAACACCGGCTCGGTGCAGGACATCGCCACCGCCTTTCCCGGCAACACCGGTGTACGACCGAGCGCCATCGCCCCCCTGGCGGAGATTCTGCGCCTGAACGGCTACAGCACCGCCGCCTTCGGCAAATGGCACCTGATGCCTCTGTGGGAAACCAGCGTTTCCGGACCTTTCGACCGCTGGCCCACCTACTCCGGCTTTGAAAAGTTCTACGGCTTCCTCGGTGGCGAGACCAACCAGTGGGCGCCGACCCTTTACGATGGCGTCACCCGGATCGAGCCGCCCCGCGATCCCAATTACCATTTCACCACCGACATGACCGACCAGGCCGTTGCCTGGGTCCGCCAGCAGCAGAGCCTGACGCCCGACCGGCCGTTTTTCGTCTATTTCGCGCCCGGCGCCACCCACGCCCCGCATCATGTCCCCAGGGAATGGGCCGACAAATATAAAGGCCGCTTCGATGGCGGTTGGGACCGCTATCAGGAAGAGACGCTCGCACGGCAGAAGCGGCTGGGTGTGGTTCCGGAAACCACCCTGCTTGCGCCCAAACCGGAAGCGATCCCGGCCTGGGACGCGCTTACGGCCGACGAGAAAAAGGTCTACTCACGGCAAATGGAGGTTTACGCTGGCTTCGGCGAGCACACGGACCGCGAGATCGGGCGGTTCGTGCGGACGCTCGAGGAACTGGGCAGCATGGAGAACACCTTGTTCATCTACGTCGTCGGCGACAACGGCGCCAGCCCCGAAGGCAGCATGGCCGGGGCCGTCAACGAGATGAACTCGCTATTCAACGGCGTTCCGGAACCCCTCGACCAGCGGCTCAAACACCTCGACGACTGGGGAGGTCCGGACACATTCCCCCATTACGCGGTGGGTTGGGCCAATGCCGGGAACACTCCCTTCAATTACGGCAAACAGGTCGCTTCGAAATCCGGCGGCAATCAGAACCCGATGGTCATTCACTGGCCGAAGGGCATCAAGGCCAAGGGCGAGTTCCGCACCCAGTTCCATCATGTGATTGACATCGCACCGACGGTGCTGGAAGTGGCGGGCCTGCCTCAGCCGAAGGCCGTAAACGGCACACCCCAGCGCCCCATGGAGGGCGTCAGCCTCGCCTATACCTTCGCCGATCCCGCAGCGAAGTCGCGCCACCGCACGCAATATTTCGAGATCACCGGCAACCGCGGCATCTATCACGACGGCTGGTTCGCGGGCACGGTGCACAGGGCACCCTGGGAACCCAAGCCCCGGACTACACTCGAAAACGATCGCTGGGAGCTCTATCACCTGCCCCAGGATTTCAGCCAGGCGGAGGATCTGGCCTCGGCCAATCCGGCCAAGCTCAAGGAACTGCAAGCCCTGTTCATGAAGGAAGCAGTGAAGTACAACGTGCTGCCCATCGACGACCGGACCATCGAGCGCCTCGATCCTGTCCAGGCCGGACGCCCGGATCTTATGGCCGGACGCACCTCGCTCACCGTGTACCCCGGCGGCATCGGTATGCCGGAGAATGTCTTCATCAATGTGAAGAACCGCTCCCACACGATCAACGCCGACCTGGACATCCCCGAAGGCGGCGCCAACGGTGTGATTCTGGCCCAGGGCGGGCGCTTCGCCGGTTGGAGTCTCTATCTCAAGGACGGCCACCCCGTCTTCACCTACAACTGGCTGGGCATGGAGCGCTATTCGATCTCCGCCCCGGAGAAACTGCCGGCAGGAAAAGCCACGCTGCGCTACGAATTTGCCTACGATGGCGGCGGCCGGGGCAAAGGTGGACTGGGAACCCTCTACGTCGGTGGACGGAAAGTCGGCGAAGGCCGGATCGAAAAGACGGTTCCCAATCTTTTCTCCGCCGACGAAACCGCGAACGTGGGCGTGGATGAGGAAACACCCGTGACCGACGACTACAAGGAAAACGACAACCGCTTCACCGGACACATCGCCAAGGTAACGATAGAAACGGCCAAACCCTGAACGACGAGGGGCAGCCAGCCAGCCGAAGCCGGAGGCCGGGAGTGATCGGGAAACGCCGTCACCGTACGCTTGTGCGGATCTTCGCCCCGCGCTTCGGCTTGCCTGCCCTTGCCGGACTGATTGCCAGCCTCGCCGCTGCGGCCAGCGAGCCGTCCGCGGCAGAGCCTGCGTTCGTGGGCCGAGCCGTCTGCGCGGAATGCCACGCCGAACAGGACCGCCTGTGGCAGGGCTCGCACCACGATCTCGCCATGCAGGAAGCCAACCAGCACGCGGTGCTGGGCGATTTCGACGGCGCCGAATTTCGCAAGGACGGGGTGGTGTCGCGCTTCTTCCGGCGGGATGGGCGCTATTGGGTGCGTACGGACGGCCCGGACGGCAAGCTGGCCGATTTCGAGATCAAATACACTTTCGGCTTCTCTCCCCTTCAGCAATACCTGGTGGAACTGGGCAGGGGGCGGCTGCAAGCCCTCTCCATCGCCTGGGACAGCCGGCCCCGCAAGCAAGGCGGCCAGCGCTGGTTCCACCTCTATCCTGGCGAAAAAACCGACCACAACGACGAACTGCACTGGACCCGGCCCTTGCAGAACTGGAACTTCATGTGCGCCGAATGCCATTCGACCCATCTGCAAAAGAATTACGACGCGGCGACGCGGAGCTACCGCACGACCTGGTCGGAGATCGACGTGGCCTGCGAGGCCTGTCATGGCCCTGGATCCCGCCACGTGGCCTGGGGCCGAACCGCTCGGTCAGGGGGCCATCCCGACGACGCCAACAAGGGCCTGAGTCTGAGCCTGAACGAGCGCCGCGGCGCGGCATGGACGCTCGCGCCGGGTTCCAGTTCGGCCCGGCGCAGCCTTCCGCGCACGGGCGAGAAGGAAATCCAGATCTGTGCCCGCTGCCACGCCCGCCGCGCCCAACTGTTCGGCGATAACCGCGACGGCGCCCCCCTGCTCGACTCCCATCTCCCGGCCTGGCTGGAGGAACCGCTCTATCATGCCGACGGCCAGATCGAAGGCGAGGTGTATGAGTACGGATCTTTCCTGCAGAGCCGGATGTACCGGGAAGGCGTGACCTGCAGCGATTGCCACGAGCCGCACAGTCTCAAACTCCGGGCGGCGGGCAATGGCGTCTGCCTGCAGTGCCACGCGGCAGCGAAGTTCGACACCCCGGCCCACCACTTCCACCGACCGGGAAGGGCAGGATCGCGCTGCATCGACTGCCACATGCCGACCAAGACCTACATGGAAATCGACGTCCGGCGCGACCACGGCTTCCGCGTTCCGCGCCCCGACCGCTCTGCGAAACTCGGAACCCCCAATGCCTGCACCGCCTGCCACGCCGGCCAACCCGCGCGCTGGGCGGTCTCCGCCCTGAAGCGATGGTATGGGCATGACCCGGCAGGCTACCAGGACTACGCAGGGATTCTTGCCGCCGCGCGCGCCGGGACCGGCGATGCCGAAGCTGGGGTCATAGCCCTGCTTGGAAAGAAGAGCCAGCCCGCCATCGCACGAGCCACGGCGGCGGCGGAAATCGGCCGTCGGCTGCGGCAGGAATCGACTCTCGCGCTCGCCGAGGCGGTGACCGACGCCGATCCGCTGGTCCGTGCCTCGGCGGTCCAGACCCTGGCACAGCTTCCACCCGATGCGAGTTGGCGGTTTCTCCGCCCTGCCCTGCGCGACACCGCCCGCGTAGTGCGGGCATTGGCGGCCGGCGCCCTGGCCGGGATTCCCCTGGAGCAGATGCCGCCAGATGACCGGACCAATTTCCTGAAAGCCACCGACGAATATCTGACCGGCCAGCGATTCAATGCCGACACCCCCGCCGCCCATGTCAACCTGGGCAATTTCCACACCGCCCGCGGTGAAACGGCGGCCGCCGAACAAGCCTACCGCGAAGCACTGATCCTCGATCCCGGCTGGGAGCCCGCCTATGCCAATCTCGCCGATCTCTACCGGCAGACCGGCCGTGATGACGAAGGCGCGGCACTGTTGAAGCAAGGTCTGGCTCTTCGGCCACGAGCGGCCTCGCTACACCACGCCCTGGGACTCCTGGAAATCCGCCGCAGGAACCTGGATGCGGCGCTGACCTCTCTGAAACGAGCGGCGGAACTCGCCCCTCGGGAACCGCATTTCAGTCTGGTCTATGCCATGGCCTTACAATCCGCAGGCCGGCTCCGCGAAGCGAGGAACGCCGTCAAGGAGGGATTGCGGCATGCACCTGAAGACTACTCGTTGAAGGAATTGCGGGTCCAGTTGGCGAAAGATGCCCGGACCGAGTGAATCAGGCCGCTTACTAAGCGTAAAGGAATGATGGCCGCATCGCTCGTCATTCCGGCATGGATTGCCGGACCCATCCGCCGGGAGCGGATGGGCACTGGCCCCGCAGGGGGGGCGGGCAGGACAGCCCGGCATGAATCCAGAAGCCGGGGATGGCAAGGCTGATACATCCATGTAGCCTGGACCTCGGCACAAATCCGCCGGGAGCGGATTTGCATTTTTCCGAAGGGCGGCAGGCAGGATGGCGTGCCGTGAATCCATGCCGGGGTGACGAAAGACTTTTCTTTCTTAACGCTTAGTAACCGCTGCGGCAGCGCATCGGGCCCAATGAACAACGACGACAGCATCCATGTTGACCATCCCCGTGCCTTGATACACGCTACTGCGAACTTTCCTTGACCTATGCCAATTGACGACTCTTCCCCCCGCCTGCCTTCGACCTTCACGGGATGCCGGGTCGGCTGCCTGGTGGCGCGGAGCGACCTCAGACCACAATACCCGGATGGCCGGGTTGAAACTCCCGCTGAATGCGCCCGACAAGGTGGACGACGAGGAGGTATTCGTGGCAATCGCCCTCATGGGCGAAGGCGTAAGACGCGCGTTCCCTATACAGGCCCTGCATTTCGGCAAGCCGCTTGTGCCCGCGGAGCCTTCGGCAGCCGAGGCGAGTCGAACCGGCCTCTAAACCCACATCTCCACCACCCGACAAAAACCCGAGAGGACTCTTCGATGAACCTAAATTTTTCGCGGCGCAGCCTGCCCGCCACGATTCTTATCGGCGCTACCCTGCTTCTTCAGGGCTGCTCCCTCCCGACCCGGGAACCGGCAGTGCCCCAAGCGCTCTCCGACAAGGCGGAGGTCGTCGGCCTGCCCGGCGTCCGCTACATCGTCCGGGCCGATATGCCGGAGGCGCTCCAGGAAGGCATGGCCAACCTCAGGAAGGAGCAGGCTTACCTCGCACAGCAGGGGCGGACCGACGTCAACCACCTGCCCCCCGCCAATTTCCTCGCCCTGTCCGGCGGCGGGGATGACGGGGCCTTCGGCGCGGGGCTCCTGTGCGGCTGGACCGCTGCCGGCAACCGGCCGGAATTCAAGATGGTCACCGGCATCAGCACCGGCGCCCTGATCGCACCGTTCGCCTTTCTCGGTCCCAGGTACGACGATGCGCTGAAGGCGGTCTACACCCAGACTCAACCTAAGGACATCCTGGAAGCCCGCAGCCTGACCGCCGCACTGTTCGATGACGCCCTGGCCGACAATGCACCTCTGGCCAAGCTGGCGGAAAGATACGTCACCCAGGACATGCTCAACGAAATCGCCGCCGAATATGCGAAGGGACGCATGCTGCTGATGGCCACCACCAACCTGGATTCGCGCCAGGCGGTGATCTGGAACATGACCAAGATCGCCGCCAGCGGCAAACCCGAAGCCTTGAAGTTGTTCCACAAGATCATGCTCGCTTCGGCGGCCATTCCCGGCGCCTTCCCGCCGGCGATGATCGACGTGGAAGCCGGCGGCAAGCGCTATCACGAAATGCACGTCGATGGCGGCGCGATGGCCCAGGTGTTCGTCTATCCGCCGTCCCTGCGCGTGGCGGAGACGACGAAGAAAGAAGGTATCAGCCGCGAGCGTCATCTGTACATCATCCGTAACGCCCGGCTGGACCCCGACTGGGCCGAAGTCCAACGGCAGACCCTGAGCATCGCCGGCCGCGCCATCTCTTCGCTCATACAGACCCAAGGAATCGGCGATTTATACAAAATCTACGCGACCGCCCAGCGCGACGGCATCGACTACAACCTCGCCTACATCCCGAAAACCTTCTCCGCCCCCCATAAGGAAGATTTCGATTCGGACTACATGCGCAAGCTGTTCCAGACCGGTTACGACCTGGCTGCAAAGGGGTATCACTGGGAAAAGACTCCTCCGGGAATGTGAGACGGCTCACGCCTGAGGGCCTGTAATTCGTCGAAACCAGCCGGAAAATCGCCGCATGTATTGGATATACGACATACCCACTTGGTTATTAGGCGTCCTCACCATCTCCACGTTCGTGCTCGTAGCCTTCCTGGGCCTGATCGCGTCGAGACGGTGGGCCGGCCGGGTCTTTCGCCTGTCCGACGAAACCAACGAGGCCGTGAACGGCTTCTTCGCTGGCGTGGGGGTGATGTACAGCCTGCTGCTGGGCCTGGTCGCCGTCGCCGTCTGGCAGAACTACGACTCCGCCAACGGGACCGCCAGCAAGGAGGCTGCACTGGTCGCCGCACTGTACCGGGACGTCTGCGCATTTCCCGAAGAGGAACGGCATAAGCTTCAAGACCGTCTGGGAAAATATCTGAATTACCTAATCGACGTCGCATTTCCCGCGCACCGCCAAGGAGAAATACCGAATGGCGGCACCCGCATCCTTTCCGATTTCCAGGGAATCCTGACCACCTATCAGCCTGCCACGGCCAACCAGGAGATCATGCTGTCAGAAGCGTTCACCGCGTTTAACAAGGTCATCGAGGCCCGCCGTATGCGCATGGACGCCGTGGATACCGGCATACCTTTGGTATTCTGGATCGTGATCCTGGCCGGCGCGGTCCTGTCCATCTTGCTGACCTACATGTTCCACCTGCCCTCGCTCAAAACCCATCTGCTTCTCACGGGGATATTCTCCCTGTTTCTGGGATTCGTGATATTCCTCATCGCTGCGCTGGACAATCCTTTCCGGGGAGAAATGGGCGTCTCCCCCGCGGCCTACGCTTCAGTTCTCAAGGGCTTGAAGGATCTCGATCCGGCCGGACTGTGAGAAGCGGCACCTGGGGAACGGAAGCGCCGACTTGCGACCCGCGCTTAGCTGCTACGCCCCCACCAACTTGATAATATGGCGCCCCGATTCAGGCCCCGACCGGCGGCCTGACCCGAACACGAACACGAGGAACCCTGATGTCCGATATCGAAATCGCGCAGCGCGCCAAGATGCTGCCCATCATTGACCTGGCCCGCGAGAAACTGGGAATTCCTGCCGCCAGCCTCGACCCTTACGGGCATTACAAAGCCAAGGTCGCGCTCGACTACATCGACGGCCTCAAGGACCGATCCGACGGCAAGCTCATCCTGGTCACCGCCATCAGCCCGACCCCGGCCGGCGAAGGCAAGACCACGACCACGGTCGGCCTGGGCGACGCGCTGAACCGGATCGGCAAGAAAACCGTGATGTGCCTGCGCGAACCCTCGCTCGGCCCCTGCTTCGGCGTCAAAGGCGGCGCAGCCGGCGGCGGCTATGCCCAAGTGGTGCCGATGGAGGACATCAACCTGCATTTCACCGGCGACTTCCACGCCGTCGGCGTCACCCACAACCTGCTCTCGGCCCTGATCGACAACCACATCAACCACGGCAATGCGCTCGATATCGACCCCCGCCGCATCCAGTGGAAACGCGTGGTCGACATGAACGACCGCGCCCTGCGCAAGATCGTGGTGGGCATGGGCGGCACCGCCAACGGCTATCTGCGCGAAGACGGCTTCGACATCGTAGTGGCTTCGGAAGTGATGGCCATTCTGTGCCTGGCCACCAGCATGGCGGACCTGAAGGAACGGCTGGGCCGCATCATCGTCGGCTACAAGAGCGACGGCAAGACGCCGGTCTACGCCAGCGACCTCAAGGCTCACGGCGCCATGGCCGCCCTGCTGAAGGACGCCATCAAGCCGAATCTGGTGCAGACCCTGGAGAACAACCTCGCCATCATCCACGGCGGGCCGTTCGCCAACATCGCCCACGGCTGCAATACCGTGACCGCCACCCAGACCGCGCTGAAGCTGGCCGATTACGTAGTGACCGAAGCCGGCTTCGGCGCCGACCTGGGCGCCGAGAAGTTCATCGACATCAAATGCCGCATGGCCGGACTCAACCCCGCCGCGGTGGTGCTGGTCGCCACCGTGCGCGCCTTGAAATTCCACGGCGGCGTGAAAAAGGAAGACTTGAACCAGGAAAACCTCGCCGCGCTGGAAGCCGGTTTCGCCAACCTGGAAAGGCACGTCCACAACATCCGCGAGCACTATGGCCTGCCCTGCGTGGTCTCGATCAACCATTTCAGTTTCGACACCGAAGCCGAAATCGCCCTGCTGATGGAGAAATGCGAGGCGCTGGATGTGAAAGCCGTGGTCGCCCGGCATTGGGCCGAAGGCGGCAAGGGCGCGGAAGCGCTGGCCAAGACCGTCGCCGGCATCGTCGACCACCAGCCGGGCCGGCATACTTTCGTCTACGGCGACGAAGCGACGCTGTGGAACAAGATCGAGACCATCGCCACCAAGATCTATGGCGCGGCAGGCATCAGCGCCGACGCCAAGGTCAAGGCCCAGCTCGAGGCCTGGAATGCCGACTACGGGCATTACCCGGTGTGCATGGCCAAGACCCAGATGTCCTTCTCCACCGACCCCAACGCCAAGGGCGCGCCGAGCGGCCACACCGTCGCCATCCGCGAAGTCCGCCTGGCCAACGGCGCCGGCTTCATCGTCGCCATCGCCGGCGACATGATGACCATGCCCGGCCTGCCCAAAGTTCCGGCGGCCGAGCACATCGACGTCGACGACAACGGCCGGATCAGCGGCTTGTTCTGATCGGCGTGCGGGGCACCGCGGGCCCCCGTTTGGGAGCCCGCGGCGGTGCCGGTCAAAGCAACCCCAATGCTTTCAGGCTGGCTTTACCCAACTCCACTCGTTTACCTATGTCGGATTCGCTCCGGACATCCATGTTCAGCGCAAACGCATAAATACGATCGTCCCTTTGCGCCCAGCCGACCCACCAGCCTATCCTGACTCCGGCAACGTTTCCCAAGCCCGTTTTGCCATAGAGTTTCCAATTCGTGCCTTGTTCCAGTAGGACAATCTCACGAACGGCTCCCTGAATCTCTTTTGACAACGGCAAGGCGTCTTGCGCCAAGCCAGCGAGAAATTGGGTTTGCTCGACCGCGCTGATCTTGAGCGGCCCGGCCAGCCAGAACGTATCCACGGCAGCGCCAATTTCCCTATTGCCGTAATCCAAGCGAGACACATAATCCTTCATGCGCTCGAGACCGATACGCCGGGCCAATTCCTGATAGATCGGAACGTTCGAAATCACGATCGCTTCGCGCAGCCCCATATCCTTCTCCCAGGTTTTGAAAGGCTGAGGAGCGCCGCCATAGGGCAAGATTTCGTCGACGCTCTTAACCGCGCCGGTGGCAAGTCCAATCAGCGTATTTGGAATCTTGAACGTCGACGCAGGAACGAATCTGGTTTCTGCGCGTCCTCTCTCGTGACCGGTAAACGTCTGGGCGGAGACGTCATAAAGTACGAAAGTGCCATGCACGCCGGCATGCCTGAAAATATCGCCAACTTCCCGGCTGTCTTTCCAACCGGTTGCGTGCGCTGTGCACGCAAACAAAACCACTGCTGCAAATACCCATTTCATTATTGGAGTCGATATACCCAGGCAGGGGTATGGAATATTTGCAAACAACAAGGCCATCGGCATACTAATATTATTCGCACCGCTCACTGAAAATCCCTCAACTTTACCACGAGCCCATCCAGCCATTTTCCGATATCCTCCAGCCGCCCGGGAATTATGGGTGACTCCGCAGTGAACACAGGACAAGGCCGCCTCCGGAAACACGCCATAAGCCGGCATCACCATTCACTGCCCCAACGACCGCTGCAGCCCCATAGCTGCGGCTTCGCTCCTGCAGGCGCGCTGGGGTTTCGGGTCCTTACGGCGCACCGCAGCGAGTTCGGCCTTGGCGGCCCTGAAGTCAGCGAGAAACGCCGGGCTGGCGCGCAGCTTGGCCACCGTCGCCGCAGCCACGTTTCGTCCCTGAATCACGTCGCTGTACCAGTGCGCATTGCAAACGACACGGCTCAGCCCAAACGCCTGCCCGCGGGCAAGGATTTCAGCGGCACGCTCCGGGGAAAGCTCGGCGAGAATGAGCGCCCAGGTCATGCCGATCGCGCCGTGCGCCGAAGGGTACGAGCCGTTCTCCTCCAGCCTGCCTTGCTCCGCCGGCGTGCAGATCGGCTCCTGGTTCGACATGAACGGCCTCGGCCGCCGGTAGTAATTCTTGGCGGCATAGGTCGAAAGCCCGGCATCGATCAATGACCGCCGCAGCAGCACATAGAGGTGCGGCGTATCCGCTTCCGTGATCGGCGCGTCCAGCGCGCAGGAAAAAGTGCCCGCCGCATGAGGAAACATCAGATAAGCGTCGGAAATCGCCAGCGTCCACGCCGGGGAATCGCGCAGCGCCAGACTCCTGCGGCTGTAATCCGTGTCGAATGCAAGCGCTTCCGATCCTTCCGCGGGGGGCGACGGAACCAGCGTGCGACTGTCGGGGACGGTTTTGAATGGCAGATAACCCACAACCGACGCCGAGCGGAACTCGGTTGGAACATCGGATTGCCGAAGTGCCTGATTTCGGGTGCAGCCGGCGAACAGGGCGGCATACACCAGCACAGACCAAAATACATACCGCCCACGATAGCAGACACTATTCATCAAGACCCCGGCCCCGCTCGTTGTCGCGTATCCCTGGGGTAGTGTAAGCCCGCAACGCGCTCGGCGGTTCTTTTCGGACTGCAAAGATCCAGACGCGGATTTGCCTGCGTTGCCAGCCATCACCGTACCGACGGCTTCAGCTCACGTCGAAGAAGCACGACATAAGCCTGAGCGAGGCCCGATTTTTTTACGCGGCAACGTCGATCAGGTTCCGTCATCTGTCTTCGAGGCCGTGCCAGCTTTTCTGAATCACGATCTCGTCGCCGTCGAGATGACAGCGCACGACATAGCTACGCTGTCCGAAGCGCACGAATAGCTCGCGGTCCTGTCGTCCCTCAAGCCGTTTGCCATTACCGGGATGCGTCAACGAAGTGTGTGCCGCCCGCTTCAAGCTCGCGGCGGCACGACGGGCGGCTTTCGGGAGGAGGGGCGATGAAGATGCCGCGATAAAAATGTTGACCTCTACTGGCCTATTAATCAATATGAACATTATGATCATATCAAGAGGGTGTCATGATTACCGAAACCAGCGCAGTCACTTTCCGGCAGAATCTGGGCGAAATGCTCAATCAAGTCCAGTACCGGCACGATAGCGTTGTTATCAACAAGGACGGCAAACCGGTAGCCGTGCTGGTCGATGCAAAACTTTTCGAACGTATTCGCCGCATGCAGAACCGCTTCGATGCACTATGCAAACGCATAGAACAGGGCTTTGACAATGTGCCGGAGACGGAAGGCCTGGTCGAAATTGAGGCTGCCGTCGAGATCGAACGGGCACAGACACGTTCATCTGCCAAGCAGCGCTGAACCACCGTGCCTACCCTGCGCGTGATGCTTGATACGAACGTGCTGCTTTCGGGCATCGCTTATCCGGCCAGTATTCCGGGCAAAATCATGGCCGCGTGGCGGTATGGTTCAATAGAGGTACTGCTTTCTGATTACATCCTGGAGGAATTGCGCCGAGTACTCCCCCGCTTGGCGCATCGCCATGGCTTATCGGAGGTGGAGATGGGCGATTTGGTGGATATTCTGTCCATACAAGCCGAAGTCATTGAACCTCTTCCCGGCGCAGAACCGGATTTGCACGACGTTGCAGACCAACTCGTCCTTGGAACCTTGCTGGCCGGCTTTAAGTCCTCCGGTGCCGATTATCTCATCACCGGAAACAAGGACTTGCTGGCGCTCCGCGAACGCTATCCTGTCGTAACTCCTGGGGAGTTCTGGGCAAGACACGCCGGAATTTGATTTGGGGTGGTCGCTGGCCTGGACGGCGGCGGTCAGGCATCCCTACTGACGGCAGGATCACACCGTTCACTTCATAGGCGAACCGGGCATGACCCGCCCTTAATCTCGGCATACATCGCGTCCGGGGCTAGATCGATCTCACCCGGCCACGTCACCGCGCCGTACTCGATGTGCACCTGGGCAAAGAGTTCAGGATCGACAAGGATGGAGAAAACGCCGGCGCTGGGCGACTGGATAAGGGCCGTCAGGTCCACCGTCCCCTCTGTGCCGTCCATAAATCGGACGTGCAGCCGAAATCCCGGCAGGGCTTCCACGGTCGCAACGCGCCACGGCATACGCGGCTGGATCGGCGGCTTTAATGCAAGGGACGAATCTTGTTGGGCTGCTGATTGCGTGCGCGTGGCTCCCAGTCCTCCATAAGTTCGGCGCGATGCTCCTGCGCCCATTCCAGAATCAAGGCGAAGGCTTGCCGGGGGATCTCGCCTTCCCGGAGGTCCAGGGTCCGGATGTCGATCAGTACTTCATATTCCGCGTATAACGCATGGAAGTGCGGTGGAGCGTGATCGTTCCAGAACATTTGGATCAGCATTCCGTAGAACGTGCTGATGGTCGGTACCCGACGCTTCCCAGTCTGCCGCAATGAATCCGGTTTCATGATATCTGACGCCAGAGCGAGGGCAACGGCAAAATCCGGTTACCTTGCCGGCTGAACGGATAGGCCGGTCGTCAAAGGCCAGCCGCAAGGCACTACCTTCGATGCTCGGCCCAACGCCATCCGGCAGGCGGCCTGACCGAAAAAACTCAGCGCTTCGCCTTGCATAGGCAAAAAAACCTGCCACACTCCTACTGCAAACATCTAGGTTAATCATGGATAAGTCTACCTTTCCGATCTCTTCTGACGCAGTTCCCCTGCTTCGCTCCGTTCCACAAGGAAGTCGTGGGGCGTCCGTGGCCACAGGGAGGACAGCACGACTTTTGGGAAGTCGACTCTATGATCTTCAAGCCCGGAAGCCGCAGCAAAACCAGCGATGCACTGATGGAAAATATCCGTTCTCGGCATATCAACAGTCCTATCGCAAGAAACGCCTTCACATTTGATACTACTGATTCAGGGATTAACATGAGAGGCAACATATGACAACCGATAGTTTTCAATGAAGGAGAATATCATGACATTTATAAATGAAGTGATAACCGAAGAAACTAAAGGCGAATTCGACTTCAGCCGGTTGACAGACCCAATAAGCGGTCACCCAATCGCCCCTCGAAAACGTTGGACTATCGATCGAGACCGGAATGCCGTTCTTATTATTATAGGAGGAGGGACACCGGAGATTCCTGAATTCTACGCACTGATCTGGAAGGGGGACATAATCAAGTTTTCCGCAATCTCAAAGGTTAGCAGCAGCCCGGAAACTGGCAGGATAATTTCTTGGGATATTTTTGACATTGATATTCCCATCCCTCTGCAGTCAAAACAAGAAGATATTTGTCAGCTAATACGAGAAGCCATTGACGCAAAGGGGTGGCTTTATGATAGAGACTGCCTTAGAAACGTGATCATAAATATCCAACTCCCAACTACCCACTGAACCGAGGGATAGAATTATGAGCGCCAATACTCTGGCGGTTATCGATTGGCTTGCTTCTCAAAACTCAAACAATACACCACTAACCTCTGAACAACTTGCCAAATTCACAGAAGAGCTCAGACAACGGATTGGAAAACTGTCTGTAAATATCCCTGGCGCATCGGCAGACACCATAACCCTATTTTATAGCGGCAATATTGGTGTTAATACGCCAGCCTGGAAGACGGCCGAATATCTAGGTGCGAATAACCAAGGAAAGATCGCCACCATTGGGCAAACAGAAATTTTCGAGCTTCTGAGAACCGAAAACGAAGATTTCCACATCGCTCTTAAGCAAGCCTTAGGCAACGATGATGCGGCTTATAACCGGATCATCAATGGCGTCAATGACAATGGCATACGCGTTGTTCCAGGCTTGTGGGACGACGCATCCCGCCGTTTCGCAGAGGCTGCTACAGGCGACGTCAGGACTCTCACCCCATTTGCCGCCTCTGATCGGGTCTTCGCTCAAACCGAACTCAAAGCCCTGCTGGACAACCCCAATGTCACCCACATCGACGGTATCCCCAAGGCCGATCTGGTGCGGCTTTACAATTCGGAGCTGACCCGTACGGGCGATGCTGCCGGTGCGTTAAGCACGGTTCGCAGCGCGGTATCGGCCAATTCCGTCTTGCAGTCGATGGGGTTGGCCATTGCTACCGATGGCGCGGGGAACATCACCGGCGTAGACACCGGCAAGTTTTTTGGTGGCTCACAGGCCGGTCTCTCGACCCATCTGCCCGCGGATACCCCGAACCTCCTGGCCTTCGACAATTTGATCCAGGGGATGAACGACGCCCAACGCGCTGAATTCCTCCGCGGGGTGGACGCCATCCGCGAAGGCGGACGCCTAGTCGACGCCGCAGGAGCGTTGAATTCAATCAACAAACTTGGCATCCTCGGGGATGCTTTGGGCTTGTTGCTGGCCGCCAGCGATGCCCACGCCGCCTATGCCGCCGGCGATACGGCCCGCGCCAACGCCATTCTGGCCGATTGGGCCGCGGGATTCGTGGGGGGGCTCGCAGGGGGCTTGGCCGCTGCGAAAATCGCCGCCATGGCGACGCTGCCGATTGCCGCCACCGGCCCGGTGGGCGCGATCTTCGCCAGCATCCTGACGCTGGGAGCCGGCTTTTTCGGTGCGATCTACGGCGAGGAGGGCGCGAAAGCCATCCTGCAGGAGGTGGCCGATTTCTTTGGCGCTTCCACCAACTACACCCCACCCCGCCGCGACCCCCTGGTCCTGGACCTCGACGGCGACGGCATCGAGACGGTCGGGGCCGATCCGAATCATCCCATCCTGTTCGACCACGATGCCGACGGGATGAAGACCGGCTCGGGCTGGATCCAGGGCGACGACGCCTTCCTGGTGCTGGACCGCAACGGCAACGGCCTCATCGATTCCGGCCGCGAGCTGTTCGGCGATTCCACCCTGAAGTCCAACGGCCAGTTGGCCAGCGACGGCTTCGATGCCCTGGCCGACCTGGACGCCAACCACGACGGCGTCCTCAACGCCGCCGACGCCGCCTTCGCCGGCCTCCGCCTGTGGCGCGACCTCAACCAGGACGGCACCAGCCAGGGCAGCGAGCTGTTCACCCTGAACCAGTTGGGGATCGCCGGCATCAATGTCGGCAAGACCCAGCACGACCAGGTGCTGGCCGACCGCAACCAGATCGCCGACCTCGGCAGCTTCATCCGCGCCGACGGCAGCACCGGCACCCTCGGCAGCGTGGCCGACGTGAACCTGGTCAGCGACACCTTCCACCGTACCTTCACCGATACCCTGCCCACCACGGCCGCCACCCAGGGCCTGCCGGACATGCAGGGCTCCGGCGCCGTGCGCGACCTGCGCCAGGCCGCCACCCTCTCGGCCGACCTCGCCGCCACCCTGGCCGCGATGCAGCACGACGCCACCCAGGCCCAGTTCCAGGGCCGCCTCGACACCCTGCTCGACCAGTGGGCCTCGACCTCGACCCTGCAGACTTCCTTCCAGGCGGCCCTGGCGCAGAACGAACGCCTCATCTTCGTGCCGCCCGGCGTCAGCGTGGAGGAGGTCTATGTCGCCCTTTACGGCAATTTCCTCTATTCCGACTCGGGCCTCCGGACCACGGGGCTCCCCACCCTCACCGAAGAACGCAAGGCGTACATCCTGGCCCAGATCGCCGAGATCGAGCACCTGGTCAAAGTGCTCGAACCCTTCGAAGGCCACCCCTTCCTGCAGGTCGTCAACGGCCAGCCGACCGGCACCACCCTGGGATTCAATACCCATTACATCGGTGCGGGCTATGACGGCAGCACCGTCACCCCCGGCGCCCGGCTGTTGCTCGGCATGATGGAACAGCCGCGGCTCGACCTGCTCAAGCAGGCCTATGCCGCCCTCCAGGAATCCGCCTACAACGCCCTCGCGACCCAGACCTGGCTCAAGCCCTACCTCAACGACCTGGCGTTCAGCGTCGATGCCAATGGTACTGTCAACGTCGACTTCACCGCTCTCGATGCCCGGCTCAATGCCATCCGGCAGGCCGACCCCACCAGCGCCTTGATCGATTTGGCGGAGCTTTACCGGAAAAACGGCGCGACCTTGGCCGAACTGGGCTGGAACGGCTTGCAGACCCTGCGCCAATGGGCCGAAGCCGCCGCCGGCGATCCCCAGCAGGCCGCCGTGCTGTCCACCCTCCGCGTCACCGTCGGCAGCGGCAACCTGAGCGGCACGGGGAAGAAGGACATTCTGTTCGGGCAAGGCGGAAATGATGTTTTGAGTGGCGGGGCGGGGAAGGACGTCTTGGATGGGGGAGCGGGAGACGACGCCTTGTACGGCCGCGACGGCACGGACGTGCTGTACGGCGGTGCTGGCAATGACGGCCTGAACGGGGACGGCGGCAATGACATCCTCGACGGCGGGACGGGAAATGACACCCTCGACGGCGGTTTGGGCAACAACACCTACCGCTTCGGCCGGGGCGATGGCCAGGACACAATCCGCTCCTACTACGACACCACCGCCGGCAAGCTCAACACCCTGCAGTTCAAGGACGGCATCACGGCGGACGACATCGACATCGTCCGCTCCGGCGACCACCTGTTCCTGACGATCACCGGCACCACCGACCGGGTCGGCGTGGAGAACTTCTTCTACAACGCCGACACGGCCAACCCTTACAATCCACTGCAGCGGATCGTCTTCGCCGACGGCACCGTCTGGGACCCGGCGGCGGTGGTCGCCAGGCTGTTCGCCGGCACCGCCGGCAACGACACGATCGAGGGACTGGCCAGCAGCGACACCCTGACCGGCGGCGCCGGCAACGACGCTCTCTACGGCCGCAACGGCGACGATGTCCTCTCCGGCGGCGACGGCGCCGACGCCCTCTACGGCGACAACGGCAATGACATCCTCGACGGCGGGACCGGCAACGATACCCTCGACGGCGGTTTGGGCAACAACACCTACCGCTTCGGCCGCGGCGATGGCCAGGACACGATCCGCTCCTACTACGACAACGCCAGCGGCAAGCTCAACACCCTGCAGTTCAAGGACGGCATCACGGCGGACGACATCGACATCGTCCGCTCCGGCGACCACCTGTTCCTGACGATCACCGGCACCACCGACCGGGTCGGCGTGGAGAACTTCTTCTACAACGCCGACACGGCCAACCCTTACAATCCACTGCAGCGGATCGTCTTCGCCGACGGCACCGTCTGGGACCCGGCAACGGTGGTCGCCAGGCTGTTCGCCGGCACCGCCGGCAACGACACGATCGAGGGACTGGCCAGCAGCGACACCCTGACCGGCGGCGCCGGCAACGACGCTCTCTACGGCCGCAACGGCGACGATGTCCTCTCCGGCGGCGACGGCGCCGACGCCCTCTACGGCGACAACGGCAATGACATCCTCGACGGCGGGACCGGCAACGATACCCTCGACGGCGGTTTGGGCAACAACACCTACCGCTTCGGCCGCGGCGATGGCCAGGACACGATCCGCTCCTACTACGACAACGCCAGCGGCAAGCTCAACACCCTGCAGTTCAAGGACGGCATCACGGCGGCCGACGTCGGCATCGTCCGCAACGGCAATACCCTGTTCCTGACCCTCGCCGGCACCACCGACCTCGTCACGGTGGAGAACTTCTTCTACAACGCCGACACGGCCAACCCCTACAATCCGCTGCAGCGGATCGTCTTCGCCGACGGCACCGTCTGGGACCCGGCGGCGGTGGTCGCCAGGCTGTTCGCCGGCACCGCCGGCAACGACACGATCGAGGGACTGGCCAGCAGCGACACCCTGACCGGCGGCGCCGGCAACGACGCTCTCTACGGCCGCAACGGCGACGATGTCCTCTCCGGCGGCGACGGCGCCGACGCCCTCTACGGCGACAACGGCAATGACATCCTCGACGGCGGGACCGGCAACGATACCCTCGACGGCGGTTTGGGCAACAACACCTACCGCTTCGGCCGCGGCGATGGCCAGGACACGATCCGCTCCTACTACGACAACGCCAGCGGCAAGCTCAACACCCTGCAGTTCAAGGACGGCATCACGGCGGCCGACGTCGGCATCGTCCGCAACGGCAATACCCTGTTCCTGACCCTCGCCGGCACCACCGACCTCGTCACGGTGGAGAACTTCTTCTACAACGCCGACACGGCCAACCCTTACAATCCACTGCAGCGGATCGTCTTCGCCGACGGCACCGTCTGGGACCCGGCAACGGTGGTCGCCAGGCTGTTCGCCGGCACCGCCGGCAACGACACGATCGAGGGACTGGCCAGCAGCGACACCCTGACCGGCGGCGCCGGCAACGACGCTCTCTACGGCCGCAACGGCGACGATGTCCTCTCCGGCGGCGACGGCGCCGACGCCCTCTACGGCGACAACGGCAATGACATCCTCGACGGCGGGACCGGCAACGATACCCTCGACGGCGGTTTGGGCAACAACACCTACCGCTTCGGCCGCGGCGATGGCCAGGACACGATCCGCTCCTACTACGACAACGCCAGCGGCAAGCTCAACACCCTGCAGTTCAAGGACGGCATCACGGCGGCCGACGTCGGCATCGTCCGCAACGGCAATACCCTGTTCCTGACCCTCGCCGGCACCACCGACCTCGTCACGGTGGAGAACTTCTTCTACAACGCCGACACGGCCAACCCCTACAATCCGCTGCAGCGGATCGTCTTCGCCGACGGCACCGTCTGGGACCCGGCGGCGGTGGTCGCCAGGCTGTTCGCCGGCACCGCCGGCAACGACACGATCGAGGGACTGGCCAGCAGCGACACCCTGACCGGCGGCGCCGGCAACGATGCTCTCTACGGCCGCAACGGCGACGATGTCCTCTCCGGCGGCGACGGCGCCGACGCCCTCTACGGCGACAACGGCAATGACATCCTCGACGGCGGGACCGGCAACGATACCCTCGACGGCGGTTTGGGCAACAACACCTACCGCTTCGGCCGCGGCGATGGCCAGGACACGATCCGCTCCTACTACGACAACGCCAGCGGCAAGCTCAACACCCTGCAGTTCAAGGACGGCATCACGGCGGACGACATCGACATCGTCCGCTCCGGCGACCACCTGTTCCTGACGATCACCGGCACCACCGACCGGGTCGGCGTGGAGAACTTCTTCTACAACGCCGACACGGCCAACCCTTACAATCCACTGCAGCGGATCGTCTTCGCCGACGGCACCGTCTGGGACCCGGCAACGGTGGTCGCCAGGCTGTTCGCCGGCACCGCCGGCAACGACACGATCGAGGGACTGGCCAGCAGCGACACCCTGACCGGCGGCGCCGGCAACGACGCTCTCTACGGCCGCAACGGCGACGATGTCCTCTCCGGCGGCGACGGCGCCGACGCCCTCTACGGCGACAACGGCAATGACATCCTCGACGGCGGGACCGGCAACGATACCCTCGACGGCGGTTTGGGCAACAACACCTACCGCTTCGGCCGCGGCGATGGCCAGGACACGATCCGCTCCTACTACGACAACGCCAGCGGCAAGCTCAACACCCTGCAGTTCAAGGACGGCATCACGGCGGCCGACGTCGGCATCGTCCGCAACGGCAATACCCTGTTCCTGACCCTCGCCGGCACCACCGACCTCGTCACGGTGGAGAACTTCTTCTACAACGCCGACACGGCCAACCCCTACAATCCGCTGCAGCGGATCGTCTTCGCCGACGGCACCGTCTGGGACCCGGCGGCGGTGGTCGCCAGGCTGTTCGCCGGCACCGCCGGCAACGACACGATCGAGGGACTGGCCAGCAGCGACACCCTGACCGGCGGCGCCGGCAACGACGCTCTCTACGGCCGCAACGGCGACGATGTCCTCTCCGGCGGCGACGGCGCCGACGCCCTCTACGGCGACAACGGCAATGACATCCTCGACGGCGGAACCGGCAACGATACGCTCGACGGCGGATCAGGTAACGATACCTACCGGTTTGGCCGGGGTTCCGAGGCCGACGTGATCAGCGATTACGATACCACCGCGGGCAACATCGACATTCTGTCATTCGGCGACAACGTGGCGGCCGACCAGCTCTGGTTCCGCCGGGTGGGGTCGGACCTGGAAGTCAGCATCATCGGGTCGGGCGACAAGACGGTCATCAGCAACTGGTATTCCGGTACGGCCTACCACATCGAGCAATTCCACACCGCCGATGGCAAGACGCTGCTGGACAGCCAGGTGGACAACCTGGTGAACGCTATGGCGGGCTTTGCCCCGCCCGGCGCGGGCCAGACCACCTTGCCGCAGAACTATCAGGATGCGCTGGCACCGACCTTGGCTGCGAACTGGCAGTGAGCATAACGGAGTGCTGCCCGCGAGCGCGGGGTTCGCGGTGGGCTTTTTTCTATTTGTGAGCGCTTCTTCCCCTCATCCCCAGCCCCTCTCCCAGAGGGAGAAGGGGGCAAAGGCCAGCCCTTCTCTCGGCTGCGCTGAGGGCAAGCCGCTCGGCGAACGGCTCTACTTACTGAGGATGAAGAAAGTAGTAACCGTTCAGTCCCCTTGGAGCGCGGGAGTCCCGCCCGCTGAAAAAGCGGCCAGGATGGCCGCGATCCCAGCAAAAAAGAGCGGGGGGTATGAACGGTTACAGAAAGTGATGTCGTTACGCTCCCTTTCCCTCCGGAAGAGTGCCGGGGCCAGGGAAGCTCGCAATATGGCATTACTTTCTTAACTTCTAGTAGATCGTTCCATAAAGAGGGTTACAAAAAGGCCGAGCGTCATTCCAGTAGAGAATGCCGGACCAATCCGCCGGGAGCCGATTGGCACTGATCCGAAGGGTGCCGGGCAGGACAGCCCGGCATGAATCCAGGGCCAAGGAGGGTGACGTCGGTTCACATCCCTGTGCCTGGATTCCGCCACAAATCCGCCGGGAGCGGATTTGCACACGCGCGCAGCGTGCCGGGCAGGATAGCCCGGCATCAATCCATGGCGGAATGACGAGGCTCTAATTCAACATCGAGATTCACAGATTTGTATACGTTTTATAGAACGTTTTACAAGTAACGGCATTGCCCCGGAAGAAAGGTATTCAAAAAGCAAGCCTTCTCCCGCTGGGAGAAGCGGCAAGGGGCAACGAGGAACGCTTACTCTCTTTTCGTTTTTATGAATCAATTTGACGACGCTTGCGATTCCGCGCCGGGGCATGCCCCGGCGAAACCTTCGCCGGAGACGGACGCCGGCGACACCGGACTGGCCTGCCTGGTCCTGGTGGCCCGCTTTCACGGCCTGGCGGCCGAACCGGAGCAGCTGGCTCACGATTTCAAGGCTGGCGGACAGCCCTTCGGCATCGTCGAAATGCTGCTCGCCGCCAGGAAGCTCGGCCTGCAGGCGCGGCGGGTGCGCGTCAAGCCGTCGCGCCTGAGCCAGACACCGTTGCCGGCCATCGCTCCGGGCTCCGACGGGCACTATTTCGTCATCGCGCGCGCCGACGAGTCGAGGGTGCTGATCCACGACCCGGCGACGGGCCGGCCGGAAATCCTGTCGGTCGATGCCTTGGCGGAACGCTGGACGGGGGAGCTGGTCCTGTTCGCCTCCCGCGCTTCCCTGGCCGGGGAATTGGCGAAGTTCGACTTCACCTGGTTTATCCCGGCGGTGGTCAAGTACCGCAAGCTCCTGGCCGAAGTTCTGCTGGTGTCCTTCGTCCTGCAGTTGTTCGCCCTGGTGACGCCGTTGTTTTTCCAGGTGGTGATGGACAAGGTGCTGGTTCATCACGGCTTCACGACGCTGAACGTGATCGCCGCCGGTCTTCTGATCGTGATCGTTTTCGAAGTGGTGCTCACGGGTCTGCGCAGCTATGTGTTCGCCCACACCACCAGCCGCATCGACGCCGAGCTGGGCGCGAAGCTGTTCCGGCACCTGCTGGGTTTGCCGCTGGCGTATTTCCAGGCCCGGCGGGTGGGGGATTCGGTGGCCCGGGTGCGGGAGCTGGAAAACATCCGCGGCTTCCTGACCGGGAACGCCGTCACCCTCGTGTTGGATCTGTTCTTCTCGATCGTGTTCATCGCCGTGATGCTGTATTACAGCCGCTGGCTGACCTTGATCGTGGTGGTGTCCCTCCCCTGCTACATGGCGCTTTCGTTTTCCATCACGCCCTTGCTGCGCGGACGGCTGCACGAGAAGTTCAACCGGGGCGCGGAGAACCAGGCCTTTCTGGTGGAAACGATCAGCGGCATGGATACCGTCAAAGCCATGGCGGTGGAGCCACAACTGACCCGCCACTGGGACAACCAATTGTCGGCCTACATCGCCGCGAGCTTCCGCACCTCGACGCTGGCGACCGTGGCGCACGGCGGCGTTTCCCTGATCGGCAAGCTGGTCACGGTGGCGACGATGTGGCTGGGTGCCCGGCTGGTCATCGACGGCGAGATGACGGTGGGCCAACTGGTCGCCTTCAACATGCTGGCCAACCACGTGGCCGCGCCGGTGATGCGGCTGGCACAACTGTGGACCGATTTCCAGCAGACCGGCATCTCGGTGGAGCGCCTGGGCGACATTCTCAATACCCGCACCGAAATCGCGGGGAACAAGAGCACCTTGCCGCCAATCAAGGGGCAGATCGAGTTCGACCACGTGACCTTCCGCTACCGCCCCGACGGCGCCGAGGTGCTCCGGGGGGTCAGCCTGCGCATCGCGCCGGGCGAGGTAATCGGCATCGTCGGGCGTTCCGGTTCGGGCAAGAGCACGCTCACCAAGCTGGCGCAGCGCTTGTACCTGCCGGAACGCGGAAGGGTGCTCGTCGACGGGATCGATCTGGCGCAGGTGGATGCATCCTCGCTGCGGCGCCAGATCGGGGTGGTGCTGCAGGACAACGTTCTGTTCAACCGCAGCGTCCGGGAAAACATCGCGCTCGCCGATCCCGGCGCCCCGATGGAGGCGGTGATCCGCGCTGCCAGGCTGGCGGGCGCCCACGAATTCATCCTCGAACTGCCCGAAGCCTACGACACGATGGTGAGCGAACACGGCGCCACCCTGTCCGGCGGACAACGCCAGCGGATAGCCATTGCGCGGGCCTTGATGACCCATCCCCGCATTCTCATTTTCGACGAGGCGACCAGCGCGCTGGATTACGAGTCCGAACACATCATCCAGGCCAACATGAAGGCGATCTGCCAGGGCCGGACGGTGCTGGTCATCGCCCATCGGCTGTCCGCCGTGCGGGCCGCGGACCGGATCGTCGTCATGGACAAGGGACAGATCGTCGAATCGGGCACACCCGCCGAACTCCTGGCGAGACCGGGCGGCCATTTCGCCCATCTTTACCGTCTGCAGCAGCAGGGGACTTGAGCGTGGGCGGGTCATGGCTGCTGCGGGGGCGGGCGTGGGCCGATTTCGTGCGAAGGTACGCCAAGGCCTTTCGCCACGCTTGGCGCATGCGCAGGCAGTTGGATACGCCCGAGCGCCTGCGCCACGAAATGGAATTCCTGCCGGCCGCCTTGGCTCTGCAGGATACGCCGGTCTCGCCGGCGCCGCGGGTGGCGATGTGGCTGTTGATTGCGTTTGCGCTGTGCGCCTTGCTGTGGTCGGTTTTCGGCCGCATCGACATCGTCGCCACGGCCACCGGGAAACTGATTCCCAACGCACGGACCAAAGTCATCCAGCCCATGGAAACTTCGGTGGTGCGGGCGATCCACGTGGCCGACGGCCAGCAGGTCAAGGCGGGAGACGTGCTGATCGAGCTCGACGACGCCATGGCCAGGGCGGACAGCCAGCGGCTGGCGCACGACATCCAATTTTCCCGGCTGAAGGCGGCGCGGGCCAAGGCTTTTCTCGAAGCCATCGTCCGCAACGTGCCGCCGAAACTGGAAACGGTCGACGGCGTATCGGCGTCCCTTATGGCGCAGGAGGCCCGTGTCCTGGAGGGGCAGTGGGCCGAGCTGAATGCCAAACTCACCCAGCTCGATGCGGACATCAAGCGGCGCGAAGCGGAGCTGCGCTCCACGCGGGAAATCGTCAGAAAGCTGGAGCAGACGCTCCCCATCGCCGTGAAGCGGGCGGAAGATTTCGGCCGCCTGGTCGACAGGAAATTCGTGTCCCAGCACGACTATCTCGAACGGGAACAGGCGCGCATCGAGCTGCAGGCCGACCTGGCGGCTCAGCAGAGCCGGATTCAGGAGCTTTCGGCGGCGCTGCAGGAGGCGAAACATCAAAAAGGCACGCTGGCCGCGGAAACGCGCCGGGCCACGCTGGACGCGCTGAACGAAGCGGACCAGAAGACCGTGGCCTTGCGGCACGAGCTGGACAAGGCCGAAGTCCGGGAAAAACTGATGGTCCTGACGGCGCCCGTGGACGGCTCGGTCCAGCAGCTGGCCGTGCATACCGTCGGCGGCGTGGTGACCCCGGCCCAACCCTTGATGATGGTGGTACCCAACGACAACCCGATGGAGGCCGAGGCCTTCGTCGAAAACAAGGATATCGGCTTCGTCAGGGCCGGCCAGGAGGCGGAGATCAAGGTGGAAACGTTTCCGTTCACCAAGTACGGCTCCGTCCACGGTCGCATCGACCAGGTGTCCGACGACGCGATCAACGATGAGAAGCGTGGGCTGATCTATTCGTGCCGCGTCAAGCCGGAGCGCTCCACCATGCAGGTGGACGGGAAAACCGTCAACCTGTCTCCGGGCATGTCGGTATCCGTGGAAATCAAGACCGGCACGCGCCGGGTGATCGAATATTTCCTCAGCCCGCTGATTCAGCACGCCAGCGAGAGCCTGCATGAAAGGTGAGTTCGGGTTCGGCGGTCGGCCCAGGATTTCCCCGTATTGCTCCTGTCCTCCTCCCGTTGTTGAATATCGGGGCCCGAATGATGAAGGTGGAGGACGGACCATGCCGATCAATACCTTGGAATCATTGCCCTGGCGGGGAAGCCATCACGATTTTTGCCGCGAACGGCTCGAATCGCTTCTGGAACAGGCCGACATCCGGGTCGACGGAGACCGGCCGTGGGACATCCGGGTCCACGACCCGACCTTCTTCCGGCGCATGTTTGCCGATGCCTCGCTGGGGCTCGGCGAGTCCTATGTGGACGGCTGGTGGGACTGCGACCGGCTCGACGAATTCATCTGCCGCATCGTCCGCGCCGGCCTGGCCGACCGCTTCCGCTCCTGGCGGGACGTCGCCGCCGCCCTGCAGGCCAACCTGTTCAACCTCCAGCACGCGGCGCGGGCGTTCCACGTCGGCCAGCGCCACTACGACATCGGCAACGATCTCTACGGGCGGATGCTGGACCGGCGCATGATCTACAGTTGCGGCTACTGGAAGGACGCCGCGACGCTCGATGAGGCCCAGGAGGCCAAGCTGGACCTGGTGTTCCGCAAGATCGGGCTGAAGCCCGGCATGCGTGTGCTGGACATCGGCTGCGGCTGGGGCGGAGCGGCGAAGTTCGCCGCGGAAAGGTACGGGGTGGAAGTTCACGGTGTCACCGTTTCCGCGGAGCAGGCTCGATATGCCCGGGAAATCTGCCAGGGCCTGCCGGTCACGATCGAGTTGAAGGATTACCGGAACATCGGCGGACGCTTCGACCGCGCCTATTCCCTCGGGATGTTCGAGCATGTCGGCTGCAAGAACTATGCGACTTATATGAAAGTCGTAGCTGACCGTCTTACCGACGACGGTCTGTTCCTGCTGCACACCATCGGCATCAACACCTCGGACAACCACGGCAATCCGTGGGCGGAGCGCTACATCTTCCCCAATTCCATGCTTCCTTCCATCGCCCAGATCGGCGCGGCCACCGAAAACCGCCTGGTGATGGAGGACTGGCAGAATTTCGGTCCGGACTACGACCGGACGCTGCTGAGCTGGTACGCGAACTTCGAACGGCACTGGCCGTCTTTACGCCCCCATTACGGCGACCGGTTCTACCTGATGTGGCGTTTTTACCTGCTGAGCTTCGCCGGGGCATTCCGGGCTCGCTACATCCAGCTCTGGCAGATCGTGCTTTCGCCCAAGGGATTTCCCGAGCGCTACGACGCTCCACGTTGAGCCGAAGGCTATCACCCGACCTTCAGCCTGCGATCGCCGTTGGTCGCGGGCTGAAGCCCGCTCCCGCAAACCCATTCGATCGCCGAGTCAAAGCGCCGAGCCCATTCTCTCACCCCTCGGAGCAAATCCCCCCTCCAAGGCCGGCGCGCCAAAACGGGCAGCGACCGGCTCATGTCACAGATCCGCAACTCAATTGTCATTTTCAAGTAATACCGTCGTAACAAAACACGGCTACTTTTGCGCACTCATCTTCTGACGGGACACTCGGTGGCATGTGCCCAGGTGTCTCGATGGGATTTTTGGGCGGGGGGAACCGGCCATCGGAGCGTCAATGCATCGTTCACTTAAGGATCCGGCCGGCTTTGAACCGTCGGGTTTGCGTGGCGAACAAGATTTTTTCCCATTTACGGAGAGTGCGAAAACCATGAAGAAATTGCGAGCGGTTTTTCTTGGCACGCTGGTAGCCGCGGGGCATCAGGCCCATGCGGCCATCAACGACGGAAAGTTCAGTGCGCCGGGCGAGTTGTTCATCTCGATCCTGGATGCGGACGGAAAGAAGTCCTACTACAAGGACCTCGGCGTCGATATGGTCCAGTTCATGAACGGCCAAGGCTGCCTCGACGCCAACCTGGCGCAGGACCCCAACTTCGCAGCCATCGCCGGCAAAGAAAATCTGGTCTTCAACGTCGCGGCGGTCAATCCTTTGCTGAAGGACGCCAGCAACATGAGCCAATGGGGCTATCTGGCCACCTCGAGTCAGGGCAAGGACAGTTTCAGCGCCAAATGGAACCTGATCGACAACGCGATCCAGAAGATCCAGGGCTACATCGCCGCCCTCAACGTCGCGCCGTTCGATAACACGGCCGGCCAGGCGGCAGAAAACATATCGGGTGTATTCGGTCCCGATGCCCTCGCCTATCACGGCAAGAGTACCTGGGGTCCCACCATGGGCCAGGCAGTCAAGGGCAACACCGAAGGCAAGCCGGGCGCAGAGCTGGAGTTCTTTTTCGTCAACAACTCCACCGGTGATTCCAAGGGAGAAAATGTCACGAAGCTGGGTGCCTGGAGCCTTTCGAGCGCCGGCGCGCTGAGCTACAGCGGCACCGGCACCTCCACCCTCTGCTCAGGGTCGGGCAATAAAGCCCCGACCGCGGTCATTACCAATCCGGCTCAGACAGTGGCGGTGAACACCGCCGTGACGCTGGACGGCAGCGCCAGCACCGACGCCGACAACGGTCCGCAGGCCTTGTCCTATGTCTGGAAACAGACCTCCGGTCCGACGACCACCTTGAACAGTGCCAACCAGGCGAAGGCAAGCTTCACCCCTGCCGAGGTCGGCAGCTATACCTTCCAACTTACCGTCAGCGACGGCGCCGCCACTAATACCGCCCAGGCGACCATCACGGTTGAAGGAGGCTCCACCGGGCCTTCGATTCACATCAATGCACCCAGCGGCTGGAAGGTGAAGCAGGGCCAGACGATCGCCTGGACCAGCGCCGAAGTACCGGCCAGCAAGCTGGTCAACATCGACTTCTCCACAAACGGCGGTTCCAAATTCAAGAAATTGAAGAGCGTCGCCAACAAGAAGGGACAGACCGTGTGGAAGCCTGGCAAGAAGCACGTCACCGGGCAGGGTGTGCTCCGGGTTTGCGTCAAGCCGAGCAAGAAGTCCTCGTTCGTCTGTGATCAGATCGACGTCACGGTAGAGCCCTAACCCAGCAGGGCACAAGAAAGGCGGCCCGCCCACCCGTTGCCGGGCCGCCTGACATCACAAGCCAACATCTCTCAAACAGATAGGAGAAAACTCATGCAACTCAAAAGAATCGCTGCAGCGGTTGCGGCCGGCTCTCTGGGATTCTGCGGCCAGTCCTGGGCATTGGAACCCAGCGCATCGCCCGATATCGAAATCTTCATGTCCGGCGCCTCCGCGCAGGACGGCAATGTCAAGCAGTTGTTTTCGGAGCTTTGTGTCGCCGGGACGCTCGACGTTTACCTCGACAACTCGAACCCCTCCAGCCCAGGGGCCGCGCACACGGCCATCTTTTGCCAGATCGATTCCACCAAGGTGACGGGCCTTTCCGTCAACAATCCGAAGGTGCTGTTCCATAAGCGTTCCGCCGGCGGTTCCGCTCAGGGCGTAGGCCCGGTGCTCGACGAGCAGGCGATCGATGCCATGGCGATCAACAATGGCAACTGTGCAAAGGACGCGGCGAGCGGAAACTGGCTGTGCGGAATTTCGCAGTCCGGCGACCTCATCAAGAAGGTATCCGATGCCGGTGTTTCGGACGTCAATCCCGAGCTGTTCCGGGGTATCAACACGCCGGACGGCGTAGCTCCGGTAGATCCTGCCAAAATTGCTCAGCGCCTGGACGTCGTCTCGGGTGGCGGCCTGGTGTTCAACACCCCCGTGACCAAGTCCCTGCGCGACGCACTGCAACGCGCCCAGATCGACAAGGGTACGCTGGACCAGGACTGTGAAGGCCAGGATACCGAGCGCTGCATGCCCAGCCTGAGCAAGCAGCAGATCGCTAGTCTCCTCACCGGCAACATCGGCAAATGGAGCGCAATCAAGGTCGTCGACAAGGGCGGCCAGCCCAAAGGTGACTTGACCCAATACGCTAACGGCTCGATCACAGACGACAAGGTCTATATCTGCCGCCGCGTCAACGGATCGGGCACGCAGGCCACCACCAACGCAAAGCTCCTCAATGCACCTTGCACCGACAGCGCGGTGAGCCCCGCTTCGACTTCCAACCCGCTGGCCGGACCGGTCGTGGTGCTGAACTCGGGCTCGGGTAACGTCGACACCTGTCTCGACGACTTCAACCAGGGCACCAACAACAGCAAAGCGAATGCCTCCAGCGCCAAAGCCTGGGCCATCGGCGTTCAGAGTACGGAGCGCAACAACAGCCTCAAATACAACTATCGTTTCATCGCCATCGACGGTGCCGCTCCGACGCTCGCCAACGCGGCAAACGGCCATTACCTGGACTGGGCGGAAGTCACCTATCAGTGGCGCAAGACGGCGTACAACGGCCCGACCGGCGACAAGCTGAAACTCATCCAGAAGATCGCCTCCGACGCCGGCAGCCCCAGCATCATCGCGAAGAACAATGCCAAGTACGTGCATCCCTTCGGTGCAGGTGGCTATCTCGCAGCGACCACCTCGGGCAACTCGGCGCCTGCGGACGGAAAGTTCGACGCCAACAATCCGGTCAACCCCTATACCCATGCGCCGGGCCTGTCCCTGGACAACTGCCGCGTGCCGGTAATCGATGCCAATCAGCCGAACCAACTCTGATCGAGCGGATCGGTGACGGGGCCGCGTGAGCGACCCCGCATCCCGGCAACGGGAGCATGGACCGGCGTTCCGAAAGGGACGCCGGTTTTATCGTTATTGATTTTTGTTATTTATATTCGTTAATACATATCGCCGTATAATGGCAAAGTCTGTCTCTCTGGTATCGAATGGAACACATGCAAGAAACAATGCCGCGGAGCCGCACCGGTATCCTTGCCGGCATCCCCTTCTGTCTTGCCTTGGCTGCATCGCCGGCCAATGCCGATCCGACCGGCAACCCAGCCGAAAAGGGCGCCTCGCCTGACGCGGCCGCCGAACAGGCCCCGGCCTTCGATATCTGGGAGTACCGGGTCGAAGGCAATTCCATGCTCGATCAGAGAGTGGTCGAAAAGACCGTCTACGGTTTTCTCGGGCCGGGCAAGTCGATCGGCGACGTCGAAAGCGCGCGCGCAGCCCTGGAAAAAGCCTACCACGACGCCGGCTATTCGGCGGCGCTGGTGGACATCCCCGAACAGGACGTCAATGAGGGCGTGGTGATCCTCAAGGTCAGCGAGGGCAAGGTCGACCGGCTGAAAGTCACCGGATCGCGATACTTCTCCCTGGGCCATATCAAAGAGAAAGTGCCGGCCCTGGCCGAAGGCCAGCCGCTCAACATGCCCGCCGCACAGGAACAGCTCAGCAAGCTCTCGGCGGAGAATCCCGACCGCACGGTGACCCCCGTCATGCGTGCCGGCAACACGCCCGGCACGGTCGAAGTCGAACTGGCGGTGGACGATCAGCTTCCCCTGCACGCGGGGATTGAATTCAACGGCCGCAACAGCGTCGACACCAGCCGCACCCGCCTGATCGCCTCGGCGCGCTACGACAACCTCTGGCAGTTGAATCACAGCGCCTCGCTGCAGTTCCAGATTTCGCCCGAAAACACCGACAACGTCCAGGTCTGGTCGGGCACCTACGTGATGCCGATGGACATCTTCAATTCCGACGCCCGCATGGTCTTCTACGGTATCGGCCTCAGTTCGAAAAGCGGCGTGTCGACGGTCGGCGCCCTCAACGTGGTGGGCGATGGCGAGATCTTCGGGCTGCGCTGGATCAAGCCACTCCCCCGCCTGACCAAGGATCTCGGCCATTACGCGACCGTCGGCTGGGATTACAAAAACTTCGGCCAGGCCATCCTGTCCGATACCGGCACCCTGATGACGCCGATCAGCTATTCGCCCTTCATGGCCGGCTACGACGCCAGCCTCGGCTACGAGGACGGATCGTTCAGCCAGCTCAACCTGGAAACCCATGTCCTGTTCTGGGGGGATTATCAGGAATTCGAAAACCGCCGCTACGGAGCAACCCCCAACTACGTCTACCTGAAAGGCGACGTGAGACACCGGCAGATGCTGCCGGAGGACTTGTCCATGCAGGTTCGGATGACCGGCCAGGTCACCAATGTGCCCCTGATCAGCAACGAGCAGATGGGAGCCGGCGGCATGTTCAGCGTGCGCGGCTACCACGAGGTCGAGCGGCTGGGCGACAACGGCGTCAACGGCTCGCTGGAGTTCTACAGCCCGGACCTCGGCAAACATCTTTACGAAGGCATGGGGCTGCTGCGGTTCCTGGTCTTCGGCGACCTCGCCTACCTGTGGGTCAAGGACGCATTGCCCGACCAGCCCCAGCACTTCAGCCTGGCCAGCACCGGCGCCGGATTCAACATCGAGCTGTGGCGGAAGCTCAACGGCACCCTGTTCTGGTCCTATCCATTCACCAGGACGGAAAGCGTCGCGGTTGGTGAGACCCGCGTCGATTTCCGCATCGCTTACGATTACTGATCGGGGAACGAGCATGACGACCCGCGAACCTGCAAGCCGCAAAGCCAATCTTCCACCCACCGACATCAGCCTGAAGCCGCTGGCCGCCTCCGTTCGCACCGTTCTGGCCGGCGCCTTCCTGGCGGGCGGTGCCGCGCAGGCCGGAAGCCTGCCGGTACCCGCCGGTGTCTTCGTGTCGAGCGGCAGCGCCGAACAGTCGATCGCCGGCAACATGATGACGATCAACCAGCACTCCGACCGCGCCATTCTGAACTGGAAGAGCTTCAACATCGGCGCGGAAAACACCGTGCAGTTCAAGCAGCCCTCGGCCTCGTCCATCGCCCTCAACCGCATCTTCCAGAACGATCCCAGCCGCATCTTCGGCAAGCTGTCCGCCAACGGGCAGGTTTATCTGCTCAACCAGAACGGATTTCTGTTCGGCAAGGGCTCGCAGGTCGACGTCAACACCCTGCTGGTCAGCACGCTGAATATCACCGACGACACTTTCCAGCGCGGCATCACCAAAGTCGTCGATCAGGACGGACGCGCGGCGCTGGTGGGCGACGGCAAGGTTTACCGACTCGACGAACAGGGCAATTTCATTCTCGACGAGAAGGGAAACCGCACCAAGATCGGCATCGAGTTCGCCGAAGGCTCCTCCGTCAAGACCGCCAATTCCGGCCGCATCATCGCCGCCGCCCCCTCCGTGGTGAACAAGGGCGATCTGTCCGCGCCGGACGGCCAGATTCTCCTCGTCGCCGCCACCGACAAGGTCTATCTGCAGGAAGCCGGCAAGGATTCCAATCTGCGCGGGCTCCTCGTCGAAGTCGGAACCGGCGGCGAAGTCGCCAACATCGGCAAGGCGCTGGCGGAGCGAGGCAACGTGACGCTGATGGGCTTCGCGGTGAACCAGCAGGGCCGGGTGTCGGCGACCACCTCGGTGCGGGTCAACGGCTCGGTGCGCCTCCTGGCGCGGGAGGGCGCCAGTGTGCGCCGCGAGGGCGATGCCTGGCTGCTGCAAGCGAACCGCACCAAGCGCAATGCCGAACTGGACGACGGTTTGGGCACCAAGGCCACGGTGAACCTGAAAGGCGGCAGCAAGACCTCGGCGAATCCGGACCTGAACGACCAGGCCACCGCCGTGGACGGCCAATCGCAGGACGCTTCCTGGGTGGAGGTCATGGGGCACCAGGTCCGGA
This sequence comes from Methylococcus mesophilus, assembly GCF_026247885.1. Taxonomy (NCBI): domain Bacteria; kingdom Pseudomonadati; phylum Pseudomonadota; class Gammaproteobacteria; order Methylococcales; family Methylococcaceae; genus Methylococcus; species Methylococcus mesophilus. Next base: position 4,106,631 of record NZ_CP110921.1, on the reverse strand, counting down.
TCGAGAACGGTGCGCAACTGGTCTCCCGCTCCGGCAAGATAACGGTGACGGCAACCGAAAACCCCGCCAACCCCGTTCTCGACAACGTCAAGAACGACGCCCGCATCCATGTCGACAAGGGGGCGAGGATCGACGTTTCAGGTATCCAGGACGTGGGCGTGGCGATGGAACGCAACGTGGTGACGGTCGAGCTGCGCAGCAACGAGCTGCGCGATTCGCCCCTGCAGCGCGACGGCGTGCTGTACGGCCAGAAGATACGGGTCGACATCCGCAAGGGTACGCCGCTCGCCGACATCTCCGGCGAACTCGAACGTATCGCCCGTACCGTCGCCGAACGCAGCACAGGCGGCGGTACGCTCAAGCTGGCATCGGAAGGCGACGCCATCCTGCAGCGCGGCGCGCTGCTAGACTTCTCCGGCGGATCGGTGGCCTACCGCTCGGGTTACGTCGACACCACCCAGTTGCTGACGCCGGACGGCAAGACGGTGGACATCGGCAGCGCCGATCCGAACCAGACCTATGCCTCCATCTTCGGCCAGGTCAGCCAGAAATTCAAAGCCTGGAACATCGCCAAGACCTGGGACATCATCGGCCCCAGGAACTTGGGACGCTACGAACAAGGCTACGTGGAGGGCAAGGCCGCTGGCAAGCTCGACATCAAGGCGGCGGCGCTGGCGCTGGAAGCCGAGATGCGCGGCGCCTCGACAGCCGGCCTCCATCAGCGCGAAACGGGAACCCAGCCCGCCGGCGGAACCCTGAAGATCGACCTGGCGCGCAGCCCCGACAGCACCCAGTCCGTCATTTTCGGCGGAGCCTCGGCATCGCTCGGCGTCGGCAAGGACGAGCCGTTTCCGCAGGACCCGGGAAAATCCGGCCAACCGGCCGCCCTGGTCCTTTCCGGCGACAAGCTGCGCGATTCCGGCATCATGTACGCCGACATCAAGACCAACGGCAAGGTCGCCATCCGCTCCGGTGAGAACCTCGCGATGGCCGACGGGGGCAGCCTCGTGCTCACCGGCGGCGAAATCAAGGTCGACGGAACGATCACGGCTCATGCCGGCACAGTCGATCTCTCGACCCGGCTCACCAGCGCCACCCTGGGCAAGCTGTCCGGTGCCATCGAGCTGGGCTCCGGCGCCGCCATCGACGTCAGCGGCCAGTGGATCAACGACCGTCCGGCCGACGCCACCGGCAACAGCGGGCAGGACCGCAGCCGCGTCCTCGTGAACGGCGGAACCGTTTCCGTGAAGGCCGAAGGCGACGTCAGTCTCGCCTCCGGCAGCCGCATCGACGTCAGCGGCGGCGCACGGCGCACCGGCGACAACGACTTCAAGGCCGGGGACGCCGGCGGTATCAGCCTGGAAGCCGCAGCGGTCGGCGGCTCGGACCTCAAGCTGAACGGCACGCTCGAAGGCTATGCCTTCGCCGGCGGCAAAGGCGGTTCGCTGAGCCTCGTCTCCGACCAGGTGATCCTGGGCAGCGCGGCGGACGCCGAGATCGCCAATGGCGCCGACCCGCTGGTCCTCAACCCGGATTTCTTCGGCCAGGGCGGGTTCGCGCATTATTCCGTGGGTTCCAACAAGAGCGGGGTCACCGTCACCGACGGCACCGACATCCGCCTCAGCGTCAAGAACCGCGTCCTCGATCCGGAAGCCGTCCACCGCGTCAGCGGCTCGAACTTCCGCGACTTCGCGCAGGTCAAGCTGCTGTCGGAGCTTTCGCGCCAGGCCGGCGAACTCGATCTGGTGCTGGCCCAGGAAGTCGGCCAGGGCGGAAAGGACGCGGCGGTACGGATCGGCGACGGCGCGGTGATCCATACCGATGCGGGCGGCAAGATTTCGCTGAAATCGGATTCCAGCATCTTCATGAACGGGACGCTCGAAGCCGCCGGCGGCGACGTGGCGATGACCGTCACGCCGCCCGCCGGCACCGACCCCGGCTTCAAGGCGGACCAGGGCATCTGGATCGGTTCCGGCGCGAAGGTGGACGTGTCCGGCACGACACTGCTCTACAGCGACCGGCCGGACCACGTGACCGGCAAGGTACTCGACGGCGGAACCATCACCCTGCACGCCGACCGGGGCTTCGTCGTGGCGGACGAGGGCTCGGAACTCGACGTTTCCGGGACCCAGGGACGCCTGGACGTCCCGGTCAGGGGACCGAACGGCGCCATCTCCCAGGAACGCCGCCAGATCGCCTCCTCCGGCGGCAACATCGAGATCCGCGCCGCCGAGGGCATCCAGCTCTACGGGAAACTGGACGGACGGGCCGGTGACGGAACCGGCGCCGCGGGCGGCGGACTGTCGCTGGAACTCAATCCGAACACCCGGGCCGAACCCGACGAAATCGGGGTGGGCCAGACGCCCTTCCCCAAGGTCCCCAGCGTGATATCGCTGAACCAGTCCGGACCCGCCGGGACGGCCACGGTCCAGGGCGAGGCCGTGGCCTCCAACCGCTACGGCCAGGCGGTGCTGAGCGTCGGCCAGGTCGAACGCGGCGGCTTCGGCGAGTTGACGCTCCGCACACCGGGCCGCATCGAACTGACCAGCGGCGTCAACCTGCACACCGAACGCAGCATCGTGCTCGACGCGCCGGTGCTGGCCTTCGCACCCGCCACCGGCGCCACCGCCGGCAAGGTGTCGCTCGACTCCGCCTATGTCGCGCTCGGGTCGACCCAGACCCGGCCGGGCAACGCCGCTCCGACCGCCGGCAACGGCAGCCTGCAAGTCAATGCTGGCCTGATCGACCTGGTCGGCACCACCGCCCTGCAAGGCTTCGACGGCGCCGACCTGAAAAGCGCCGGCGACCTGCGCCTGATCGGCGTGCGCACCACCCAGCAACAGCGGGACTTCCTGGGCGAATTCCTGGCGGCCGGCGACCTCACCCTGACCGCGGACCAGGTCTATCCCTCGACCCTGAGCGATTTCCGGATCGCCGTGAGAGGCACGACCGACGGCACGCTCACGATCAAGCCGGGCGATTCCAAGGGGGCAACGGTGCTCTCCGGCGGCGGCAAGCTGACGCTGGAGGCTCCGAACATCGTCCAGGGCGGCACCGTGAAAGCGCCGCTCGGCCAGCTGAATTTCCAGGCCTCCAAGCACCTCGAGCTGGCCGCGGGCAGCATCACCTCCAATTCGGCCAAGGGTGCAATCATTCCTTTCGGCCGCACCCAGGGCGGACTGGACTGGATCTACCCGCTGGGCGACCAGAACCTGGTCTTCACCGCGCCGCCGGAAAAGAAACTGGTGCTCGACGGTCAGAAGGTCGACATCGCCGACGGCTCGGTGGTCGACACCCGGGGCGGCGGCGACTTGTTCGCCTTCGAATTCGTGCCGGGACCGGGCGGTTCGTACGACCTGCTCGACCCCACGAGCAAGGGCTACCAGGGAGCCTACGCCATCCTGCCCGCCTTCAAGGGCACGACGGCCCCCTACGATCCGCTGGAATCCGCGAACTCCGGCCTGAAGGTCGGCGACAGCGTCTACCTCTCCGGCGGCGGCGGACTCAAGGCCGGCTACTACGTCCTCCTGCCGGCCCATTACGCGCTCCTCCCCGGCGCCTACCTGGTGACGCCCGACAAAGGCGCCGCCGACATCGTGCCGGGCCTCAATCTCCAGCGCGCCGACGGCGCCCCCATCGTCGCCGGCTACCGGACCGTTTCCGGCACGGGCATACGCGATGCGCTCTGGAGCGGCTTCGCGGTGGAACTCGGAAGCGCCGCCCGCACCCGTGCCGAATACTCGACCTCCGGCGCCAACGACTTCTTCTCCGCCAAGGCGGCCAAGAACGAGGCCGCCGTACCCTATCTTCCGCGCGACGCCGGCTCCCTGCTCATCTCGGCGGAAACGGCGCTGGGCCTGGACGGACGGGTGTCGGCCAAGGCCGCCGCCAATGGCCGCGGCGGCCGCCTCGACATCGACGCCGCCAACATCGCCATCGTATCGGAAGGCGCGGCCGGGCAGGCGACGGGCAACGCCATCAAGCTGGTCGCGGAGAAACTCAACGGCCTGGGCGTCGCCAGCATCGCCATCGGCGGCGTACGCGACACCGCCGATGGCGCCGTCACGATCGATACCCACGCCTCGAACATTTCCCTGGAGCAAAATGCCAAGCTCAGGGGCGCCGAGTTCATCCTCACCGCCAAGGAAAACATTACCCTCGCGAAGGGTTCCGGCATCACCGCCGAAGGCTCGACCAAGGACACCGGCACGCCGAAGGTCTACGAACTCGACGGCGACGCCGCCTTCCTGCGGGTATCGACTTCGGATCAGGCCGACCTCCAGCGCAGCGGGGTCTCGGGACGTACCGGCTCGATCGTCATCGGTTCGGGCGCGACGCTGGCCACGTCGAATTCCATGATCGTCGACGCCACCGCCGACATGGACCTTTCCGGCAAGCTCCTGGCCCAGGGCGGCTCGGTTTCGCTGGGCGCCAGCCGCATCGGCCTGGGCGCAGACGCCAGCTTCCAGAACGGCCTGGCGCTGAGTCAGGCCGCGCTGAACGCCCTCCAGGCGAACGAACTGCGCCTGAACAGCGGCAGCGACATCAGCCTGTTCGGCGCCGTCGAACTGGCCTCGCAGCAACTCGTCCTGCGCTCGGGCGGACTCCTGGGGTTCGACAACGCCGGCCAGACCGCAAGCATCAAGGCCGGCGACATCCGCCTGGAAAATCCGCTCGATGTGAGCACCAGCCGTACCGGCAACGGCACCGGCGCCCTTTCGCTGGTCGCCGACACCATCGAACTGGGCGAAGGCGCCTACGCGCTCAAGGGCTATTCCAACGTGAGTTTCGAAGCCGGCAAGGCGATCATCGGCTCGGGTACGGGCACGCTGACCGCATCGGCCGACCTCGACTTCAGCGCCCCCGTCGTCACCGGCGACCGCGGGGCGGACACCCGGATCGACGCCACCGGCCATGCGGTGGGCATCCGGTCGTCCGGCACCGCTCAGGCCGCCGCCGACGCACTCGGCGCCCAGTTGTCCATCACCGCGGACAGCATCCGGAACGCCGGGACGATTGCGCTCAAGTCCGGCGTCGTCAAGCTCGATGCGCTGAAGGGCGACGTGGTCCTCGCCGCCGGCTCGAACATCGACGTTTCCGGCCGGGAAGTGAGGATCGGCAACGCCACCATCAAGACCGACGGCGGCGCGGTGGAACTCTCCAGCCGGACCGGCAACGTCGCGCTGGAATCCGGCGCCAAGCTCGCACTCAACGGAAGCAAGGGCGGCGAGCTGGTGGTGTCAGCGGCAGCGGGCGGATTCCGTTTCGAAGGCAGCGTCGACGCCCAGGGCGCGGAACGCGGCGGCCGTTTCGCCCTCGACGTCCGTGCCCTGCAGAACAATGGCGACGTGGGCGGGTTGGCCGGCACGCTGGCATCGGCCGGATTCAGCGACGGCATCAGCCTGAGGGCGCGCACCGGAGACCTGCACCTGAATGCGGGCGACACCGTGGCGGCGCGCACGGTCGAACTCGCGGCAGACCTGGGTTCCGTCCGGATAGACGGCAGCCTGAAGGCCCAAGGCGACAACGCCACGCTGGACCTCAAGGCCGGCAGCGGCCTGACCCTGGCGGCGGGTGCCGATCTGCAAGCGCACGGCAGCGCCGAACAGGGCGGTCGGATCGCACTGGAGTCCCTCGGCCAGGGCCCGAAGGGCGGGATTACCGTGGCATCGGGCGCCCACATCGACGTGAGCGCCACCGACGGCTCCGCCAACGGCACCCTGAACCTGCGCGCGCTGCGCACCGATCAGGACGTCGCGGTCGCCGCGGATCTCGGATCGTCCGTGAGCGGCGCCGCCGAGACCACCGTGGAAGCGGTCCGCATCTACGATCATGGCAGCACAATCGGCAGCAACGACATCGCGGCCTGGAAAGCGGACACCGACGCCTACATGGCCAACGCCGGCGCCATCGAAACCCGCCTGGGACTGCCGGGCGGCCTCCGGGCAGGTCTGGAAATACGCAGCAGCGGCGACCTGACGCTGGGATCGGCCGGCTGGGACCTGGTCGACTGGCGCTATGACGGCCGTCCGGGCGTCTTGACGCTGAAAGCCGGCGGCAAGCTCTCGATCGACGGAAAACTCAGCGACGGCTTCCGCGACGATCCGAAGGGCATCGACGTTTCGGGCCTCCTCGGCCCCGGCGCCACCGTCGCGGTGAAGGACATGCTGCAGACCGGCTCGTCCTGGAGCTACCGGCTGCAGGCCGGCACCGACGTGGTGGTCGGCAAAGACGTCGCGGTGCGGACCGGCACCGGCGACATCGACGTCGAAGCCGGGCGGGATGTGGTCCTGACCAACGCCGGCTCTGCCATCTACACGGCGGGCCGTCCGACCGACACCCAGCGCTACGGCAATTTCAAAAACGGCTTCGTGGCCTTCCAGTTCTACGGCGAATATCCCGTCGACGGCGGAGACATCAGCATCAGCGCCGGCCGCGACGTGATCGGCGCCCGCACCGGCCAGTTCTTCGACGGCTGGCTGGTGCGCACCGGCAACTGGACCGAGGGCGCCAGCCACCAGGGCGAAACGCCGACGGCCTGGGCCGTGGCGATCGGCGGACCGGTCGGCACCTCGGCGCAGCAGGGAAGTTTCCAGCAGAACGTCGGCGCACTCGGCGGCGGCAACATCACCGTCGAGGCCGGCCGGGACGTGTCCGACCTGTCGGCGGTCATCGCCACCACCGGCAAGCAGGTCGGCAGCCCGTCCAAGCCGAACGATCCGTCCGATACCGGATTCAACACCAACGAAGTGGAGATTTCCGGCGGCGGAAACCTGACCGTGAGCGCCGGCGGCGACGTCCTGGGTGGTACTTTCTACACCGGCAAGGGCATCGGGGAAATCAGCGCGAGGGGAGCGATCAAGTCATCGACGAACGGGCTCGGGCCGATCCTGGCACTGGGAGACTCCAGGTTCAGCCTGAGCGCCGGGCAGGACATCGAGCTGGGCGCGGCCATCAATCCCACCGTGATCAACAGCGCCAGCGCGCGCAACTTCTTCTTCACCTACACCGACCGGAGCGGCATCGCGCTGGAATCGCTGGCCGGGGACGTCCGGATACAGAACGACATCCCGGGAATAGTGAGCGCCGTCAACAAGCTCCGCACCGCCAAGAATCAGCTCAGCTTCCCCGGCGCTTCGTTGAGTGCGCTCAGCGTCTACCCTGCATCATTGGACGTGGCCGCGCTGCAGGGCGACGTCGTCCTCGAACGCAGCTTCACGACCTATCCCGCCGCCAAGGCCGGCTTCAGCCTGCTGGCGGGCGGAAACATCACCACAGGCTCGGTGGGCGACAACGTCAACGTCACGCAGTCGGACGCCGACCCGTCCCTGTTGCCGGGGATCGCCAATCCCGCCAAGAGCTGGGAAGACGCCTCACAACGGCTGCAGCCTTTCGGCGCCTCGAACCTGATCCACGCGCAGGTTCCAGTCCATCGGGGCGACTCGGAGGCGGCGAGGATCTACGCGAAAAGTAACATCGCCTCGGTCGATCCCCTCCTCCTCGTCCTGCCCAAGGCGGTGGACGTGATGGCGGGGCGCGATCTGTTCGACGTCAGCCTACACGTGCAGCATCCCGACTACGCCATGTCGAGCGTCACCGCCGGCCGGGACATCCGTTTCACCTCGCCGCGCAACGCCCAAGGCAACTTGGTTAACCTGACCCGCGAAGTTCGGCTGTCGGGCCCCGGTCAGCTCTGGGTCAGCGCGGGAAGGAACATCGACCTGGGTGCGTCGGAAGGCATCTACACCATCGGCAACACAGAAAACAACGCCTTGGCCGACAATGGCGCCTCGATTTCGGTCATGGCCGGCCTGAATGGCAACCAGGCCCACTTCGACAAGTTTGCGGAAAAATACGATCCCACCTCGAACCGGTACCGGAAACTCCTGCTTGACTACATGCGCAAGCGGACCGGCAACGACGGGCTCAAGTACGCCGACGCAGCCGCGGCCTACCAGGCCTTGCCCGGTGACCAGCAGCACGAACTCCTGCTGGCGATCCTGTACGATGAGATCCGGGCCTCCGCAGCCCAGGCAGCCAAAACCGGGCGGCGGTCCGACTACGACCGCGGCTTCGCGGCCATCGATACGCTGTTCCCGAACGACGGCGACGCCAAGTACAAGGGCAGCCTCAGCCTGTTCTTCAGCAAGATCCATACGGTCGACGGCGGAGACATCAATCTCCTCGTCCCCGGCGGCGGCGTGAATGCGGGCCTCGCGGTGGCCTTCGCCGGATCGAAGGCTGCCAGCGATCTCGGCATCGTCGCCCAGCGGGAAGGCGCCGTGAACGCCCTGGTGAACGGCAACTTCATGGTCAACCAGTCGCGCGTGTTCGCCATGGATGGAGGCGACATCACCATCTGGTCGTCCAACGGCAACATCGACGCCGGACGCGGCGCCAAGTCGGCCATCGCCGCCCCGCCGCCGCGGATCACCTTCGACGAGCGCGGCAATCTGCAGGTCGAATTCCCGCCGGTCGTATCGGGCAGCGGCATCCGTACCGCCGCCAGCACGGCGTCCCTGCCTGGCGACGTTTACCTCGCCGCGCCGCGCGGCGTGGTCGATGCCGGCGAAGCGGGCATCGGCGGCACCAACGTCGCTATCGCAGCGACGGCCGTACTCGGCGCCAGCAACATTCAGGTCGGCGGCACCGCAACCGGCGTTCCCAGCGGCAACGTCAGCGTTCCCGTGGTTCCGGCGGGCGCGGCCGCCGCCGCGGGCGCGGCTACCCAGGCGGCCATGCAGTCCACTGTGTCCGACAGCGAGGAGAAATCGGACCCGAAGGTAGCGGACTCCAGCAGCCTCAACCCGCTCAAGGTCGAACTCTTAGGGTTCGGCGAATGCTCCACGAGCGACATCAAGAACGGCTCGCCCGGTTGCACCTGACCGGACGCGGGGCGGGCCGCTCCCAGCGGCTCGCCCATCAAAGGAAAGGCGCATTACGCGATTCGGCAGGACGGGAACGGGCCATCGGGATTTGGAGCGACGGCCGAAGTGCGCAGACAGCGAAATTTAGCCAGCCGACGGCCGCAGTTGACGGCCCCAGTCCATGCTGATGCAGGACCGGCAATGGCTTTGCGGGATTTATCGGGGATTGGGGATTCGGGATTGGCGTTGCGGAAGCCGGCATGCGCCCGTTCCCGCCGAGAGCGGAGGCGCGAAACGGGCGTCTATTCGCCGTCTTCGTCTTCTTCCTTGGCCGGCGACGCATCGGACACACCGGGCGCAGGAGCGGCCGAAACCTGGGGCGATGTGTCCTTCCAAGGCGTGACTTCCAGGTCTTCGATCTTGTAGCGGAATTCCTGCACGGCGTTTTCCTTGTCGACCGCGGCGATGCCGGTGAAAGGCTCGGATTCCGCGAGTTTATCCAGCAAACTGCTGTTGCCGAATTTCTCCAGGACCTCCTGGTTCGCCCGCACCAGATCGCGGTTCTTGGCGGTGCAGCTTTCTATCCAGCGCGTCCGCTCCTTGACCGCGTCGACCAGAAGCTGGTTGTCCCTGCGGTAGCGCTGAAGCTCGGCCAAAGCCTTTTTCTGCTGGTCGGATAACGCGTGCAGCCGCGAAGTCTGGCCGCCGAGCTGCTGCTCCAGGTTCTGCCGGGCGGCGGTGATCTGCTTCAGTTCCCCCTGCAAGGGTTCCAGTTTCGCCGCCTTGGCCTCGAGGCCCTTGAGTGCGGCGGCCTGATCGGCGAGCTGCTTTTCGAGCGCGGCATTCTTCGTTTCCAGCTCGATTTTCTCCTGGCTGAGCTGCCGCAGCATGCCCTGGGCCTTGCGCAAGGTCTGGACGACACCCTCGTCGCCCTTCGGCTTCTCGGCGAAAACCGAACCACTCCAAACCAGCGAGCACAAGCCGAGCGCTATGGCCGGCCCCAGGCGGGACGGAGGGGGCGGCAAGCTCACATTCCTGCTTCTATTCTCGATGTCCTTGGCGGACGGCATAACTACTTTCCTCACACGTCGGGACTAGAAACGAGCATTCAGGTCGACCAGCAGGGAATTCACGTCATACGGATAACCTGTGATGGCCGAACTGGACAGCCATTGCAGGCCGAGCCAGGTATTGTTGGCAATGGCATAGTTTCCGGACAGCACCCAGCCTTTCGCGTTAGTACCGCCATAAGCGTGGAAGTTCGAGTCCGTAAAGGCGTCCATGACCGAATCCGCTTCCAGGTACTTGTAGGCCATCCAGAAATTCCAGTCCCCGAATCGCTGGATGTTCGGTTCGCCGACCTCGAAACGGGCTTCGAAGGCGTTGGTTCGCGGCTGCAAATCCTCTCCCAGCGTGTTGTAGATCTGTTGCTGATCGAAACCGAAGTTATGCGAATAGCTTCCAATCAACATCACGTGATGCGGATAAAAACCCGTATAATCGTAAGTCGCTGTGACATCGAAAATTTCGAATTTCGAAGCAAGGCCGACCAGGCGCGGCTCGGTCGAAGAATTCAGATCGTTGCTGATCCGTGCCAAGCTGTTGCCCTGTGTAAAGAACTGGGGAGCCGTCCAGTCATACTTGGTGCTGCCAAGGGGATCACGCCTTGCCTGAGTATTGTTGTAGTCGTAATAGGCCACACCGATCTTGAAACGGTTGTTGCGGTTGAACAGATAGTCCATACCGCCCTGTGCCGCCCATAGGTATTTACTGGCACCAAACAAAGTATCCTGTTCCAAGGGGAAGGCTCCCAAGGTCAGATAGGCCTCGTTCGGCTTTGTATAACCCCAGTTGAACTGCTGACGCCCCGCCGTACTGACCACATGGTAGGCGATGACTTCAGGATTGTAATCATGCCCGAACGGAAAGCGGAAGGTACCTGAGAATCCCTCAAAATTCAGATCAGGATCGAAGGTATTATCCGTACTGAACCACGGATTCGCCATCCGGCCAGCCCACAACGTAACCCAGTCCTGGCCTTTGTCGTCCAGGTAATCGTACTGGAGGAATGCGCGATCGAGCTGCACTTGATATCCTGTACCATACTGTCCCATAACCTGGTTCGTTGAAATCGGACTGTATTGGTTACTCGTGGTCAACCTGATCTGAGCCTGCAATTCGTCGGTAATTTTTGCTTCTAAACCGAGCCGCATCCGTAGCTTCCAAAGGTTGAAGTCGTTTGTGGTGTTTCGGTAGGGATCACCGAGTTGAGTGATACCGCCAGCCGCATTGATCGCGGGCCAGTTGAAATAGGTGTTTGGCCGGTTGTTGCTGCCGAAGAACTGGTTTTCGGAGCGAACCATAAAATCCCCAAACAACTTGAAACGGGTGACCCAGTCGGGCAAGGCCGCCGGAACGCCCCATTTCTCGTGTTTGGCGTCCGCCTTGACCTCCTTGACCACCTCATCCTTGAGTTCCTTGCGCACCTCGGCGCGGATTTCGTCCTTCACGAAGTCCGGTACGTAAGTGACCCGAACGGCGCCCTTTTCACCCTTGCCCGAAGCGGCATCCTTCCCTTCCGGTTTCGCACTCCCGCCTGCCGATGCCGACTGCTCGGCTTCCTGCCGCGCTTCGGCCTTGGCCTCGGCGGCTGCCTTCTGTTCGGCCTGGTGAATCATCTGTTCCGCCTTGCCCTTGTCCAGAATACCCTGCTGGACCAGCAGCTCGATCAGGTTCAGCGTGGTGTTGCGCAGCTTGAGCAGTTCCTCCTTCTCGTTCTTCTCGCTGCCGTAGGCGGCGGGCGAGCCCGCCAGTGCGCAGGAGACGAGCAGCGCAAGGGATTTGTGTTCGCTTTTCATAATGTCCCGTTTGTTTGCCTCGCCGCATCCTAGGTGCGGTTGTTTTCGGTGGGTGGCTTGTTAACCTTCGGACTGGACCCTGATCTTGACCGGCTGCGGCATGCGCTCCGGGGGCGGTTCGAGCTGTCCGTGAATCGTTGCCAGCGCGGCCTTGAGCGCCTCGTCGATCTCTTCGATGCCGCTGGACTTTCCCAGCTCGATCCGGCTGATGCTGCCCTGGGGGCTGATCCAGATGTGGAGCACGGCCTGGTACCGGCTGTTGCGGGCCCGATCCCTGAGCTTTCGCTGCAACTCGCCGGAGACGGTCCGTTGCAGCTGCTGTCCGTACCAGATGATGGCGTTGCCGCCGCCTCCCCCGATCAGGCCGTGCCCGCCTTTCTTGCCGACCAGGCCGAAACCGTCGCTTCCCGCGCCGCCTTCGGCATCCACGCCGAGGTCCTCACCCGGCGGCGGCTCCTCGGCCTGCTCGGGTTCCGGCTCCGGCTCGGGTTCCGGCTCCTCCATCTTTTCCTCCTTGACCTCGGGCTCCGGCGGCTTTTCCTGCGGAGGCGGGGGCGGCGGTGGAGGCGGCGGCTGAACCACGGTGATCTGCTGGACCTGCTTCTTGGTCTGCGCCGGCTTGTCGAACAGATCCCTGGCCAGATAGACGCCGACAGCCACCAGCAGGACCAGAACCACGCCGACGGCGACGGGCAGATATCGGCGCATCAGCTTGATATTCATGGAACGCGCCCGCTACTTCACCAGCTTCTGCGTAACCAGACCCAGCTGGCCGATTTCGAGCCGGGTGACGATGTCCAACACTTCGACGACCTTCTGGTACTGGATCGAGGCGTCCGCCTTGAGTACCACGGGCAGGTCCGGCGTGGCCGCCTTGTACTGGGCCAGGCGGGTTTCCAGCTCCTCGAGCGACACCGGATAGGTGTCCAGGTAGATCGTGCCGTCCTGGGTGATGGAAATCGCCTTGGTCTTGGGCTTGGACAGGCTGGGCGTGCTGCTGGCCTTGGGCAGGTTCACCGTGATGCCCTGCACCGTCGCCGTAGTCATGATGATGAAGATCAGCAGCAGCACATACGCCACGTCCAGCATGGGCGTGATGTTGATGTCGTCATAGACCTTCTCCTCGGATTCGACCTTCATGACGACGCCCCCCTATGGCGGTCCGCCACGCGCTCGGACAGCATGGCGAGGAACTCGTCCGAGAACACCCGCATGTCGGCGATGACGTCCTTGATCTGGGTCAGCAGGTAGTTGTAGGCGAACAGGGAGGGAATCGCGACCGCGAGCCCTGCCACCGTCGCAAGCAGGGCTGCCGCGATACCGGGGGCGATGGAGTTGATGTTGACGTCCCCGGTAGCGGCGATAACCGCGAAGGTGATCATCACGCCCACCACGGTGCCCAGCAGCCCGAGGAACGGCCCGCCGGCGATGGCGATCGTGAGGAGCACCATCTTGCCGTTGAGGCGCTGGCTCTCGCGGACCACGATGGAATCCAGCTTGACCCGCACGACATTCAGGGCTTCCGGGGTCAGCGGCCTGGAGGAGGACCCCACCCGTTTTTTCACCTCGCGGATGCCGGCGTGATAGATGTGATAGAGCGGGGAACTCTGGTAATGGTCGTGCTTGCCGACCAGGGCCGACAGGAATTCGGAATCGGCCAACTCCTTTTCGTCGTCGGTTTCCTCGCGATCCAGTTGACCGGGATCGGCATCGGGACTCATGGCTTCGTACTGGGCCAGGAATGCCTTGTTGTCCTTCCTGACCTTGGAGATCACCACGGCCTTGATGATCATGACCAGCACCGAAACCACGAACATGACGCCGGTCAGGCCGATCACCACCCAGCCGTCCAAGGTCACGTTCTGGATGATCACCACGAAGGAGCTGACCTCGCCCGCGCTGCTCTTGCCTTCGTCCTGGCCGAAACTGACGACGCTGAAATCCTGGCTCTGGCTGCGCGCCGACAGCTTGATCCATTCGGCACTGCGGGCCGCGTTCGAAACCTGGACCTCATCGAGCAGGCCTGCCAGGAAACCGCCCGTTGCTGCGCTGCCCAAAACGATCGAGGGATTCATGGCCGATGGAACGGCGGCAGCCTGGGCCGCGGGTTCGCCGTTCAAATAGAGCTCCAGCTTGTCCGGCCGCAACACGAAGGCCACGTGCTGCCAGCGGTCCGGCGCGGCTATCGCCACCGGCGCCGTTTCGACCGCCTTGCCGGCGGCGAGATACCGTGCCACCAGCGCCCCACCCCGCACCAGCAATTCCATGGCGTGGGACTCGCCCTCCGCAGCACGGAATACATAGCCTTCGGAAACGCCGGGCTCGAGCTTGATCCAGCTCGAAAAGGTCCAGCCCTTCGCCGGGTCCAGTTGCAGCGACGGCGACGGATTGATTTCAATGCCGCCCGTGCCGGCAAACCGGGCAGCAGCCCCTATCCAGCCCGCCGGTTCCGGCAAGGCCGCGGACTTGGCCGCGTTGTTGCCGTAAGCCGTGGCGTCCTTGGGCACCGGGTCCTTTTCGTCGAAGTGGAAGACCAGGCCCTGGCTGACGTCGTAGGTGCCTTTCGCCTCGCTGCCGTCCGGCGCTTCCTCGTTTCCGTAATACATCCAGAACGACTCGTCGGCCGACTGGCCCGGAATCCGCGGCACCTTGACCCAGACCAGCGCCATTTCGTTGATCGGATCGAGTTTCTCGAGATGGAACTTGAGCGGCGTCTTGTCATCCGCCATGAAGCGAAGGTCTTTCCCGCCCTCGGCCAGTTCGCCAAAATAGCTGAAATTGCCCGTGTGCAGGCGAATCAGGAGCGGGAAGTCAGCCACCAGGTCGCGGGTATCCGCACCAGTGACGCTGGCATCCACGGAAATCTGCTTTCTGGAGCGCCACTCGTCGTTCCACCAGGACAGCGCGATGGCCGGCACCATGGCCAGGCATGCCAGTACGATCAGCCTCGAAGTTTTCATATCTCTCGCCGCGCCGTGAAACGCGTAGTGTTGAATGGGATTGCTTTCATCGTATTACACGGGTGTTACGAATACGTTACGAACACGACAAAACGCCCGAATCCGCAAAAGGACGGTCGGGTCTGTCAGCGATCCTGACGCTGGAACGGAACGAACCTGCTTGCGCTGGCACGTCGATATGCTAATGCTAACATAACGACGTCAAGCTCAAGCTTGCTGGCGGTGGACCTCCCGAGAGGGTTCGCGGGTTATGAACCGGTCTGGTAAACGTTCATGCACATTTTGCAGGCGTGAATTTGAGCATGGCTACACGGATCATGTTTTCCGCGGTCGCAGTTAAGATTCTGGCATCCTTAGCCCGTGTTCGGAAAGAGCCGAGCCACCCGAACCTGCGCTCGACGACCCAACGCTTGGGCAAAACGGCAAAACCATCGGCGATCTTCTCGGAAATGCGCAGGGTTAACCTCAGCCCATCGACGACGATGTGGCGTTTGCGACCTTTCACATTTCTCCACCGTCGATGCCGCATTCTTCGCTGTCGTACTGGGTCTTGACGCTCTGCAAGTCTAGGCGCAAACGTTTGTTGCTCAGTTGGAACAAGTGTAAGCGTGCCAAACAATGACGAGAAAGAATAAAAGTAAATAAATATATTTCTCTTAGTTTGCCTGGCGCTGTTCTTCCGATTCTGTCTTCGGTCGCTGCTTCTTGGAGCCCATTCACGGTCTTCTGCCGCGCAGGACGAGAAGCGCCAAGTGGATGTACCGCAAACTTGCGTCCGCAGTTGTTCCACAATCGGCCACACCGATCTGGCAAGAGTTTTCCGGACACGAAGTCAGGCGGCCCTACGATGTAGCTGCTCGCATACGGCGAGAGTTCGATACCCGGGCGCCGAATGGTTACGCTGCCGGTGATGGAACACTTCGAAGTACTCGAATATCGCCTGCTTGGCCTGCTCCCGGGTCTCGAGACGGCGAGGATGAATCAGCCCCGTTTCGACGGTAGGGAAGAAGATCTCTGCCGGCGCAGTATCCCGACAGTTCGTTTTCGGCTCAGCCTGCAGACAGAGCCCTGGTCCTTCAGCAAGGCCTGGGAGGGGCCCGAAGCATACTTGCGCTGGCGCCGCGATCGGTATGCGCCGCGGCGCCATCAGCAAAACATCCCTGGCCAGATCCGCCGCCACCCAGGCCGACATAGCCCACCACCTGACGACAATCTAGTGCTTTCGGATAGATGGAGGCTCGTGAGCAGGCTCCTAAAGGAACAACTGACCGGCGCTCGGATAGACGAAGGGCGGACGATGGGGGCGTTTAAAAAATATCTCTGCAGATATAAAGCAAGGCACCGCAATGGCCCTTTATGCACACTCCCGCCCGTGGGATCCGCATTGCGATTCCATTACGGCCGCTTGCACCACGCGATGACCATCGCAGCGGCATAGGCGGCTCGAAACGCCGGTCGGCGACGGAAGATGCCGGCACCGACGCGGCGAAGCATTTTCAAGGTTTCCGGAGTGTCGCGATGTAGGCCGCGATGTTGTCGATGTCCGCGTCACTCAGTTCCGACGCAATCTCCCGCATCGAATCGCTGTCCTTGGACCGGTGCTCCCAACCGAACGGCTGGATCCGCTCCTCAGAACCGCCGCAAGGAGGGAGCCAGTCGTCCGGGCGGCACCGCTTGTAGGTATTCAGCACTTTCCTGACGTAAGTTGCATCTTTTCCGGCCAAGCTGGGAACATTGGGGGCAGCGTCCTCCTCCCCTCGTCCGTGGCACTCGACACAACTCTCATATTTCGCCTTGCCGGCTGCGACATCGCCCGCATAGACCGCGCCCGCTGCGAGTGCCAGCACGACCCCGCATCCGAAATCTAAGGACCTTCTCACTGCGAATCTCTCCGTATGGTTAACGCTTGGAATCCAGACAAGTCTTTGAAGCGGCTCCGCGGGACGCGAAGCAGAACTTCCCCTTCCAGGATACAGCAATTGGGTTAGGGAACTTTGACATACCTACGCCCTCCTCAAACGCACGGTTGTACCGGCCCCAGGCGGCCGTCATACAGTCCGCCCCTCACAAACCGCCTTCCCGCAAATCCCACCTATTGAAAAGTGGCATTGACGCTCCTCGCCTTGTCCATCAACACCGTGCAGGTCCTGTTTGCGTCCAAACTCGCCCGCCCGCTCGATTGCAACGCGGCCCCTCCTACTCGTGGCATCGCCGCTTCGGTTGCTGTGTCCGGTCGGCCTTCAGTCTATCGCTCAGAGATTTGTCGCGATCTGCTTAGCAACGGACGACTGTGGAAAACCCATCCCAGTCAAAACGCCGACAGAAGCCGCCATAACAAAATCAAAATTACAATACATCTCAAAAGCCCCGAGTTACCCTGAAAGTAGTCCGTGACGACGTCCGGCATGGCCTATCTTCAACAGAGGATTATCCATCGCAAAAGAATATGGCCAGTTTTCTAATTCACGGAGCCGGATTGCGGGCGCACCTCGGTGAAGACAAGGGGCGACGGCCGTCCTCATGTAGGGCGGGCGCGACACAACCAAAATTAACGTAACAATTCAGCATGTTGGATTACTTCACTGAAAGGCCACGGATTCTCGTTACCAGCCCAATGAATTTATTATTGATTAATAATTTGGACATGGATGCCAAATATCAGAAACACATGATATTCCTTCGGAGACGGGATATGGCCTCACATTTTCCTTGTTCCCGACTAAGGAGTTCGTTATCGTTAAACTTGAATCCTGCCCGGAACCTGCCCTCGCCACGATAAAACCCCGACAGGGTTTATCTCTCGGTGATGGTTCCGCATGCCAGGGGGTCACTGCGAAGCTCCGAGGGAGGTCGTCATGGAAAACATCATAGCCGTTACCCCGCCCAACCGAGTCGACCCCACCATCGCCATCGCGGCCTGCCGAGCCGAAGGGATCGGGATTCTCGATTTGGGTTACGGCGATCCCCTCAACCGATTGGCGCCCCTCGTAAAGCGTCTGGCGGCCCAGGTGGACCGCGACAGCCGCTGGGGCCTGCGCTGGGACACCCTCGGCTCGCCCGAGCGGAATCCCCAACATTTGGCCGATATTCTGTCCCGCCCGGTCCCGGTTCTCGTTCTGGCCGGACAACGTCCCGCCGAGTTGAAGCGGTACCGGGATGCGAGCCGAAAAATCGCCCGGAAGGTCCTGCTCGAAGTCCACGATTTGGAATCCGCCCAGCAGGCTGCGGCTGCCGGCTACGACGGGCTGATCGTCAAGGGTCACGAGGCCGGCGGCTCGGTCAGTTCGCACTCCACGTTCATCCTGCTGCAGGAACTGCACGGCAAACTCGGCATTCCGTACTGGGCGCAAGGGGGGATCGGCCCGCGCAGCGCCGGAGCCGCCATCGTGGCCGGAGCGCGGGGCGTGGTCTTGTGCGAACAACTCTGGCTGAGCGATGAAAGCCCATTCGCCGGACCCGAGATGCATCGGGTGTGGGGGACGCTTGACGGCAGCGAAACCGCCGTGCTGGCACCGGGGCAGACCCCATTTCGGGTCTTTTCGCGGAGCGGCCGGAACAGCATCCGCGAACTGGAACGACGGATTCTGCAGAACCAACCCTGGACTGAGCCCCTGCGTCAGTATCTGCAGGATCAGAACGACCCTCTGGTCCCCCTGGGGCAGGACATCGCCTTCGCCGCACCGCTCGCCAAACGCTTCGGCACCGTCGGCCGCATCATGACGGCGATCCGCGAGGGCATGGAAACCCTTCCCGCGCTTGCCCGAACACAGCGGGCCCTCGCCCCGGAAGCACCACTGGCGTCCTGCCACGGCACGCGATACCCGATCGTCCAGGGTCCGATGACGCGGGTCAGCGACACGCCGGAATTCGCGAAGGCCGTCGCGGGAGGCGGGGCGCTCCCGTTTCTCGCACTCTCCGTAATGCGCAAGCCCCAGGCCCGGGAGTTGCTGGCTGCGACCCGATCCTTGCTGGGCAGCCGGGGCTGGGGAGTCGGCCTGTTGGGTTTCATGCCGCTCGAACTGCGGCAGGAGCAGATGGAGGTCATCGAAGAAATCAAGCCGCCGTTCGCGATCATCGCCGGCGGCCGTCCCAGCCAGGCACGGGAACTGGAGGAACTGTCGATCACCACGTATCTGCATGTGCCGTCGCCGGGGCTGTTGCACGGATTCCTCAAGGAGGGAGCCCGCAAGTTCATCTTCGAAGGAAACGAGTGCGGAGGGCATACCGGTCCCCGCAGCAGTTTCATCCTCTGGGAATCCGCGATCGAAGTCCTGCTGGCGACCGGAATACCCGATCCCGAGTCGGTGCACATCCTGTTCGCCGGCGGCATTCACGACGATCTTTCGGCGGCCATGCTGTCGGTACTCGCCGCGCCGGCCGTCGCCCGTGGCATGAGAATCGGCGTACTGATGGGCACGGCATATCTCTTCACCCAGGAAATCGTCGGCACCGGCGCGATCGTGAAGGAGTTCCAGGCGCAGGCCGTCTCCTGCAAGGACACCGACCTTCTCCAGTCGGGCGTCGGCGTCTACACCCGCTGTGCGAAGACCGAATTCTGCGGCGAATTCAATCGCAAGCGGCGCGAACTGGTCCTGGCCGGAAAGAGCGACGACGAGATCCTGAAATCCCTGGAAATGCTCAACATCGGCCGCCTGAGGATCGCTTCGAAGGGCATCACGCGGAACGAGCCGGCCAAGGAAAACGACGCCGGGCCCTACGTGAAAGTCAACGTGGAGGCTCAGCGGCGGGATGGCATGTACATGCTCGGCGAAGCCGCAAGGCTCCGCCACGATACGCTGACCGTGGCCGAGCTTCACCGGTCGGTCTCTGAGGAAAGCCAGCAAGTCCTCCTCCGCCACGGCGAGCGTACGCCGAAGCGGCGACTGGGCCGGGAAGTGCCGAAATCCGACATCGCCATCATTGGAATGGCATGCCTCTTGCCCAAGGCGCCTGACTTGCGTGCCTATTGGCAGAACATCGTCAACCGGGTGAATGCCGTTCGGGAAGTGACCGACGACCGCTGGCGGCCCACGGATTTCTATGACCCCAAGCGCGGCGTCAAGGACAAAATTTACTCCAAATGGGGCGGATTCCTCGACGACGTCAGGTTCGATCCGACCGAGTGGGGCATTCCGCCCGCCGCCGTCAAATCCATCGAACCGATGCAGCTCCTGGCATTGGTCGTCGCCAAGCAGGCGCTCGACGACGCCGGCCTGGACCGCCGTCCGTTTCCCCGTGAGCGGACGGCCTCGATTTTCGGTGCCGGGGGGATGCATGACCTCGGCACCATCTACGTCTTCCGGACCCTGCTCGCCCATTATCTGCCCAAGGTCCCCGGAATCTCGGAACCCGCCCGGCAGCAGATCATGGCCTCGCTCTACGACCGCGAGCTTCCGCCGTGGACCGAAGATTCCTTCCCCGGCTTTCTCGGCAACGTGGTGGCGGGCCGGGTCGCCAACCGGCTCGATCTCGGCGGAACCAATTTCACGGTCGACGCGGCCTGCGCCTCCTCCCTCGCCGCACTGGACACCGGCATCCGGCAGCTTCGCAGCGGTGACGCCGACGTGGCGCTGGTCGGAGCCATCGACGGCACCAATAACGTCGTGTCCTTCATGGCGTTCGCGCAGACCCACGCACTCTCGCCGCGAGGCCGTTGCCGGCCGTTCGACGACAGCGCGGACGGCATCGCGATCGGCGAAGGGGTGGTCGCCCTGGTGCTCAAGCGCCTGGCCGACGCCGAACGCGATGGGGACCGCATCCGGGCCGTCATCAAGGGCATCGGAAGCTCCAGCGACGGACGCAACCGCAGCCTCACCGCCCCCCATCCGCAAGGCCAGGCCCGGGCCGTACGCCGCGCCTACGCGGACGCACGGGTCGAACCCTCGACGGTGAGCCTGATCGAGGCTCACGGCACCGGCACGGCAGTGGGAGACAAATCCGAGATCGAAACGCTGAACAGCGTCTTCGGTGGTTCCGGAGCCGAACCGCAGTCCTGCGGAGTCGGCTCGGTGAAATCGATGATCGGCCACACCAAAGTCGCGGCCGGCTTGGCGGCAATCGCCAAGGCGACGCTCGCCCTCGAGCACCGGGTGCTGCCGCCCACCCTAGGGGTCGAAAAGCCGAATTCCGGCGTGGATTTCGGCCGCAGCCCGTTCTACATCAACACCGAGGTCCGTCCCTGGCTCAGGCCCAGGAAAGACGCCCCGCGCCGCTGCGGCGTGAGCGCCTTCGGATTCGGCGGCACCAATTTTCACGCGGTGCTCGAGGAATACACCGGCGCGTACCGGGAAGGCGACACGGTCGATTTGGCTCCCCGCGACGCCGAACCTTTCGCATTTTGGGGCCCCGACCGCGGACACATCGTCGAGGCTCTGCAAACCCTGGCGCAGGGCATCAGCCATCCGGAGCAGTTGGACCTGGGCCAGCTCGCGCATGCGGTCCAGGCGGAACAGCAGCGCATCGCCCCGCCCCAGCGCATTTGCCGGCTGGCGCTGGTGGCAACCTCGGCAGCCGATCTGAAACATAAGCTCGAACTGGCCCTGCACGAACTGGCGGACTCGAAGAAGGCCGACTTCAAGCATCCGCAGGGGATCCATTTCCGCCAGTCCGCCGCCCCCGGCCAGGTCTGTTTCCTGTTTCCGGGCCAGGGTTCGCAGAAGATCAACATGCTTCGCGACCTGACGGCGACCGTGCCGTCGTTGCATGACATCTTCGAGCGGGCGGACCGCCTGCTCGAGGATCGCCTGCCGCGGCCGCTTTCCGGCTTCATCTACCCGGTTCCGGTGTTCGGTGAGGAAGACCGGAAACGCCAGCAGGCGGCGCTGAACGCCACCCAGGTCGCACAACCGGCGCTGGGCGCGGTGGAACTGGCCGCAGCGCGGCTTCTGGAGTCGTTCGGCATCAAACCCGACTTCCTTGCCGGCCACAGCTACGGCGAATACGTGGCGCTGTGCGCAGCCGGCGCGCTCGCAGCCGACGATCTGATCCGGCTGTCGGAGGTCCGCGGCCGCATCGCCGCTGCCGCGGGCCGCGACTCCGGTGGCGCGATGGTGGCGGTAAGCGCCGGGGGACCGGCGGTCGAAGCGCTCATCGCCAAGCACCGGCTGCCCGTCTATGTGGCGAACTTCAACACACCCGATCAAACCATCATCGCCGGCCCCGGCGCTGGGATCGACGAGGCGGTAGCCGTACTGGGCGGCGAGTCGCTGCGGGTGACCAAGCTGCAAGTCAGCGGCGCTTTCCATTGCCCCGTCATGGCCAAGGCGCGGGAGGCATTGGCAGAGGAGCTTTCCAGGATAAAGTTCGCGGTACCGGCCCTCCCCGTCTACAGCAACACTACCGCCGGCGGCTATCCCGGCAAGCCGGCCGAGATCCAGGCGCTTCTGGCCCGGCATCTGGTCGAACCGGTACGTTTCGTGGAGGAAGTGAACGGCCTGTACGACGCCGGAGCGCGCATCTTCATCGAAGTCGGGCCCGGCACGGTACTGAGCGGGCTCGTAGACCGGATTCTGGCGGAAGTTCCGCATACCACGCTGGCGATCGACATGCCCGGACGTCCCGGCTGGCTGAACCTGGCCCATGTATTGGCCCATGGGTTCGCGCTGGGCCTACCGGTCGACCTCCAGGCATGGTTCAAGGGGCGCGGCTTCCGGCAAGGCGCTCCGGCCGACTGGTTTGCAGAGGCCGAACGGAAATCCCAGGGCGGGCCGCTGGTCTGGCGAATCAACGGCGGCAGGGCGGAACCGTGGGAATCCAAACCGGGAGCGATACCTCCCGCCGCGCCATCTCCCGAGCCTGAAGCCGCCCGCATGCCAGATTCATCCCCGGCTGCCCGCAGGGACTCGCCCGCGTTCGAAAGCATCGCAACCACAACAAGGAGCAACCCAATGAACAACCCGGAACTACCCCACGTCGGGGGGCTGGGCGGAGAAACGGGCACCGCGCCGATACCGGGCGACCCTCGTCTCGCTTTCGTTCAGCAAAGCCTCACCCAATTCATCGAGCTGCAAAAGGAACAACAGCGGACGTTCACCCACCTGCTCAATTTCCTTCACGCCAGCGTCGCCGGCGCCGATGCCGCGTTGCCGGGATGGGGCACGGAGTCCCGCCCCCTCGCGCCACCGGGCCTGCAGGCTCAGGGAGCCCAGCCGCGCAGCACGGTTCTCGCCGCCGTTCCCCCCGCTCCCGTTCTGCCGAGCCGGATCGCCGCGTCGAGCGGAGTGATGGCCCGTACCACACAGCCTGCAGAGGCCGCGCCGGACATGCCGGCGCCGCCGCCCGCCAGCCCGGCTCCCATCCCCACTGCCGCCGCCGCGATCGCCAAATCCGGCGGCCTTGCTCCGACCGACGAGTTCAAAGCCGATTTGCTGCGTGCGATTTCGGACAGGACTGGCTACCCGGAGGACATGCTCGATCTGGACGCCCAGATGGAGGCCGACCTCGGCATCGACTCCATCAAGCGCATCGAAGTCTTCAGCGTGCTGAAGGACCAGCACAATCTCCTGGAAGGCCGGGACGAGGAGACCGTCATCGAAGAGCTTTCGGGCCAGAAAACCCTGAATGAAATCATCACCTGGTACGACCGGCTGCGGGAATCCGGACCGCAGGAAGCGGAACGAGAGTCCGTTTCGCCAAAAAAATCCCAGGCTCCGCTGCCGTCCTCGCCGGCTGAAGCAGCGGAGCCCGGTCCGACGATCTACCAGCCGGCCGATCCCGTGGAATGCTACACCCTGAAGCCGGTCCCGGCGGCATGGAACGGAACGGTGGCCGGCCCGTGCGAACTGCCTATTCTCCTGCTCGGGCCGGCATCCGAAATCAGCGAAACCTTCCGGGCGACGCTGACCCAGGGCGGCTATACGCCTTGGCTGATCGTGCCCGGAAACGATACGGCACGCCGGGACAGCGGGACATTCGAGGTGGATTTCTCCGCAACGGACACCGCCGGCCGGTTGAAAACCTTGCTGGAATCCGCGGGATCGCCCCCGGGTGGGCTGATCAATCTTCTCGGCGCGACCGCCTCCGGCGAAACGCCGGGCAGCGCCGCCGATCCGGCCCGGATCCTGTTCCTCACCCTGAAGGCATTGGGAAGCCGCTTGGCCGAAGGCGCGGGCGCCGGCGGAGGATGGCTGGTCAATTTGACGGCGCTGAACGGGCAGTTCGGTTTGGGCGATGCCGGGGTTTCCTCGGTGGCGGGCGCCGGCACACTCGGCGTCGCCAAATCCGCCGCGCGGGAATGGCCGCAGCTGCGGCTGAAATGCATCGACCTGCAGCCCGCCCAGACCTGCGCCCAATGGGCGGAACACGTCTTGATGGAGATGCAATCCGCCGATCCCTCGCCGGAGATAGGCTTTACGGACTCCGGCCGTTGGCGGCTGGAGCTGGTGTCCGTCCAGGATCGGGCCGCCTCGGTGGAGACCGGCCTCGAGCCGGGCGCCGTCGTTCTGGTGACCGGCGGCGGCCAGGGGATCACGAACTCCGTCGCGAAATCGCTGGCGGAACAAGCCGGAGTGAAGCTCGTCCTGGTGGGACGCAGCCCTCTGCCGGATGACGAACCCGAGGCTACCCGGCACATCGCCGGGGCGGCCGAGCTGCGGCAGTTCCTCATCGCCGAATCGAAAGCCAAGGGAGACAGGGTGAGTCCGGCGGAGGTCGAACGGACGCTGAAGCAAATTCTCAGGGACCGCGCTCTCAGAGGGAACCTGGAAGCGATGAAGGCCAACGGGGCCGAGATCTATTATCAGACCCTGGACATCCGGGATACCGACGCTTTTGCGGAGCTGATCGACGAACTGTACGTCCAGTTCGGCCGCATCGACGGCGTCATCCATGGTGCCGGCATCATCGACGACAAGCTGATCCGGGACAAATCGGAAGATTCATTCGACTCGGTCTACTCCACCAAAGTCGTCCCCGCCCTGACCCTGGCCGAAAAGCTGAAACCGGAAAGCTTGAAATTCATGGTCTTTTTCTCGTCGGTGGCGGGACGATTCGGCAACATCGGCCAGTGCGACTACGCCGCCGCCAATGAGATGCTGAACAAGCTGGCGGACCGTCTCAGCAAGGAATGGCCGAACGTCCATACGGTCTCCATCAACTGGGGACCTTGGGATTCCGGCATGGTGAACGCCGAGTTGCGGCGGCTCTACGCCTCGCGCAACGTCAGCCTGATCCCTCTCGACACTGGCGTCCGCTACTGTCTGGAAGCCTTGCGTAAACGCCCGGGGCTCGAGCCCGAGCTGGTCGTGACGGCCAGCCTGGAAAGGATCGCATCGCTCCGCCGGACCGAATCGGCCAGCGTCTCCCAACGCGGCAACGCTGAAACGCCTCGTGCACAGCCGCAGACAGAGATCGTATGAGAAAAGCGGCTGGCTCGCCGCTCTGGGCGCGGTGGCACACGAAACGAATACGGAGATTCCGGCGTGATGGCGAGGCACGATAGAAACGACGAAATGAAGCCAACCGGCGACGGCGCGGCTTGGGAAGAAAACAGGGTGCTTCCGTTCATCGGGGAAATACTCGAATTCACTCCCAATGAATCGATTCTCGCCGAACGCTGGCTGACGCTGGAGGAGGACCTGCATCTGGCCGATCATGCCTTCGTCAGCGCCGCCGGAGTCAAACCGGTTTCCGCGTGCCTGCCGGTGGTGCCCATGACCCTCAGCCTGGAGATGCTGGCGGAAGCGGCGGCCTGCCTGGCGCCCGACTTGGGCCTCATCGGCTTCGAAGACGTAAAAGCCACGAGCTGGATCGAACTGGCCGACACGGACGCGCTGCGCCTGTCGATCTCGGCCAGGATGCTGGAATCGGACCCGCAGGATCGATACTGCCGGATCGGGGCCGCCATCCAGGCCGAAGGCCAGCGTGGCCCGGCCATCCAGGCCAAGGTCTTGTTCGCCGCCCATTACCGTCTCGAGCTGTCTCCGGACTTCACGGAGCTCGTGAATCCGCGCGTCCACCCTCGCGATGCGCAGGAAATCTACGCCGATCGCTATCTTTTCCACGGCCCCGTCTATCAACGTCTGACGGGGAAGATCGTCCTGGGCGACCGCGGGGCCTTAGGCGAACTGGCGGTCAGGGCGCCGGCGCATTTTTTCCGGTCCACCGACCGCCCCCAATTCCTGACCGACCCCGCATTGCTGGATGCCGTAGGCCAGTTGATCGGCATTTGGGCGATGGACCAGGAGCGTTACGTTTTCCCCATCGGCATCGGCAAAATGGAGTTCTACCGCCCGCCGCCGCCTGCCGGCACCAACGTCCCAGTGCGAGTCGAAATCACCCGGAACGAAGGCAAGACGCTGGATTGCGACGTCGAGATTCAGGACGGCGCCGGCGCGGTCTGGATGCGAATCAAGGACTGGAAAGACTGGAAATTCCGCTGGGACCGGCGGCTGGTCGACTTCCGCCGGATGCCGACCCGCTATCTCCTGAGCCGGCCGCTGGCGCTGCCGGAGCTTGGCCCGGACGCGGTCTGCTGCACGATATCGCCCGCCGAGATATCGGATTTCGATCCTCGCTTGCTGGCCTGCTTTTACCTGCACATGCAAGAGATGCCGGCATTCTCCGAAAAGAAGGGGCAAGCCCGCCGCCAGTTGCACTGGCTGCTAGGGCGCATCGCCGCAAAGGACGCCGTGCGTTCCTGGTGGGCGCGGAAGCAAGGGGCGTCCGACATGCTGCATCCCGCAGCGTTCGCCCTGCGGAACACCGAGGAAGGCCGGCCGGAAGTGATGTATTGGCCCACCGTTCCTGGCGCCGTTCCCGGCATCAGTATTTCGCATTGCGAGGCCGGTGCGATCGCCATGGCGCTGGACGAGCCGGTAGGCGTGGACATGGAAACGATCGGGGTTCGCGATCCGGATTTTCTCCGAACCATCGCAGTCAGCGCTGAAACCGCATTGCTGGAAGCCTTGGAGGGCGAATTCGCCAATAGGCCCGACGAGTGGACGACGCGCCTGTGGTGCGCCAAAGAGGCAGCGGGAAAGCTGCTCGGCCAGGGACTGAACGGTTCGCCCCGGAACTACCAACTGAAAGGCGTCAGCCCCGGAGGGGAGATGCATATCCTGCATGGTGAAAGCGGCCAGCTCATCGGGGTGCGCACCCTCAGACTCGAGAACTGCGTCGTCGCCTACTCGACCGCCGAGTCCCAACATGCCTCCTCGCCCAGCCGGCACGCATCCCCCCATAGGAAGCCCTTCCAATGAAGCAGCAGCACACCGTGCCCTTGGTAGAGCTCGACGAGGTCGGGAAGATCTACAGCCTCGGCGAAAGGACTATCACCGCGCTTCAAGCCGTCAGCCTCCACATCTATCCCGGCGAATTCGTCGCCGTCTGGGGACCGTCCGGGTCGGGCAAATCGACACTGTGCAACCTCATCGGGATGCTCGACGTCCCCTCCTCCGGCACGGTGCAGATTCTGGGGCAGGACGTGACCACGCTTCCCGACGGAAAACGCAGCGACATCCGTAACAAGACCATGGGATTCGTATTCCAGAGCTTCAACCTGATTCCGGTCCTGTCGGCCCTGGAGAACGTCATGCTGCCGTTGCAGATCGCCAAAGTCCCCGCGGCCCAAGCGAAAAGGCTCGCCAGGGAACGTCTCGCCGAAGTGGGTTTGTCCGACCACGAGTCGCAGCGGCCGGCCAAGCTGTCCGGTGGACAGCAGCAGCGGGTCGCCATCGCACGGGCGCTAGTCGCAAACCCGTCCCTGGTGATCGCGGACGAGCCCACCGCCAATCTGGACTCCGAAAACGCCATCAAGATCATCGAAACGATGCGGGAACTCAGCCGCCGGAACGGCACCACTTTCGTCTTTTCCACCCACGACCACCGCCTGCTCGAACGCGTGGAACGCCAACTGCAGATGTGCGACGGAAAAATCATCGACGACCGGCTCTCGGGACAGGCGGAATTCCTCCAACGAATCCAGGTGGCGCCGTGATGACATGGCTCAAGCTAGCGATCAGGAATCTTTTCCGCAACCAGCGCAGGTCGCTCTTCACCATCCTCGCCATCGCCCTCGGCTTTGCCGCGGTCAACGTGCTGGGAGGGTTCACCGACTACATCTTCAGTAATCTCGAAAATTCGTACATCCACGTTCAGGCCAATGGCCACCTCACGATATTCAAGCCCGGATTCCTGAAAGAAGGAAAACTCGACCCGACCCGTTACTTGTTGGACGAAGAGTCCACCCGGAGCGTCCAGGCAATCCTGCGTGATTACCCCGAGGTTCTGGTAGTGACCCCCCAACTGCATATTTCCGGCCTGCTCAGCAACGGCAAGGTTTCCACCATATTCCTGGCGTCGGGGCGCGTTCCTTCCGATATCCGCGTCATCAACAGCCACAGCCGCGGGCTGGCGAGCAAATTCAGACAATTCACCGGCAAACCCCTCGAAGACGACGTGATCTACGGCGTCGGATTGAGTCGAGGCCTGGCGGAACAGCTCAACCTGGACCTGGACGTCACCGCCGTAGCCATGGCACCGACGGTATCGGGACAGGTCAACGCACTCGATGCCCAGGTATTCCAGCTGTTCTCGGCGCCAATCGAAGCGCTGGACGACAAGCTCATGCTGGTCCCGCTCAAGTTCGCCCAAAGTCTTTACGACACGGACAGCGTCGACCGTCTCATCGTGCTGCTGCAAAACACCGCACAGACGGAACCCGTGAGAAAACGGCTGGTAAGAGACTTCGAGGCTCGCGGCCTGAATCTGGAAATCAAGACATGGAACGAGCTTTCCACCTTTTACGTGAAGGTGAAGCAAATGTTCGACATCATATTCCTGTTCACATTTTTGATCGTATTCACGATCGTGGTGATGAGCGTCATCAATACCGTGAGCATGGCGATCATGGAACGGACCCGGGAAATCGGCACACTGCGCGCGCTGGGGCTCAGGCGCGGCGGCATCGTCATATTATTTGCCGCAGAGAGCCTGATGCTCGGCCTTTTCGGCTCCGCCCTGGGCACGGTCCTCACCCTGTTGACCTGGTCGGGCATTGCCCTGTTCAAACCGACCTGGGTCCCTCCCATGATTACCGGGCGGGTACCTCTCGAAATCTACCTGGTGCCTGAATACATGGCGCTCAGCATCGTCCTGCTCGGTGTCCTGTCTCTCATGGCAGCGACGCTTCCGGCCAGGAAAGCGGCGCGGATGGAAATTGTCAGCGCGCTCGGGCATACCTGAAAGGCCAACAAAATGCATAACCTCTACATATCCATTCTGAGTATCGCCTCTCTATTATTCGCCACGGACGTCTATGCGGCCCAGAGCGTCCACGACATTCTCAAGAGGGCCGATGAATCACGGGGCAACGTCGTGGGCATTTCCTGGGAAGTGGTCATTGAATCGGTGGAAGCCCAGCGCACTACGGACACGATGGTGTATAACATCAAGGCCCGCGGATTCGATATATCCGGCCTGAGCCTGGAGCCGCCAAAATATAAAGGCAACAAAGTCCTCATGACAAACAACAACATGTGGTTCTATAAGCCGGGGTTGAGCAAGCCCATACCCATTGCCCAAAGACAAAAGCTTCTCGGTAACGCAGCGTACGGCGACATCGCCTCCACCAATTATGCCGAGGACTACGAACCCACCGTCTTGCCCGACGAAACCATCGAGGGTGAGGACTGCCACGTCTTCGACCTCAAGAGCAAGAACGATAAAACCACCTATGACAGAATCATGTACTGGGTGTCCAAGAAACGCCTCGTCGGCATCAAGGCAGACTATTACACGGTTTCCGGCAAGAAGTTCAAAACCGCCGACATGGAATTCAAAAATACGGTTAAAGTCGACGCGGCGACACGGCCGTTCATTTCAAAAATCACCATGCACGACACGCTCATAAATGAAAACGTAACCTATATGAGCATGAACAAACCGCAGCTGGAAGCGCTACCGGATTACATATTCAACCTTAACCTTTTCATGAAATGAAACACCATTGCTGGACTGTCTTTTCGTGCGCTGCCGCAATTTCGCTCGGCGCGGCCAATGCGAGTGACGAGCCGGTTTCGGCTTCCAGCCTTCCCGAACGGGAGTCTTTTTACGAAGAAATCGAGCGCGGATTCTACTCCCGGATTAACGTGCTGGCCTTCGGCATCACGCAGCAGCCCGCCAACCCTTCCGCCCTGAATCCGGACAACGTCCTCGGCATTTCCCGTTATCAGGCGGTGCTCAACCCGCGCATCGACCTCAATCTCGATTTCCGGCGGTTGGAGGTATCCGTAAAGGAGCGGTTCCTTTATGTTTGGCAGCGCTGGGAAGATGGCCTTCCTTCGGGCCGGGAAGACAGTACGGCGCAGTTCTACCTCAACGAAGGGTTTGCGCGTTATCGGCTACTCGATGACCTGTTCGTTTCCTTCGGCCGGGAAAACCTCCAGTGGGGACCTTCGGTGCTCCTCTCCTCGTCCAATCCATTCAACCCCCAGAACGGGCGAAACAATCCGCGCGTGGAAGTCCCCGGCCTCGACTATGCCCGCACGGTGTGGGTACCGGACTCGAACTGGTCGGTCTCGTTTATCGCCAACACCAGTCCGGGACGGCTCTTCAGCGCAAACGTCTTCGGTCTCGATCAGACCTCGTTCATCGGCCCTGCAACCAACGTCGAAGGCAGGCGCTTCGAACAGAGCTATGCCCTCAAGGCGGACTTTACGGGAGATGGAAAATATTTTTCGATAATTCCGACCTACCGGAACCAAAACGGGTATCAAGTCGGATTCTTCGGGGGCTGGAATGTGTCGGACGCGCTCCTTCTTTATTCCGAAGGTTCAGCAGGCGAGCAAAGGGATTTCGAGGTACAAGCCGGCACCTCGTATACCTTCGAGGAGGGCGAGACTATAAATATAGAATATTATCATAACGAAAATGGCTGTCTGCTCGATAACATCCGTGACTGCTTCACTACGCGCCAGATCACCTATCGAGACGTTTATTACAGACAGGATTACATGATGGGACAATTCACGGACAACAAGATAATCGGCGACTTGAACCTGAATCTCCGTTGGATCCACGACATCAACGACCAGTCAAATCAGATTATTGGAATATTCGAATATGAGGCAAACAGAAACACGCTGCTATACGTAATAGCAAACGGCTATACGGGCGGCTCGAAAAGCGAGTTCGGAAGCCTGCTCAACTACTCCCTGTTCGTCGGTGCCGGATACACGTTCTAGGTGCCGGATTCGGCCTGTCGACCCCATGACGGACAGATACTGAGAGCCGCCACCTGCCGGCCGAGGAGATCACTTTTACCATCATCGCAAGGATTGTAATATATATAAATATACAATCAAATACGCGCAAAAACCTTATCCGGGACCGACCAGCATAGGAAGCATAGCCTTAACAATCCTATATATATAGGATTTTACAAGTGCTCGGCAAAATTTCTATGAATAGTTTGCCTAAGTAAATAACTTATGGTACTCATGTCGCATTAGAACGACACAAGCAGCCAGTGCAATCCCCGTCCCAGGGTGATGCTATTCGCACTGATGACTGCCTCTCGAACACCATGGCCAGGCAGGCTGCGCCTGCAGCGAACAGCCGCCAGCCGGGAGGGGCGCCGGGGCAAGCAAAAAGCCCGGTTATTCAAGTCAGTTCGATGTGGGGTGTAAGTTTATGATCAAAATAAGCAATAAAGTGCGGGCGACCCTGCTCGTTAGCAGCCTCGGTATGTTCGGCTCCGGAACGGCAATGGCCGGACCGCTTGCCCAGGCAGCGGCGAATTCACTCAAGGCGTGGTGGGAAAACGAATATTTGAACACGACGCCCGCCGCGGAAACACCATTGTGGACCGTCAATCTGCGCACGCGGGCCAAGCCGGACGAATGCTACGACGGAACGCCCAGCCCTTTCACAGCCTCGAGCAACGGCATCTCGCCGGATTTGAGCGTTCTCGACGCCGACACCGGCCTTCCGGGCGGGGGCTTCGGATTTGAGGACACCTGCAACAGCAGCAAGCCAAAATTCAACGAAAACTACGTTTGGGGTGAGGTCAGGACCGGCAATGACGTCTGGTTCGGCACCATGGCCAATACCCAGTGCGTCATTACCGGCGGGACAAAGATCATCGTTCCGACTTCACCCGCGCCGGTTCCCCCGGGGCGCCTGAATCCTCTGTGCGAATTCGACCAGAGCTGGAACGCCGCAAACATGGGGCCCGGTTTCCAATACATCGCGGACTGGCGCGTCCCGCACATCCGGGTTTGGAGAAACGGCACCGGCGAACTGATCGAACCGGCGATTCCTGCCGGTGCGGACATGGACCGCCTGGAGGATACGTTGGGAATCCGTTTTGCCGGGAAGTTCGGCAACCGCGTCATCCTTGGAGGACCGACCATCGCGGGCTCTGTCGGACAGGCCGGAATCAACCTGTTCATCTTCGACAGCACGAATCGGCAATTCCTCAAGTCCTGCAATCTGCCGCAATACAACGACGTCCGTCGAGGAGTGACCGTACCGAGGAACGGGACGGACAATCAGTTCTACTTCACCGTCCGCACCGCCCCGGTCAACGGAAGCGGGGGCGGGAAAGGTGCGGTGGTACGCTGGAACCCGACTGCATCCAATCTCTGCCAGTTCAGTCAGGTGGGCAATCTCGACAACATGGGGGGAGAAATCCTCCAGTTCGGCAACCAGCTGGTCGTCGGCACCTGGATCAATTTTTCGCGCGGCCCAGGGAGCCAGTCATTCCAGCTCCCTGTGGCGGCAGGGCTGTATGTAAGCCCCACGCTTCCTACCGGCGGACTCTCTTCCTTCAATCAGAACGGATGGAAAAAAGCCTGGACGATAACCACCAACTGGGAACCCGATTACGTTGCCGGACTCTCGGAAACGCTGGGCGCCATGGCGGTATACCAGAACTGGCTCTATTTCGGCCTCATGATGCAGCCGAACATCGTGGAAATCGTCGCCGGACAGCTTCATTCGACCGGTCTCTACAACTTCGATGCCGACAACGACGGTGCTTACGATCAAAGCGACATGCTGGCTGTGCGCCGGGGAGCTTCACGGCCGGCGGCGCTGTTCCGCGCCCAAGGTCTCGGCCTCAGGACCCAAAAGGTCGAAGTCCTGTACGGCAACCGGTACCTGCCCGTTTACAATCGGCAGTCGCGCACTTACACCGCCCCTCCAACGGGCGGAGATACCGCGCATAGCAACAAGATAAACGCCGCGTCTAAATGGGGCAAAGCTGGCTTCGACTGTCTGGGCACCTTCTACATATGGAGCGCAACGGTGTCGGCAAATACCCTGTTTTTCGGCACCGCCTCCTCTGCTAATGCCTTCCAATTCACCAACAGCAATCCCGGTGATAGCGCGTGGGCCGATTTCAACGAGGCCAACTGCCAAGAGGGGGGAGACCTGATGCGCTTCGACAACGCCTCAAGCGCAGCCAAAGCAGAAAGCCGGACAGGACTGGGCAACCCCAATAACAACTTCCGCAACATGCAACCCGGAACCAGCGGTCCGATCGTCGGAACGGCCAATGCGTCGAATGTTCTCTTCGATCCGGCTGATCCGCCCGGTGGCTGGGAGCTCATCGAGCTCACGAAGCCCTAACCCGGCGGCTGGGGTAGATGCCGGGCCACGTTTCTGAGCCGTGGCCCGGCATCCTCCTCCCGGAATGATCAGCCTTGATCGACCGGAATCCAGGCATGCCGGTATCCCGGCACTGGAACCGCCGCCCTTGCGCTCAGCAATTGCGGACTTCACCGCGCAAAAGGGTCGCATGACCGTCAAGACTGAATGTCGATTCCTGTAACGCCGGGCCAACCGGATAGACAACGATAGACACACGGTCGGATGACCTCGCCCATGGCGAGCCACCCACCTGAAGTGACCACCGGAGAACGACTCCGGCTTATTTGGCGAAGCTCGACGTGAGGAGTAAGTATATGAAATGGGCAAACGACATATCGCGGGCAGCCCTGCTCGCTGGCAGTCTGAGCATGCTGGGCACCGGACCCGCGGCCGCGGGTCCGCAGGCCCAGGCTGCCGCCGCTGCGCTGAAGAACTGGTGGGAAAACGAATACCTGAACACCACACCGGCCCCTGAGGCGCCATTATGGACGGCACACCTGAGAACTCGCTCAAAGCCGGACGAGTGCTACGACGGCAATCCGAATGCAAATCCTTATATCCCTGCCACCCATCCCCTCGCGCTGAACCTGAATCCCCTCGATGCCGACACGGGTATTCCCTTGAACGGACATACCTACGCCGAAACCTGCAGCCAGGGAAAACCAAAGTTCAACGAAGCCTATGCCTGGGGAGAGGTCAGAGCCGGAAACGACGTCTGGTTCGGCACCATGTCGAACACAGGATGCGTCATTCAAGGCGGAACGAAAGTTCTCGTCCCCACATCTCCCGATCCGACTCCCCCCGGCCTGTCCTATCTGCTTATCAACCAGGTTTGCGAATACAACCAGAGTTGGAATGCGGGCAACATGCCGCCGGGATACGAGCACATGGCGGACTGGCGGATGCCGCATATACGGGTATGGGACAATGCGAACGGCGCGCTGATCGAGCCTGTGATTCCGGCCGGCGTGCACGCGGACCGTCTGGAGAATACCTTGGGAATACGCTTTGCCGGAAAATTTGGCAATCGCGTGGCCTTGGGTGGCCCGACCATAGCGGGCTCGGTGGGCAAGCAGGGAATCAACCTGTTCATATTCGACGCCACCAGCCGCTCGTTCCTGGGATCCTGCAATCTGCCACAATACAACGACATCCGGCGAGGCGTCGCCGTCCAGAAAAACGGCGCCGACAACCAATTCTATTTCACCGTGCGGACCGCACCGGCGGCCAACGGCAGCGGCGGCGGCAAGGGAGCGGTGGTGAGGTGGAACCCTTCCCAGTCGAATCTCTGCCAGTTTTCGCAAGTGGGCAACCTGGACAACATGGGCTCGGAAATCCTCCAGCTCGGAAACCAGCTCGTCGTCGGCACCTGGATCAATTTTGCTCCCAATACGACGAGCAGCATTCCGACTTTCCAGTTACCACCGACCACCGGACTGTATGTGAGTCCGATCATTCCTATGAACGGTTTAACCGCGATCAATCAGAGTGGCTGGAAGAAGGTGTGGAATATCTCGACGAACTGGGAGCCCGATACCATCGCAGGCATGGCAGATCTGATCGGCGCGATGGCCGTCTATAAGGGCTGGCTATATTTTGGCCTGATGATGCAGCCCGGCACGGTTGACCAAGTGGGCCAGATACTGCATTCCCGCGGATACCTCAACCTCGATGCCGACAATGACGGCACGCTTGACGAAGACGACATGACGGCCCTGCGCCGTGGCGCCTCCCGGCCGCCAGCGCTGTTCCGGGCCCAGAACCTCGGTGCCAGATCGCAGAAAGTAGAAGTTCTTTACGGCAACCGTTACCTCCCCGTTTACAACCGGGACTCGCGCACCTACACCGCGCCGCCGGCAAACGGCGACACCGCGCACAGCAACAAGATGCGCGCCGCGTCGAAGTGGGGCAAGGCCGGTTTCGATTGCCTGGGCACTTTCTATATGTGGAGCGCCCTTACGATGGGGAATACCCTGTTTTTTGGCACTGCGGGGCTCAGTTCGGCCTTTCTGTTCACCGACAGCCTCCCCGGCCAAGGCAACGCCTGGGCCAACTTCAACTACGCCAACTGCCCTGACGGTGGCGACCTCATGCGTTTCGACAACGATACCAGCGCAGCCAAGGCCGAAAGCCGAACCGGCCTGGGCAATCGGAACAATCTCTTCAGAAACATGCAGCCCGGCAATACCGGCCCCATCGTCGGAACTGCCAACAACTCCAACCTATCGACGAACCCGCCCGGCGGATGGGAGCTCATCGAGCTGACAAAGCCCTGAGGTCGATTCGTCTCATTGGGATGCCGTGCTCACCGACCACGGTGAGCACGGCGGCTTTTGACCGAACACATGCAATCGCGTCCAATAACTACTAATTGAAACTTGATGATCCCGGCAACCACTGAATATGTAAGACACCAGCAGCGATCCCTACGCCAAAACCGCCATAGTTAACCTGACTTGCGACAATACCGCTTTTCCGTGACATACATGCACGCAAAAGGCCGGTTCACTGTCTACACCTAGTGGAGTGCCACCAATTGAAGACCGCCAATTCAATATTGGTCACAGGAGCAACTGGAATCCTTGGTGCCAGAATCGTAAAAGAACTGCTGGACAAGACCAACTGCAAGATATATTGCCTGGTCCGCGCCGCCTCGGAACATGAAGGCATGGCAAGGATACGCACCGCAATCGGTATATATGGAGAAGAGTGTTTAGATGAGCGCATGCAGGGCCGCGTTACCGCGGTTCCTGGCGACGTGCAGCAGCCTGGATTAGGCATAGATCCCGCCCCGTCCCGCATGCTGTCGGTGGACCGTGTCATACACTCCGCGGCCTCGGTCAACCTGATTGCGCTATACCACTCCCTTCGAAAGCCAAACGTAGTGGCAACCGAGAATGTAGCGAAGTTCAGCGCGCAGCTACAGGCCCCGGTCATTCATGTCTCTACCCATGGGATCTTTGGAACGAAAGCGTTTGAGCGCGATGCCGTATTCAAGGAAACCGACCTCGACATCGGCCAGGAATTCCGGTTTTTCTATTATGCGAAGTCCAAATTCGACGCCGAGAAAATCGTAAAAAGCTATGCTGACGCGGGGCTGCCAACGATCATCGTTCGCCCCGGAGATATTTTTGGCGACAGCCAATCCGGTGCTTATCCATTGCGGGCTAGGCGGGATGCGGATGTCTTCTACGACATATTCAAGACAGCAATAGATCTAGGCGTTGCACCTTTTAACGATGACCACTTCGATCTCACGCCTGTCAACTATGTCGCACAGGCCATCGTTGCATTGATGCTAGATCCAGAATGCTATGGAAAAACATTCCACCTCACCAACCCAGACCGCAAGAAATATTACCAGATAATAAATTATCTCGTAGAATACGGCTATAGAATCCGGTTCGTCCATTTTTCAGAATATCTGGGGCTAATCAAGAAAGGCATCTTCACGAACAACGGCAAGAAATACACGTCGAAGTTCACATCTCTCACCGAATATTTTTCCAGTCTTTTCGACGGAAAGTCGCTTTGCGGAACCTTCGATACCACTTATACGCGGTCGGTCCTTAGTCGGAAAGGAATTCAATGTCCACAAGCGAATTTTGAATTAATCAAGACCTACCTGGATTACGCCATCGACGAGGGCTTCATTCCACCGCCATCAAGCCAGATCCTAGTGAACTATGAGCCGCGAACGGCTCCGACTATACGAATCCCCGGCCTGTCCAGGTTGAGAAAGATATGACCGGGACATCTCATCTTCAGGCACCGCACTTATGAGATCCAAGTCGGAACCCCCTGAGAGCCCGAAAAATACGGTAGCCTGGTATACGCCCCCCATATGGCTGGGTATGACCCTCTCGGGTTGGGCCCGAATGCTGGCCTATAATCGCTTCTCGGTAGACTCTCGCCATATTCCATGGGCGGTATTGGTTACGCTGACCGCACTCTTGGGCGTTCCGATCAACATCCTGCACGACTTACGCTGGGGGGGGCGAATACGCCGCACCGAAATCGAACATTCGCCCTTGTTCGTCATCGGACATTGGCGGTCGGGGACGACATGGCTGCATGAACTCCTCACGCTCGATGACTTCCATACCTATCCGAATACCTACCAATGTTTTCTGCCTAGCCGCTTTCTTCTTTCCGAGCATTTCCATACCCATAGCCTCAGATCTATCTTCGACGCCATGCTGCCGAAAAAGCGGCCTTTCGACAATGTCGAAGTCGGATGGACACGGCCCCAGGAGGACGAGTTTGCATTGTGCAACCTGGGAATACCCTCCCCTTATCAAAAAATCGCTTTCCCGAGACGGGACCCCTACCCCGAGTATTTCGACCTGAGCCGGCTCGAGCCCGAGCAACTCCGGAAATGGGAAGACGCTTTCGTCCGGTTCCTCAGGCAGCTTACGCTTCGAGATCCCAGACGCATCGTCCTGAAATCGCCCACTCATACCTTCCGGATCAAAACGTTGCTCAATCTGTTTCCAGGCGCAAAGTTTGTCCATATCGTGCGTGACCCTTATGTCACCTTTTATTCCACCTTGCGCATGTGGACATCCTTGTACGAGACCACCGGACTGCAAAAAGCGGGGGATACGGACGATCTTGAGCCTTACGTATTCCGGAATTTCATTCAAATGCATGAACGGCTCGACGAAGCCCGCCCCCTGCTCGGCGCCTCCCAGTTCCATGAGCTGCGTTATGAGGATCTGGTGCGCGATCCCGTAGCGCAAATGCGGGCGCTCTATGGGCAACTGCAGTTGGGCGATATGGAACGCGTCGTCCCCAATTTAGAACGATATCTGTCGGAATCGGCGGACTACAAGACGAACAGTTATGAAATTGCGCCGGCCTCGCGCGATAAAATCAGGCAGCAGTGGGGCCATATCATTGATCGGTATGGTTATTGACTTTGTTGGCCAGGAAGTCAAGGCAGGACATACCCCACTCCACAAAGCCGAGCTTGACAATAACTCGGAGGCAGCGCACTGTGCATCCTCACCCGATCGCCAATCCGTATATCCTGGGAGAATGCCGTGAGTAATGGATCGGCTCCCTATAATATCCTGATGATCTATCCGCGGTTCAATGCGGAATCGTTCTGGAATTACCCGGAAGCCTGCGAACTCGTGGGTGCGCGCTATCCGGCCGCCCCGCTCGGGCTGATCACCGTCGCCGCTCTGCTGCCTGCGGAGTGGGCGATCCGTCTGGTCGACCGCAACACCGAGGAGTTGCAGGACGAGGACTTTGCCTGGGCGGACCTCGTCATGACCGGAGGCATGATCACCCAGCAGCCCGACACCCTCGATCTGATTCGGCGCGCTCATGGCATGGACAAACCGGTAGCCGTCGGCGGCCCCGATCCGACTTCAAGTCCGCACGTTTACGACTCGGCGGATTTCAAGGTGCTCGGGGAAGCCGAGGGGGTCATGGGGGAGTTCGTCGAGGCCTGGACCAGTGGGCGGCGTTCGGGCGTGTTCACTGCTCCCAAGTTCCAGATCGACGTGACCAAGACGCCGGTCCCTCGCTTCGATTTGCTTAAGCGCGAGAATTATCTGTACGTGGGCCTGCAGTTTTCCCGTGGCTGCCCTTTCACCTGCGAGTTCTGCGACATCATCGAGCTGTACGGCCGAGTACCGCGTGCCAAAACAACCGCCCAGGTACTGGCGGAACTCGAAGCGCTCTATGCGCTCGGCTACCGCGGTCACGTGGATTTCGTCGACGACAACCTCATCGGCAACAAGAAACTGGTGAAAGCCTTCCTCGCGGAACTCAGGGGCTGGCAGGAGTCCCATGGCTTTCCCTTTGAGTTTTCGACGGAAGCCTCGATCAACCTCGCCGAAGATACCGAGCTTCTCGCCTTGCTGAAGCAGGCGAATTTTTTCCTTATTTTCATCGGCATCGAGAGCCCGGACCCGGACACCCTCATTGCGACCAAGAAAAGGCAGAACACCCGCCGGAACATGGTCGACAGCATCCGGACGATCTATTCCTATGGCATGGCGGTTACCGCCGGTTTCATCGTCGGATTCGACAGCGAAAAGAGTTCGGTCGCCGATGCCATGGCGGATTTCATAGAAGCCGCCGCGATTCCCGTATGCATGGTCGGCCTCTTGTACGCCCTGCCGAACACCCAACTCACCCGCCGGCTGGAACGCGAAGGGCGCCTTCATCCGGGCCATGACATCATGTCGACCGGCGATCAGTGCAGCGGGGGGTTGAACTTCGACACCCTGCGGCCTTTGCGTGACGTCCTGGGCGATTACCGGCGCATTCTGCTCAGGATTTACGATCCCGCAGCCTATGCCAACAGGATCAACCGGCTGGTCGCCATGCTGGACAGGTCCGGCCGTCCGCCGGATTTGCCCGAAGGCGACAGCCGGCGAAAAGCGGCCAGTGTAGAAACCGTGCGGAAGACGTTCGGGGAAGTACCGGAACTGCGCGATGTGTTCTGGCCGACATTCCTGAACTGCGCAAAAGCGAACCCGTCGGCGTTACGCTACGTCGTCATGCTCATGGCAATGTACCTCCACCTCGGCCCCTATTCGCGCTATGTCATCGGGACCATCGATCGGCGGCTCGAGGAACTCGATCGGGAAGTCCAGGCCAAAAGGCAGCTTCGTTACAAATCGAGCCTGCTGACCCGGGTTTGAATTCACGCCGGCGGGTCCCCCGTCAAACGTCCTCCCCCAGAAATCCGCCGCTCTGGTGTGCCCAAAGGCGGGCGTACAGACCGCCCTCGGCCAGCAGATGCCGGTGACTGCCCTCTTCCACGATCCTTCCCTGATCCAGGACGACGATCCGGTCCATGGCGGCAAGCGTGGAGAGGCGGTGCGCGATCGCCACGACGGTCTTGCCTTGCATCAGGCGGTACAGGCTCGATTGGATGGCGACCTCCACTTCCGAATCGAGCGCACTGGTGGCTTCGTCCAGGATCAGGATCGGCGCGTCCTTGAGCATCACCCGGGCGATGGCGATACGCTGGCGTTGGCCGCCGGAGAGCTTGACCCCGCGTTCGCCGACGTGGGCGTCATAGCCCCTGCGCCCTTGGGGATCGGCAAGGCCGAGGATGAAGCCGTGGGCTTCGGCCTTTTCCGCGGCGGCAACCATGGCGGCATCGTCGGCGTCCGGCCTGCCGTAGGCGAGGTTGTCTCGCACCGACCGGTGCAGCAGCGAGGTGTCCTGGGTCACCATGCCAATCTGCGCCCGCAGGCTGTCCTGCGTGACCTGCGCGATGTCCTGCCCGTCGATCAGGATGCGGCCACCCTCGGCATCGTAGAACCGCAGCAACAGGTTGACCAGGGTGGACTTCCCCGCTCCGGAGCGGCCGACCAGGCCGATCTTTTCGCCG
The DNA here is from genome assembly GCF_026247885.1 of Methylococcus mesophilus. NCBI lineage: Bacteria > Pseudomonadati > Pseudomonadota > Gammaproteobacteria > Methylococcales > Methylococcaceae > Methylococcus > Methylococcus mesophilus. The sequence continues at coordinate 4,065,995 of NZ_CP110921.1, read as the reverse complement.
GGGCGTATGTGCAGCGAGAAGTCCCGGAACACCGGCGCGCCGCCGCCATAAGCGAAATCGGCGGATTCGAAGCGGATATCGCCCCGGCTCACCCGGAGCGGCCCCGCACCGGGGCGGTCGGTCACCGTGTGGCCTTTCGACAAGGTGTTCATGCCATCCTGCACGGTGCCGACGTGCTCGAACAGGGCGGCCATCTCCCACATCACCCAATGGGAAATGCCATTGAGGCGCAAGGCCATCGCCGTGGCCGCAGCGACCGCCCCGATTCCCACCATGCCCTGAGTCCACAGCCACAGCGCCGCGCCAGCCGTGCTGGCGATCAGCAGCATGCTGAGGGCATGGTTGACGATCTCGAAAGCGCTGATCAGGCGGCTCTGCCGATACACCGTGGCGAGGAACTCGTTCATCGCGCCGCGGGCATACTCGGCCTCGCGCCGTGCATGAGAGAACAGCTTGACCGTGGCGATGTTGGTATAGGCGTCGGTGATGCGCCCTGTCATCAGCGAGCGCGCATCCGCCTGCCGGGCCGCCACCCGCCCCAGCCGAGGCACGAAGAACCGGAGCATCGCGAGATACAGCAGCACCCAGCCCAGGAACGGGAGGAGCAGCAGACGGTCGAACCCGGCGGCCACCAGGCTCATGGTCGTGAAATAGATGACGACGAAGACCAGCATGTCGGTGACGATGAGCACGGTGTCGCGTACGGCGAGCGCAGTCTGCATCACCTTGGCGGCCACCCGGCCGGCAAACTCGTCCTGGTAGAAGCTCATGCTCTGGCCCAGCATCAGCCGGTGGAAATTCCAGCGCAGCCGCATCGGGAAGTTCCCGGCCAGCGTCTGGTGCTTGATCATCGTCTGCAGCGCGATGACCAGGGGACTGGCCAACAGCACGCCCGCCAGCAGAGCCAAGCGGTCCCTTTCGTCGGTCCAGAACCGGTCCGGCGGAATTTGGCTGAGCCAGTCGACGATGTTCCCCAGCATGCTGAACAACATCGCTTCGAACACGCCGATGCCGGCCGTCAGCAGCATCATGCCAGCGATGAACCCGCGCAGCCCCGCCGTACAAGCCCAGATGAAGGCAAACAGACCTTGGGGCGGATGCGGCGGGACGGCATCGGGAAAGGGGCGGAGCAACTTTTCGAAGACGCGTAGCAAAGGAGTTTTCTCGAGAAAAGGTATTCGGGAACGGCTGAAGCGGGTTGGATTGAGCTCCCGCAGAATTTGGGCCATCCCCCGGCGGCTTCACGACCGGGGGCCGCCGAGCAACCGGAATTTCGTGCCGGGCGTTACCTGCGAGCCGAGAGGAAAAACCAGCCTGAAAGACCGGCCGATATCGGAACCGCCACCCAAGAGCACCAGACGGGCACGGACCAGGCACCAATCACCAGTTCCCAGCCGGCGAGCGCGCGAAACAGGTGCAGCCCGGACACAAGTGCAAACAGGACGGCCCCCGTGATCAAGGGCGCTCTACCCCGCTCTCCCTCGGAGCGGTCTCCCACTGTTGCTTCCAAGTCCTGCGGCCCACCAGCACCCGCCTCGGCCGTGGAACGCTTCGACGCCCGTTTACGGGCCTTGTCGAGCGCACGGGCCTTCTCACTCTGCTGTTTCTTGTAGAGCGCAATGCCCTGGGCGACTCCCTGAGCTATAAGCTTGGTCTGCTCCTTGGTCTGGCCGGGTCTCTGGATACTGCGAGCGACGCGCAACGCGTCCTCCTGAATGAGGGCATCCGAGGGAGTCGGGGCCTGCGATTTGGCTCGGGATTTCGGCATGGGAATTCTGCAAGGCGAAAAACGGTGGGGCTCTCGGATTGAGGGCAGGGAATTAGTGTCCCATTCGGCAGGTAAGGGTTCAATGCGTCTCGGCCCGCGCTCACCTCCCAGAGCTGCCGCGCCAGCAGCAAAGGTGCTTTTGAGCTGTTGCCGGAACACCAGGGAGGTCAGCCTCCGCGACAGTTTATCTCGGGTTGCTCTAACGCCCCCAATGGCATGATCCCTGCTGTGTACCTTCGCATGCACACAAGAGGGAGCCATGGCGGTGAATGCGCTAAAACCGAGCCTGACGGCCATGGGGCAAGACCCCATTGAAAGGCTACGGGAATGACGAACGCCACCACGGTTGAGACCGACCTCCTCGTCATCGGCGGCGGCACTGCCGGCCCTCTGGCCGCGATCAAGGCCAGGCAGGCCAATCCTGCGCTAAGGGTCCTGTTGCTGGAAAAGGCGCACGTCAAGCGTAGCGGCGCGATCAGCATGGGCATGGACGGGCTCAACAATGCGGTAGTCCCCGGCTTCGCGACGCCGGAGCAGTATGTCCGGGAAATCACCATTGCCAATGACGGCATCGTCAACCAGAAGACCCTGCTGGCTTATGCCGAACGCAGCTTCGGCATGATCGAGGAACTGGACCGCTGGGGCGTCAAATTCAAGAAGACCGCGGCCGGCGGCTATGACGTGAAGAAGGTCCATCCCGTGGGAACCTACGTGCTGCCCATGCCGGAGGGGCACAACGTCAAGAAGATCTTGTATCGGCAGCTCAAACGGCACGGCGTGGACACCACGAATCGCTACATGGCGACGCGACTGCTCACCGAGGACGGCCGCATCGCCGGAGCCGCCGCATTGAATACCCGCAGCGGTGAATTCACGGTCATCCGCGCCAAGGCGGTGATCCTCTGCACCGGCGCAGCGGGACGCTTGGGCCTGCCGGCATCGGGCTACCTGTTCGGCACCTACGAGAATCCCACCAACGCCGGCGACGGCTACAGCATGGCCTACCACGCCGGAGCGGAGCTGAGCGGGATCGAGTGTTTCCAGATCAATCCGCTGATCAAGGACTATAACGGCCCGGCCTGCGCCTACGTGACGGGTCCGCTGGGCGGCTATACAGCGAATGCACTGGGACACCGCTTCATCAACAGCGACTACTGGAGCGGCCAGATGATGCTGGAGTTCTACCAGGAATTGCAGAGCGGCAACGGCCCGGTTTTCCTCAAGCTGAACCACTTGGCGGAGGAAACCGTCCAGGAAATCGAACGGGTCCTGCACGGCAACGAACGCCCCAGCCGCGGGCGTTTCCACGTGCGGCGCGGCAACGACTACCGGGAGCGCATGGTGGAGATGCATATCTCCGAGATCGGCTTGTGCAGCGGCCACAGCGCCTCCGGGGTTTGGGTGGACGAACGCGCCCGAACCACCGTTCCCGGACTCTACGCCGCCGGCGACCTGGCCTGCGTCCCACACAACTACATGCTGGGTGCCTTCGTCTACGGCGCCATCGCAGGGGAAAACGCCGCCGAATACTGCGGCTCGGTGACGCTGGCCGAGCCTGACCAGGCCCAGGTCGATGCGGAACGAACTCGCGCCTTGGCGCCTTTGTCTCGCGGCGACGGCATTCCGCCGAACCAGATGGAATACAAGCTGAGGCGGATGGTGAACGACTACCTGCAGCCGCCCAAGGTCACCCGGAAAATGGAAATCGGCCTGCAGCGCTTCGGCGAAATCCGCGAAGACCTGGAACTTCTGTACGCCCGTGATCCCCATGAACTGATGCGCGCGCTGGAGGTCCACTTCATCCTGGACTGCGCGGAGATGGCGGCGCGCGCCTCGCTGTACCGGGCCGAAAGCCGTTGGGGACTGTACCACTGGCGGGTGGATCATCCCCAGACCGACAACGACGACTGGTTCGTCCACGTCCAGCTGCACAAGGACGCAAATGGCGAGATGACCTGCTTCAAACGGCCGGTCGAACCCTATCTGTTCGAGCAGGATTCCCGGACGCGGCACGCCTTCGACGGCCTGCGCATCGAAACCGAACCCACAGCCTGAAACCATGCCGACCGCCGCGACCCCCGTCCAGCTCCCCGTTTCCATCGACCCCGCCCGCTGCATCGCCGACAAGGGCTGCACCGTCTGCATCGACGTGTGTCCGCTCGACGTACTGCGGCTCGATCCGGCCACCGGCAAGGCGCACATGCAATACGACGAATGCTGGTATTGCCTGCCCTGCGAGACGGACTGCCCAACGGGCGCGGTCCGGGTGGCCATTCCCTATCTGCTGAGATAACGCCTCCTCGTCGATTTACGCCGTTTTACTGCGCACACCTCGGAACGCCTACGGAAACATGTCCATCATCAGCCATCTGCATCACATCTCGCTCCTGGTTTCCGACCTGGAGGCAAGCCGCCGTTTCTATGAAGGCGTACTGGAATTGACGCCCAAGAACGACCGTCCCGAGTTCGACTACGACGGCATCTGGTACGACGTCGGCCGGCAGCAAATCCATTTGATGGTGCTGCCGAATCCCGATCTCGACGCGGAACGCCCCCCGCACGGCGGACTGGACCGCCACCTGGCGCTGGCGGTGGCCGAATGGGACGTGCTGCAAAGACGGCTGGAACACGCGCGCATCCCCTATACCCGAAGCCGTTCCGGCCGGAAGGCCCTGTTTTGCCGCGACCCGGACGGGAACGCGCTGGAATTGATCGGCTGACGGCGCACCTGTCATCGGGTCTCTGAATGAACTGGACAGACCTCACTTACCTGTCGGCGACCGAACTGTCGGACAGAATCCGCCGCAAAGTCATCTCGCCGGTGGAGGTCGTCTCCGCCGTTTTCGCCCGCATCCATGCCGTCAATCCGGCGATCAATGCCTATTGCACCCTCGACGAGGAACAGGCGCTGGCCCAGGCGAAGGAAGCCGAGCGCGTTTTGGTCCGGAACGACGCGGCCCTGGGACCGCTGCACGGCGTGCCGTTTTCCGTCAAGGATTTGGTCCTCACCCGCGGCGTGCGGACGATGCGCGGCTCTCGGCTGTTCGAGGGCTTCGTGCCCGACTGCGATGCCCCCGCGGTGGAGCGCCTGAAACGCGCCGGCGCCATCCTGCTGGGCAAGACCGCGACGCCGGAACTGGGATTCAAGGGCGTGACCGAATCGCCGGTGAGCGGCATTAGCCGCAACCCCTGGAATGTCGAACGGACGCCCGGAGGTTCCTCCGGCGGCGCCGCGGCCGCAGTGGCAGCGGGCCTCGGCCCCCTGGCCCTGGGCACCGACGGCGGCGGCTCGATCCGGGCCCCGGCCGCGTTCTGCGGAATATTCGGACTGAAACCTTCGTTTGGGCGGGTGCCCTCCTGGCCGCCGGCGCCGGTTCCGTCCCTGCTGCACGTCGGACCAATGAGCCGCAGCGTCCGGGACGCCGCCCTGATGCTGAACGTCATCGCAGGTCCCGATCACCGCGACCTCAACACCCTGCCCGCCTCCTGGACCGATTTCCTCGATGCCTGCGCCGGCGGCGCCAGAGGGCTGCGCGTCGCCTGGAGCCGGACCATCGACGGCGCACCGGTAGACCCCGAAGTGGCGCGCCTGGCCGAAGCCGCGGCGCGGGTCTTCGCCGACGAACTCGGTGCCCGGGTCGAACCGGTCGAATTGGAGTTGGGCATTTCTCCCGACTTGAGCCGCATCTTTTGGCTCTGCGGCATCGGCGCCTACCTGGAAAACGCCTTGCCTGAGCAGGAAGACCTGCTCGACCCGGATCTGGCACGCCGTATCGAACACCGTGGAACCATTACCGGCATCGAATACGCTCGGGCGCTGAAGCGTAAAACCGAAGTCGCCGAGCGGGCGCACGCCTTCTTCGCCCGCTACGACCTGCTGCTCACTCCCACCCTGCCTCTGGCCGCCTTTCCCGCAGACAGCGAGGCGCCCACCGAAATCGGCGGGCGCCCGCTCGGCCCCGGCGGCTTCTCTCCGTTCACCCTGCCCTTCAACCTGACCGGCCAGCCCGCCGCCTCCGTACCCTGCGGCTTCACCTCCGACGGCCTGCCGGTAGGGCTGCAAATCGTCGGGCAGCGCTTCGACGACGCTACGGTTCTGCGCGCCTCGGCCGCCTTCGAAGCCGCACGGCCTTGGCGCCATCATCGCCCGAATCTGGCGGAATATCCGGGATGAGCACATTCGACGAATACTTCAACCGGCTGAGCCACCCCGACGCCGCAGTACGGCGTCTGGCCATCCTGGCCCTGGCGGAATCGGGGGAAGTTACCCTCGTGCCCAGGCTGGCGGAGATGCTGCGCGACCCGGACCCGGAGGTGCGGCTGGAAACCGCAAGGGCCCTGGAAGAATTCGAGGGCGCCGAGGTCGTCGATGCCTTGCTCGCGGCCCTGGCCGATGCCGATCCGTCGGTCAAAGCCGAAGCGGCCGGAGCGCTGGAGGGGAAAGCTGACGCAGCGTCGCTGCCCCGCTTCTTGGAGGGGCTGGAGACCTCCGATGCCTTCGTTCGCAGCGCCATCCTCCGGGCGGTCACGCCATTGTGCTCGACGACGGCGCTAACTCCGGCGCTCGCGGCATTGGGCGATGGAGACGCTATGGTGCGGCTTGCGGCCATCGGCGTACTCGGCCAATTGCCCGGCGATTCCGCAGTGCCCCCATTGATGACGGCGACTCGCGACGAAAGCCACGAAGTGCGGCGGGCCGCAGTCGATGCCCTGGCGATCCGAGGGATTGCGATCCCGGACGCGCTCGCCGATCCCGAATGGCAGGTCAGGCGGGACGCCGCCGAAGCCGTCGGACGAACCAAGGACTTCGACAACGCCAAAGCCCTGTTGGCCGCCTTGGACGACGGCTACTGGCAGGTCGTCCAAGAAGCCGTCCGGAGCCTCGGCCGGATCGGAGACGTTCGCGCCGTTCCGGCTTTAGGTAGACTGCTGCTCGAACACCCGGAAAGCAACGTGCGCAAGGAAGCCGCGGCGGCGCTGGGGACACTCGCCCCGGACACTGCCTCGGTTTTCCTGCGGCAGGCGCTGGACGACCCGGATGCCGACGTCCGCAAGCTGGCGCGCCGGGCACTGGAGAATCCCGCCCCCAAGAGCCGGGGATGAACGGCGATCCCATCATTTCCGGCTGCAACGGTGCGCTTGGGGACAGCTAGTGCATCGGACCACCGCCGGCTCGACCGGTTCCCCCGGACCCGAGCGGCGACGAGCAGGAGCCGCGGCCTACATCGTCTTTTTCAGCAGCGGCCTCAGCGCGTCGAGCGAACGGGTATTCAGCACGTCGCCCTGCTCCAGCCAGCCGCGCCGCGCCTGGCCGACACCGAAGCGGAGGTGGTCGAAATCCAGCACGCTGTGGGCATCGGAGTTGATGCTGACCAGCACCCCTTCGGCCTTGGCCGCCTGGCAATAGGTGTCGAGCAGATCGAGCCGCTCGGGGTGAGCGTTCAGCTCCAGGTAGCAGCCCCGTTCCTTCGCCTTGCGGATGATGCGCGGCATGTCCACGTCGTAAGGCTCGCGCCGCTCGATGAGCCTGCCGCTGGGATGGGCCAGCAGGGTGAAATGCGGGTGATCCATGGCCTTCAGGATGCGCTCGGTCTGCCTGGCGCGCGACAGCTCGAAGCGGCTGTGGACCGCCCCGACCACCAGATCCAGCCGCCCCAGCAACTCGTCGGGCAGGTCCAGCCGGCCGTCTTCCAGTATGTCGACTTCGATGCCCTTGAGCAGGGTGATGCCCCGCAGCTCGCCGTTGAGCCGGTCGATCTCGTCGATCTGCTGTGTCAGTCGCAGCGGGTCGAGACCGTGGGCAACGGTCAGCCGGCGCGAATGCTCGGTGATGGCCAGGTATTCGAAGCCCCGCTGCCGGGCGGCTTCGGCCATTTCCCGCGAGCTGTTGTGGCCATCCGTGGCCCGTGTGTGGACGTGGAGATCGCCTCTCAGGTCGCCCAATTCCACCAGTTGCGGCAAGCGCCCTGCCCTGGCCGCCTCGATCTCGCCCCGGTCCTCCCTCAGCTCCGCCGGGATGAAGGGCAGCCCCACCGCCCGGAACACCGATTCCTCGGTCTCGCCGCCGATGCGCTTCTTCCCCTCGAACACCCCATATTCGTTGATCTTCAGCCCCCGCTCCTGCCCCAGCCGGCGGATGGCGATGTTGTGCGCCTTGCTGCCGGTGAAGTAGTGCAGCGCCGCGCCGTAACTTTCCGGCGCGACCACCCGGAGATCGACCTGCAGCTTGCAGCCGAGCACGACGCTGCCCCGGGTCGGGCCGTGCGAGAGCACCTCCGCCACCTCGTCGTAGGCGGTGAAGCGCTCCATCACCGGGCTGTCCGGCCCGGCGGTGACCAGGATGTCGATATCGCCCACGGTCTCCCGCGCCCGGCGGTAGCTGCCCGCCACCACCGCCCGGTGCACGCCGGGCACGGCGCGCAGCCAGGCGGCCAGCGGCTCGGCGTACTGGGCGGCGGTGGCCAGCTTGAAACGTCCCGGCCCGCCGGCCCGAGCGGCCAGGGCTTCGGCGATGCGGCTTTCCGTCTTGTCGCCGAAGCCGGCCAGGGACCGGACGCGGTGATCGCGGACCGCGCGCTGCAGCTGCTCGACGGTATGGATGTCGAGTTCATGGTAAAGCGCCTTCACCCGTTTCGGCCCCAATCCGGGGATCTTGAGCAGTTCGGTGATGGCCGGCGGCAGCTTCCTGTGGAGCTTGTCCAGCGCCGCGCACCGGCCGGTCTCGGCGATCTCCCGTATTTTGCCGGCGAGGTCGTCGCCGATGCCGGGCAGCTCGGTCAGATCCTCGCCCTTGTGCAGCATGGTCCGCACGTCCCGACCCAGCTCCTGCAGGGTGCGCGCGGCGTTGCGGTAGGCCCGCACCCGGAACACGTTGGCGCCCTCGATCTCCAGCAGGTCGGCGATTTCTTCGAAGATCGCGGCAATATCGGCATTATGGATGGGCATGGCACGCTCCCGCTGGCATTCCACGGATTCTGACGAGGCCGGTCCCGTTCTCCGCCGACCGGACATCCACCCGCGCCAGCCCGAAGCGCTCCACGACCCAGGCATGGGTGGTCAGGTGCGGACTGATGCGCTCGACGCTGAACAAAGACTCCTCCGGGCACAAGGCGGCGGGCAGGACGATCTGGTCGGCCAGATGCTGCTCCAGGGCCGCGCCGGAACGATAGTGGGCCAGCAGCGCTACACAGGCTTCCTCGGCGACCCGTTCGGCAGGCTTGCCTCTTTGTCCCAGCGCAGTGAAGCCGGCCAGGCAATGATCGTAGCGGGCGGTCAGGAACAGGCCTGCACCGGCACAGGCCGCTGGCAGCACGGCCGGTTCAATGGCGGCGGCAATGCCCGCTTCGGCCAGGAACGCCTGGGCTCGGGCGGCCATGCGTTCCGGAATGTGGGCCGGCAGGTTCGCCGCCAGGGCGCGCCCCGTGACCGATTGCAGGACGCCGCGGTCCTCCACGCGCAAGGCTCCCAGAGTTCGCAGGGCACCTTTCACCGTCAGCGCTACCTCCCCCTTGCCGACGGGATACCAGCCGGACCGGATCAGCGACAGCGCGGCCTGCAGGCCCATGCGGGCCAGAGTCGGCAGCCAGACGTCGCGGACGTAGTCGAAAGGCGGGCTCATCGGCACGTGGGTGCCGCCGCTCAGGCTGACCGTCGAGATGCCCTCGGCCAGGGCCAGCGGCGGCAGAACCGTCTGCAGCACCAGCATCACTGCGCCCGCGCTGCCGCCCTCGCGGGCCTCACCTACGTCCAGCGCATAATCCCCCGCCCGGACGGGCCTGCACGGGACGAACTCCAGTGTCTGCGAGCCGAGCTCGGCGCCCTCGATCCGGGCGTCGCAGAGCATGGCCGCCGCCCTCACGGCGGTGAGATGCTGCGCCGCCAGCCCTGGCTTCCGGCGGCGGGCACGGATCTTCTCCAGGCGCACCGCCCTGCCGGTCAATGCCGCCAGGCTCAAGGCGCTGCGAAGAATCTGCCCGCCGCCTTCGCCGTGAGAACCGTCGATGCGGAGCAATGCCACGTCATTCCCGTTCCGGCCCCGGCCGGTACTCGCCTTCGCCGGTCAGCGGCACGAAAGCCACGGGCAGCACGCTGCAGGTCTCGATTTCGCCCTGGACGTTCTTGTCGACCGTCATCAACTCCTGGTGGTGGTAAGGCAGGCCGACCGGAATCACCATGCGCCCCCCCGGTTTGAGCTGTTCGATCAAAAGCTCGGGAAAGTACGGCGCCGCCGCGGTGACGATGATGCCGTCGTAGGGCGCGTGCTCGGACCAGCCGAAATACCCGTCGCCGATGCGGACTTCCACATTGCGGTAGCCGAGCTTTTTCAGCCTGTCAGCCGCCAGTTCGCCCAGTTCCGGAATGATCTCGACCGTATAGACCCGCTTCACCAGCCGCGACAGGACCGCCGCCTGATAACCGGAACCGGCGCCGATTTCGAGGATGACCGAGTCTTCCCTCGGATTCAGCAAATCGGTCATCAGCGCGACGATGAAGGGCTGGGAGATGGTCTGGCCGCAGCCGATGGGAACCGGACCGTTGTCGAAAGCGAACGGCACCCGGTCGGCAGGCACGAAGCGATTCCGCGGAACCTTGCGCATGGCTTTCATCACGCCGGGCGACAGCACGCTGCGGCCGGTGAGATGGCGCGTCAGCGAGACCTCTGCCTCGAGGTCTCGCATCATCTGGGACAGACTCATCGCCCATACCTCGCATCAGGCGGGAACAAGTCTGGACAATATACCCTTTTCGCTCTGACTGGGCGGTCGGAGGCCTGTTTGAAACCCCGGCCAACGACGGGGCCGCCTTGAGCCATCATCAGCCGGCGCCCGAGGCGTCAAACCGGATCGAAAACGCAAGCGAGTCTATCCCTATCCGAAAATCCGCGGATCGGAGGCTGACCCCACAGCTATGGAACCCGAACAACCGTCGCAACTCATCAACCCGGCCATGCAATTTCGAACGCGCGTGCAATTAAACATCAATGCATGACGTTGCTCATGCGTACGGAAAAATAGGGCCGGTTGCATAGGTCCGTTGGCGATGCGTTCCGATCCGGCAGGCGCTGGTCTAATCGTCGGGCTCGCTCTCCCCAGCGTCTGTCCCAGCCGTTTTGGGCGGGCGTGGAATCGGCTTGAAGTATGCCTTGACCTGCTTGAGACCATTCACGGTCACTATGCAAGGTCCTGTTCCTACGCAGGGTCCCTTCCAACCACCGAATTGAAAACCGCCGGCCGGCGTCGCGGTCAGCGTGACGTAGGCACCCTTTGCAAATACGGCACCGCATTGCTTGCCGCAAGCAATACCCGGAGGAGAACTGGTCACGGCTCCCGAACCGGATCGCACGACGGTCAAAATGGAAAAGAGAGGAGTGACCTTATAGCTGTGGGTCACGGAGGCGGTGTTGCCGGCACCATCCTTTGCGACGACGGTGAAGGAGGCAGCACCGCGCTTGGAGGTATCGACCGGCGCCCCCGAGGCCACGGGACCGGCGCAGCCGGCAACTCCGGAAACAGCGTCGGCGCACACATAGTCGGCGATGACGCTGCTGTTCTGCAGATAGCTCTGGCCGTCAGCCGGGCTGTTCAGCGTAATAAGGGGTGGGGTGTCGTCAACGACCTCCACGCTGACCGGGCTGCTGTCATTGGCCACGTTGCCCGCATCGCCACCGTAATGAGCGGTGATGCTGTGGCTGCCGAGACCGAGCGTATTTATCGCCAATACCGCTCGACCGTTGCTCAAATTGGCGCTGCCAAGCTCCTTGCCGCTGTCGTGGAAGCTGACCGGACCCGTGGGCGAACTGCCGGATACTTCTGAGGTCAAGCTGACGACGTCGCCGTAGCGTGGACGGACATTCGATGCCGTCAGCGCCACAGTGGTGGCCGCCTTGGCCGTCGCATACACTGCGCCCGCTTCAGCCAAACCCGAGACCGCCGTCCGATTGGCCCCGACCATGAGGATCGCACCGTCCGACGACAAGGCAACCGGATAACCGAAATAGGCGTTTGCCGTGATATCGCTCCCCGCGCTGGTCCGAGCCGTCAGCTTCTGCCGGATCGACCACCCCTCTTCCGAGAGGCGATAGGAGTACAGGGCTCCTGCCGACTCCTGACCACTCACTGCGGCACCCGGCCCGCCGATGACGGCGGCATCGCCGTGGGGCGACAGCGCGATGGAACTGCCGAACAGGGCACCGGCCTGCGAATCATCGACGTTACCGTCGGCCTGTGCCGTCAACTTTTGGCGAACGCTCCAACTCCCGCCCGTGCGACCATAAACATAGGCCGCTCCCGCGTACATGTCCGTGCCCACGTTGCGCCCAGGGGCGCCCACCAAGGCCGTCATACCATCCGACGAGAGAACGACCTTGGCACCAAAGCCGGAGTTCGCCTCGGTATCCTCTCCATCGCTCGTTTGTGCGATCAGCTTGTCCTGCAACGTCCAGCTGGAACCTGTCCGACCGAACAAATACGCCGCGCCCGCATATTGCCCGCCGGCGACGGTATAGCCCGGCGCGCCGACCAGAGCGGTGCCGCCATCTTCGGATAACGCGGTCGATGCGCCAAAGGCGGCGAACAGCTGGGCGTCCTCGCTGCCGTCTTTGTTTGTCGCCGTCAGCTTTTGCCGGAAGCTCCAGTGAGCGCCGGTACGCCCGTAAAGGTAGGCCGAGCCTGCGAGAGCCAGACCGGCCTCCTTGTACCCGGTGGCACCCACCAGGGCGGTCTTGCCGTCCGCGGACAGCGCGACCGAGTAGCCGAAAGAGGCAGCGGCTTGAACATCGTCGCCCGCGTTCGTTTGGGCCGTAAGCTTCTGCTGAACCGCCCAGGCACCGCTGTCGTAAGCGTAGACATATACCGCGCCGGCCTGGGCGTTGCCGGACACCCGACCGCCATAGGCGCCCACGAGGGCCGTATTGCCGTCCGCGGAAAGAGCAACCGAATAGCCGAAAAAGCCCCCGCCGGTCCCATCGTCGCTTCCGTCAGGGTTTTTAGCCGTCAACTTCTGCTGGATCGCCCAGGTCTGACCGTTGCGCTTGTACACATACACCGCGCCGGCCTTTTCCAGACCGGCCATCGAGGCTCCGTTCGCTCCCACCAGGGCAGTGTTGCCGTCCTGGGACAAAGCGATCGCCCAGCCGGAGTGGCCGCTGGCCTGGGAATCACTGCTTCCATCCGGATTCTGCGCCGTCAGCTTCGCCCCAAGGCTGTAGATCTCGGGATCCACTACGACCGGCCAGACCGCACCTCGGGTGTCCACACGGATTGCCAGGCTTTCCCCGGCCAGTGCCAGCCATGCCGGCAGGTGCCGGCCTTGCGCATCGACTACGTCAAGATTCCGGTAGGCGAGCACGGCGTGGCCGTCCTTATCGCTGAGCCGGACGCCATGCGCATCACCATCCAACTCGGCCCGCAACTCGCCGCTCATTCCGAGCACCAGTTCAATAGTGCCGGCACCGCCAACGGGGGGCTGAGCCAGGGTAAAGCCCTGTTCCAGGCCTTCCGGCCTGTTTTCATACCATTCGGTGATCGGCCCGCGGCGGTATTCGATCCTTTGTCCTATGGCGGCCAGTTCGGCCTCCTGCACCGGGCGCGTCGCTCCGGGCAGGCCATAGGCCTTCAGCTTGAGCCCCAACTGCCAGCCCGGCGCCCCCTCTGCCGGTGCCAGCCGCATCCCCTCGGGATCAAAGCCCAAAGCCAATCCGTTCGAGGGATTCTGCGACACGTAACGGTGGAGACCTGTCGCCTCGACGCTGCGCATGGACTGGCCAACCGCAGCTTTCAGCTCTTGCGGAATATTCGCTGGGATATCAGCCCGTACGGCACTCCCATATACCCATAACCCAGCACCAATTAACACGATCAATGGAACGCGCCACATCAGACACGAAAATATCCGGTTCACGGCTAACCCCCTATCGTTAATCATGAGAAATGCCTGAATCAGGAAAACCCACCCACTCGATCAATAATGTGAGTTATTAGCTTGGGTACTGGCCATAAGCGTAGGCCTTGATGGTCCTGTCCGTGGTCATAACTACGGAGCAAGTTAGACCGTCAGGTGTCTGATCGACGTGGTCGCAGCCCTCCCAATTCTCCAGAGCGAAGCCCTCGGCCGGTTCATATCGAACGGTAATGGCCGTGCCCCCCTTTACCAGAATTGTGCAACTGAATTCCGTGCAGGTAGGTTCCAGTCCGGAAGGAGCGACGATGCGGAAATGCCCACTCAAAAGTTGAGTATTGTCAGACATGCTCAAGGTATAGGTGCCTACGGGTAACCATGCAGTCGTGGTATGGCAGACCTTGCACTGTTCTGTTGTAGGGACATGTGAAACCGGCTTGCCGGCCGCCGAAATGCCATCGTGGCAGCTCTTGCAGTCATCGACGTCACCCGTGTGGGCAAAATCGGCGGGTACCCATGCGGTTGTCGTATGACAAACCTCGCACCCCGCGGTAAACGGAGTGTGCGTCGTGGCGGGCTTGCCGGTCGCCTGTGTTCCGTTGTGGCAAGTGGTACAACCGCTGGTGATACCCGTATGGCTGAAGGTTGCGGGTAGCCACGCGGTTATGGAATGGCAGACGTTGCACTGTTCTGCTGTAGGGACATGTGAAACCGGCTTGCCTGCCGCCGAAATGCCGTCGTGGCAACTTTTGCAGTCACTCGTCACGCCTGGATGTTCGAAAGGGCTCGGGCTCGGGCTCGGGCTCGGGCTCGGGCTCGGAACGGGAGTCTCCATCGGCGAGAAATAGAGATCAATGGTTCTGTCGCCGGTCATCGTTACGAGGCACTCATTGGTTTCTGTTGCAATCCGGTCGCAACCGCTCCATTGCGAAAACTCATACCCCTCGTTGGCAATTCCGGACAATCGGATGTCGTTCCCCAATTTATATTTGCCAGAACAGCTATTGGCTGCGCACGCCATGCCGGAGGCCCCGCTGTTCTCGGTGACTCTTCCGCTATCGGCCGGCAGCAAATTGACCACTACGCTTGCCGATGGCGCGCCATTTCCACCGCCGCCCGGTGAACAACCAGATAGCCCGAGCGCCACAACCAACAAAAGAAATATTCTTTTCCGGCTCATATCCTGCGCAAAATCTGAAGGAAACCATTGCTTTGCCATGCTTGTGCTCCCGAATTTCATGCCATCGTAAAAGCATCCAGATCCGCGCCGCTCCGCCGCAAGCTTCCTGGAAGGCCATTAGCCTTCGGCAAACGCGTTACCTCCTTGAAATGAAACAGCGCACACCATTAACAATTTGCTCTGAAATATCCTCCGCCAGCCCCACTAGCGCACGGGCAGGACACCGACGTCGCATCAGCATTCGTCCTGCACGTATCAACTTATAGACGGAAAATGTGACAGTAGGAGCCTGACGGGATGACGCGCCGAACGGCGAATAAACTCGGAACGCCTGAATTCCGTCGGACAAACGGCGGCAGTCAACCCATCCGGCTATGCCGGTGTCGAGCTCATAGCTTTGGGGTACGATGGCTGAAGGGTCGCCGAAGGCTTACAATCGCCGTACGATTACCTTGCTCCGTTGTCAGACTTTTCCCGCAGGAGGACGTCATGCAAGTCACCCGGCGCCAGTTTTTCAGACTGAGTGCCGCATCGCTCGGGGGTTCCTCGCTGGCCGTCATGGGGTTTTCGCCCCGCGAGGCGCTGGCGGAAGTGCGACAGTTCAAGCTGGCGCGCACGACGGAAACCCGCAATACCTGCCCGTATTGCTCGGTAGCTTGCGGCCTCATCCTGTACAGCCTCGGTGACGGCGCCAAGAACGCCAAGGCCGAGATCATCCACATCGAGGGCGACCCGGACCATCCGGTCAGCCGCGGCAGCCTCTGCCCCAAGGGCGCCGGCCTGCTCGACTTCGTCCACAGCCCGACCCGCACCAAGTTTCCGGAATACCGGGCGCCGGGCGCCAAGACGTGGACCCGCGTCGGCTGGGACTTCGCGCTGGAGCGCATCGCGAAACTGGTCAAGGCAGACCGCGACCGGAATTTCGTCGCCCGCAATGGCCAGGGCCAGACGGTCAACCGCTGGCCCACGGTCGGCTTCCTGGCCGCTTCCGCTTCGTCCAACGAGGCCGGTTACCTCACCCACAAGGTTCTCCGCAGCTTAGGAGTGGTCGCACTCGACAACCAGGCACGGGTCTGACACGCACCGACGGTGGCAAGTCTTGCTCCGACATTCGGTCGCGGCGCCATGACCAATACCTGGATGGACATCAAGAATGCGAACGTCATTCTGGTGATGGGCGGCAATGCCGCCGAAGCGCATCCGGTCGGCTTCAAATGGGTAGTGGAAGCCAAGGCGCACAACAAGGCCAGGCTGATCGTGGTCGATCCGCGCTTCAATCGCACGGCTTCGGTGGCGGATTTGTACGCGCCGATCCGGGTGGGCACCGACATCGCCTTCCTGAGCGGCGTGATCCGCTACCTGTTCGAGCACGATGCGATCCAGCACGAGTACGTGAAGGCGTACACCAACGCCAGCTTCATCGTGCGCGAGGATTTCGGCTTCGACGACGGGCTGTTCTCCGGCTACGACGAGAGCGCCCGCAAATACGACAAGGCGAGCTGGCAGTACGAGCTGGATGGCCAGGGCTATGCCCAGGTCGACGAGACCCTGCAGCATCCCCGCTGCGTGCTGAACCTGTTGAAGCAGCATGTCTCCCGCTACACCGTGGACACGGTCTGCGACATTTCCGGCACGCCCAGGGAGCTGTACCTGAAGGTCTGCGAGACGATCGCCTCCACTGCGGTCCCGACCCGCACCCTGACCAGCCTGTACGCCCTCGGCTGGACCCAGCACAGCATCGGCGCCCAGAACATCCGGACGCTGGCGATCCTGCAGCTGCTGCTGGGCAACATCGGGATGCCGGGGGGAGGCGTCAATGCCCTGCGCGGCCATTCCAACATCCAGGGCCTGACCGACCTGGGACTGCTGTCCGACCAGCTGCCGGGCTACATGAACCTTGGCCGCGACGAGGAGACGACCCGCGCCGCCTACCTGGACAAGCGGACACCTAAGCCCCTGAGGCCGGGGCAGGTCAACTACTGGTCGAACTATCCCAAGTTCCATACCAGCCTGATGAAGGCTTGGTACGGCAAGGCGGCGACCGCGGACAACGACTTCTGCTATGACTGGCTGCCCAAGCTCGACCAGGTCTACGACGGCCTGCGGGTGTTCGACCAGATGGAACAGGGGAAGCTGACCGGCCATTTCTGCCAGGGCTTCAATCCGCTGGCTTCCTTCCCCAACAAGGCCAAGATCACCTCCGCGCTGTCCAAGCTGAAGTTCCTGGTGGTGATGGACCCGCTGGCGACGGAGACTTCGGAGTTCTGGCAGGACCACGGCGAATACCACGAGGTGAAGCCGGAAGCCATCCAGACCGAGGTGTTCCGCCTGCCCACCACCTGCTTCGCCGAGGAGGACGGCTCGTTGGTCAACAGTTCTCGCTGGCTGCAGTGGCACTGGAAAGGCGCCGAGCCGCCGGGCGAATGCCGCACCGACATCGACATCATGGCCGAGCTGTTCATCCAAATCCGTGAACTGTACCGGCAGGAAGGTGGTGCCTTCCCCGATCCGATCCTCGGTCTGCACTGGCCTTACCGGATTCCGGCAGCGCCGGCACCGGACGAACTGGCGAAGGAGTTCAACGGCCAAGCCCTGGCCGACCTCACCGATCCCAAAGACCCGACGAAAGTGCTGGTCAAGGCCGGGCAACAGTTGTCCAGTTTCGCCCAGCTCCGCGACGACGGCAGCACCGCCAGCGGTACCTGGATCTTCTGCGGCGCCTGGACCGAGGCCGGCAACCAAATGGCCCGGCGCGACACCTCGGACCCCACCGGGCTCGGCATCGCGCCCAACTGGGCCTGGGCCTGGCCGCTGAACCGGCGGATCCTGTACAACCGCGCCTCCTGCGATCCCGCCGGCAAGCCCTGGGACGGAAAGCGCAAGCTGATCGAATGGGACGGCAGCAAGTGGAGCGGGCTGGACGTGCCGGACTTCAAGGCTGACGCCGGCCCCGACAGCGGCGTGTCGCCCTTCATCATGACCGACGAAGGGGTGGGCCGGCTGTTCGCGCGGCACCTGATGGCCGAAGGCCCCTTCCCGGAGCATTACGAGCCGTTCGAAACGCCGCTGGCGGCCAACCCGCTGCACAGCAAGGTGATCAGCAACCCGGCGGCGCGCGTGTTCGCGGGCGACAAGGCCATGCTCGGCAGACGTGAGGAATTCCCTTACGTCGCGACCACCTACCGCCTCACCGAGCACTTCCACTTCTGGACCAAGCATGCCCGGATCAACGCCTCGCTCCAGCCGGAGCAGTTCGTCGAAATCGGCGAGGCGCTGGCGGCGGAACTCGGCATCGCCAACGGCGAGAAGGTGGTCGTGCGCTCCAGGCGCGGCCGCATCAAGGCGGTGGCGTTGGTGACCAAACGCATCAAGGCGCTGAAGGTCGCGGGCCAGACCGTGCACCAGATCGGCATCCCGATCCACTGGGGCTTCACCGGCGCGACCAGGAAGGGCTATATCGCCAACACCCTGACGCCGTTCCTAGGCGATGCCAATACCCAGACGCCCGAATTCAAGGCCTTCCTGGTCAATGTGGAGAAGGACCTGTCCGAACTCATGCCGCACACCCACAAGCCGGGCGAGGGGCATGAGGAACGCAGGCGGCCTGGCGGAAACGGAACTGCGGGTGCGACAGAGAAGTCATCCTGGCTGGCGCGCGTCCTCAAAGGCCGGACGGAGGTTTAACCATGGCACTGCAATCCCTGGACATCGTCCAACGTTCCGCTACCACCACGCCCAGCCCGCAGCAGCGGCAGACGACGGAGGTGGCCAAGCTCATCGACGTCACCAAGTGCATCGGCTGCAAGGCCTGCCAGTCGGCCTGCCAGGAATGGAACGATCTGCGCGAAGAGGTCGGCATCAACGAGGGTTCCTACCAGAATCCGCACGACCTGACCGCCAACAGCTGGACCTTGATGCGGTTCGCCGAGACCGAGGAAAACGGCACCCTCGAGTGGCTGATCCGCAAGGACGGCTGCATGCACTGCGCCGACCCCGGCTGCCTCAAGGCCTGCCCCTCGCCGGGCGCGATCATCCAGTACAGCAACGGCATCGTCGATTTCCACGAGGAGAACTGCATCGGCTGCGGCTACTGCATCGCCGGCTGCCCGTTCGACATCCCCCGCCTGTCCAACAAGGACAGCAAGGTCTACAAGTGCACCCTGTGCTCGGACCGCGTGTCGGTGGGGCTGGAACCGGCCTGCATCAAGGCCTGCCCGACTCAGGCGCTGGTGTTCGGCAGCAAGGAGGACATGATCGAGCACGCCAATGACCGCATCGCCGACCTCAAGGAGCGTGGCTTCGGGAACGCCGGGCTCTACGACCCGGCCGGCGTGGGCGGCACCCATGTCATGTACGTGCTGCATCATGCCGACAAGCCGCAGCTCTACAACGACCTGCCGAAAGACCCGGCCATCTCCCCCACGGTCGGTCTGTGGAAAGGGATTTTCAAACCCCTGGCCACGGCCGCCCTGGCGTTCACGGCGCTGGCCGGGTTTTTCCACTATGTCACGGTCGGCCCCAATGAGACCGAGGAAGACGAAGAGGAGGAAAAGGCATGAGCACCGACCGCAATCCGCCGCCCGTCGAGCGCTACAGCCCGGCGGAACGCTTCAACCACTGGGTCACCGCCCTCACCTTCCTGCTGCTGAGCTTCTCCGGCCTGGCGCTGTTCCACCCCTCCATGTTCTGGTTCACCCAGTTCTTCGGCGGGCCCACCTGGACCCGCATCCTGCATCCATACATCGGCGTCTTGCTGTTCCTCTCGTTCTCCGGCCTGGCGCTCAAATTCTGGCATCACAACCTGCTGACCCGGAACGACATCGTCTGGCTCCGCCGGATCGCCGACGTGGTGAGGAACCGCGAAGACCGGCTGCCGGAGGTGGACCGCTACAACGCCGGCCAGAAGATGCTGTTCTGGACCATGATCGCCACCATTCCGACCCTGCTCCTCACCGGCATCGCGATCTGGCGGCCCTGGTTCGCGCCCTATTTCGGCATCGACGTAGTCCGCCTAGCGCTGCTGCTCCACGCGGTCTGCGCCTTCGTCATGATCGCGGGCATCATCGTCCACATCTACGCCGCCCTGTGGATCAAGGGCACCCTCGGCGCGATGGTCCGCGGCACCGTGAGCCGGGCCTGGGCGCGCAAGCATCATCCGGGCTGGTACCGGCGGGTGATCGGCGGGGAGTAGGCGCTGGCGTACGCCGCCGCCCGGTCTATAATGCCCGGCCTTTTTGCAGACCAGGAATTCACTCATGAGCCAGTTCGACAACGTCAGCGTCGTCAAGAAAGCCAATGTCTATTTCGACGGCAAATGCGTCAGCCACACCGTACTGTTCCCGGACGGCAGCCGCAAGACCTTGGGGGTGATCCTGCCCTCCGCTCTGCATTTCGAAACCGGCGCCCCGGAGATCATGGAGATCATCGCCGGCGGATGCCGCGTGCAGCTCGCCGGCCAACCCGAGTGGCAAAGCTATCAGGCCGGCGATTCGTTCAGCGTTCCGGGGAACAGCAGCTTCCGGATCGAGGTGAGCGATACGCTCCATTACGTGTGCCACTTCGGATGAAGCTTCGGCAGCACAAGGGGAACGTGAAGGGCGGGATGAAACAGAACGCCCCTTATCTGCGCAAGCTGATCGAGATCGCCCTCGGCATTGCCGCGCTCGAATTGCTCTTCTACCTGTTCCGGGTCGGCGCCGCGGTCTATGCGCCGTGATTCCCCGAGGCATCATCCCGCTCCGGCACCGGTGATATCATCACGGCGGAACCGTATGCGGCACTCCCTGCGGAGCGCGCAACGGACGTCAAG
Organism: Methylococcus mesophilus; assembly: GCF_026247885.1. Taxonomy (NCBI): domain Bacteria; kingdom Pseudomonadati; phylum Pseudomonadota; class Gammaproteobacteria; order Methylococcales; family Methylococcaceae; genus Methylococcus; species Methylococcus mesophilus. The sequence continues at coordinate 4,045,343 of NZ_CP110921.1, read as the reverse complement.
CAACCTGATTTGAGGAACGAATCGATGAAATACCTGTTCAGGCATCCCTTGGTGGTATTCGGTCTGGGCATCGCCGCCGGCTACCTGGTGCACAAGTACCGGAGGGAAATCCTCGCGACCACCACCGGATTTACGGAAAAAGGGCGGGAGTTCGTGCTGGGCTCCCAGCAACACGATGTCGCCGGCAGCTGCGAGGAGTGCGAAGACTAAAGAGAGACGCGGCCGACCGGGGAATGGAGAGGGCCTTCTACGCATGCACCCCGGACGACCACTGCCTTTCAATATTGCAAATCTTGGGCCACGACGGGAAGACGGGCTGAACCGGGTGCGGCAGCTTTGCCGACAGCGGAACTGCGTGATATCGCGATGAATCTGCGGCATTTCCCTCACATCCTATGCCGTTCCGACTCCTGTCAGCTCAAGCCGTAACGGGACACCTTCTTGTACAGCGTCGAGCGCGCGATCCCGAGCACGCGGGCGGCTTGGCTCATGTTGCCGCGGCACCTGCAGATGGCCGCGGCGATGCTTTCCGATTCGACTTTCGACAGACTGAGCCCGTCACCGAATTGGGAAATTTCCCGGCCCTCCAGGCCGGATGAAGCGCCGCCCTGCCCCGCCTCTTCGAGAAAATCCGCCGGCAGATCGTCCACCGCCAGCACGCCGCCGGAGCAAGCGAACAGGGCATTCCTGATTACGTTGCGCAGTTCCCGCAAGTTTCCCGGCCAGGGGTGGCGCTCGAACAAAGCCGCGACCTCTCCGCCCAAACGGATGTGCCGGACTCCCGCCGCCGCAGCTTCCTGCTCGAAAACCGCCTGCACGATCCGGGATCGGTCGGGCCGCTGCCGCAGCGGCGGCAGATGCAGGCGCGCCCCATTGAGCCGGTAATACAGATCGCGCCGGAAACGCCCCTGGCGGATCGCTTCCTGCAAGTCGACATTGGTTGCCGCCACGACCTGGACGTCGACACGCAAGGGCTTGGCGCCGCCGACCGGCACGAACTCGCCGGTCTCCAGGACGCGCAGCAGCGTCGCCTGGAGATCGAAGCTCATGTCGCCGATTTCATCGAGAAACAGCACGCCGCCATCGGCCAGGAGAAATTTTCCCGGCTTCCCGCGGCTGCGGGCTCCGGTGAAACTGCCGGCTTCATAGCCGAACAGCTCACTTTCGATGAGATCCTTGGGAATCGAAGCACAGTTGACGGCTACCAACGGTCCCTTCCGCCGCGGCCCGAGGCGATGGGCGAAGCGCACCAGGTATTCCTTTCCTGTCCCGGATTCTCCGCTGACGAGAAGGGGAATGCCGCGCTCCTGCAGCCGCAAAGCTTTGTCGAGCAGGCCCTCGACCGCCGCATCACTGATCAAGCGCTGTTCGCCGGGCGGGGAAGCCGGCGGCACTTCGGGCGTGTAATCAGCCCTTCGGCTTAGCTCAAGACAAGGCCCAGCCGCCTGACCCTCCCGGCCCGATCGCGGCGCGGCCAGCCCGTCGCAAACCATGCGCAGGAAGGCGAGCAGCGCGCCCGCGGAGCCGCGCCGGTCGCTTACCAGGCCGACCAGGGCGGTCGTTTCTCCAGCCGCGTTCTGGAGCGGACAGCCGGCGGTAACCAGGGCGTGCAATCTCGCGCCATAGTGCTCCTTGCCTTCGAAGGCGATGGCCGTCCCCAGTGCCGCCGCGCTGCCGATGCCATTGTTGCCGAGCACCTCTTCCCGCCAGTCGGCACCGACTTTGAGCACTTCCCGGGCGACGGGCGCCATCCGCAGTCCGTCATCCAGCACCCGAAAAATCCGGCAATGAGCGTCCGCGACGATCAAAGCGGCCTGGGCCCCCTTCAGAAATTCGAAAACACAGCGTACCCTTTCCCAGACGGATGCAAGTTCCAAAGAAGCGGAGGGGCCAAGATCGGCGGGGCCATCAAGCTTGCGCGGCCAGTCATCGGTGCCAGGCGGAAGCCGGTAATCCTCGAAGCAACGGCACCAAGCGTCCGCGACTTCCGGGCGGACCCAATCCAGGGCGGCCGGCAGAACCCCCGTCTGGCGCATCCATTCCCACGCCTGATCGGGCCGGTCCACGTACAAACTGCTGAAACGGTTCCAATCGGGAAATTCGACGGGTCTGGAAACGGAAGAGAGGTACTGTTCGCTCAACATCTGTGGCTATCTCCTTGGCATGAAGCTACGATCGACCATTCGTAAGGCGGCCACCTTGTCCAGGCGCGGCCGGCCATGCATAACCACGTTCTTGATTTCTAATTTTGCCGGACCTTCCAAAGGCAGACGTTGCTGGGTCCGAATGCCGCCCCTGCGCGGGACCGATTTCTTTTCATCGGCAACGGGGCGTATGGGTGACACGGTAGCAACTCGGTCACGAGCCTTCAATGCGGCTGATTGTCGCAGAGAATCAACGGTATGACCCAGCCCGACGCCGGCGGGATGCGCCCCTGGCCTGACTTTTTCGACTGCGGAACCCTGTTGAAGCCGTAAACGATTTCACATTAGACTGCGCCGCAGTCCGAGCAAGGGTGGCCGCCGCCTCATCTATCGTTCGCGCCGCGGACCCCATCCCTGCCCATAACGAGTATGGAAACCATGTCCGAAGACCTCACTTCCCCCCCTGCCATGCGGCAGCGCTTCCTGCGCTCACTGGGCAGCATCTGCCTCATCGTCATCCTGACCGAAGGGGTCGTCATGGCGCTCTTGGAGGCGATCCGGCGCACCGGGCTGGAACTGCTGCCGTGGCAGGAAAGCGCACTGGATGGGGTCCTGCTTGCCCTTTTCAGCGCCCCCTTACTGTGGATGATGGCGCTGCGGCCCCTGTCGCGGCAGATCGCGCAGGAAAGCCAGCGCAACAAGGAGCTTCTGGAAGCGCTGGACGCGCATGCACTGGTCAGCATCACGGATCTGCAGGGCAAGATACTGTACGTGAACGACAATTTCTGCGCGGTTTCGCGTTATGGCCGCGACGAACTCATCGGCCAGGACCACCGCATCGTCAATTCCGGCTACCACGGCAAGGCCTACATCCGCGACATGTGGCGCACCATCGCCCGGGGAAAGATCTGGCAGGGCGAATTCTGCAACCGCCGTAAGGACGGAACCCGCTACTGGGTCGACAGCACCATCGTTCCGCTGATGGACGATGTGGGCAAGCCGCGGCAGTACATATCCATCCGCCGCGACGTCACGGCGCAAAAGGAGGCCGAGGCCCAGCTCGCCCGCCTCAAGCAGGCAATGGACGCGAACAGCGAGATGATCCTGATCACCGACCGTGCCGGGCGCATCATCTATGCGAACCCAGCGCTGTGCCGTTTCAGCGGAATAGCCGAACCGGAACTGCTCGGCCAGAGCCCCAGTGTCCTGGACAGCCCGCTCGCCGATCCACAGACCCTGGCCGCCATGCAGACGGCACTGCGGACCGGTCAGCCCTGGTCCGGTCGGCTCCTGAACCGGCGCCGGACTGGACCGGACACACGGGCCGAACAGGATTACTGGGCGGAGATCAGCACCACCCCGATCCATACCGAAGGAAACGGCCTGGTGGGCTATGTCCAGATCCAGCATGACGTGAGCGTCAAGGTCGAAAGCGAACGTGCACTCGCGATGGAGCAGGAGGATACCGCCGCCCGCCTGCGCATCACCGAAACCCTCCAGCAAAACGGCCCGCTGAGAGAACGCTGCCGGCAGGTGCTTGGCATTCTGTTCGGGCTCAGTACTTTCAACCTGCAACGCAAGGGCGGGATATTCCTGAAGGCGGAGAACGAGGACCACCTGAATTTGTTCGTCCTGGAAGGAAAATTCTGCGACGAATTCATCCGGCGCGAACAGACCATTCCGATGGGCGCCTGCCTATGCGGCCGAACCGCTGTTTCAGGCGAAATCCTCGTATCCGACGACTGCTTCAAGGACGCCCTGCACGAACACCGCTTCGAGGGCATGGAAACCCACGGCCATTACATCGTGCCGATCGCATCCGGCGGCGAAGTCCTGGGCGTGATGTTTCTCTACACCGACCCCAACCCCGCACGCAACGAGGCGCGGATGGCGATGCTCCGGCAGGTCGGCGAAATGCTGGCGCTGGCGATACTCGAGGACCGCGCCAAGGCCTCCCTGAAAGCCGCCCACGACGCCGCCGTGGAGGCCACCCAGGCCAAGAGCGCGTTCCTGGCCAACATGAGCCACGAGATACGCACCCCGATGAACGGCGTGCTCGGCATGCTGGAACTGCTGAAGGATACCGACATGTCCCGCGAGCAATGGGATCTGGTGGAAACCGCATCGAATTCCGCCGAATCCCTGCTCGAAATCATCAACTCGATTCTCGACTTCTCCAAGCTCGAAGCGGGGAAGGTCGAGATCGAGCGGACCGAATTCAACCTGCCCGACCTGGTCGAGGAAGTCTGCGCCCTGCTGGCCGGCCGCGCCCACGACAAGGGCCTGGAGCTGAACTGCTTCCTGCCCGCGGACATACCCAGGATGTGGACCGGCGATCCGACACGGATCCGCCAAGTGCTCACCAATCTGTTGGGCAACTCCGTCAAGTTCACCGAAAATGGCGAGGTTTCGGTCAAGGTGATGCAGGAGGACGCGGGCGACGGCCGGACGAACCTGAGCTTCGAGATTCGTGACACCGGCATCGGCATCGCGCCGGAGGTCCAGGCGCGGCTGTTCCAGCCGTTCACCCAGGCCGACGATTCCACCTCCCGGCGCTTCGGCGGCACCGGCCTCGGCCTGTCCATCTGCCGGGACCTGGTCGAGCTCATGGGTGGAAGCATCGGCCTGGAAAGCGTGCCCGGCCAAGGCAGCCGTTTCTGGTTCACGCTTCCCCTGGAACACGTCGCAGGTGCGGCTGCACCCGCCCTGCCGGACTTCTCCCATCGGCGGGTCCTGGTAGTGGACGACAACGCCACCAACCGCGTCATCCTTACCCACTATCTGACCCATTGGGGCCTGGAGGTCGGCGAAGCCGACCGCGGCGACACGGCGCTGGCCGAACTGGAGGCCGCCCAGCGCGAATCGAGACCCTACGACCTCGTCTTGCTCGATCTCCACATGCCGCATATGGACGGCTATGGGCTCGCCCGGGCCATGAATGCCAGCCCGCGTCTCAGGGACACTCCGCGCCTGCTGCTTTCCTCCGGAGGCCTGGCCGGCGAAGCCGAGCTTCGGGCCCTCGGAATCGCGCGCAGTCTGCTGAAACCGGTGCGGCAGTCGCTGCTGTTCAACGCCATCGCGGAAGTCCTCGCCACCAAGGCCAAGGACAAGCCCCGGATGCCCGACAAGTCGGAGGCCGTACTGCCGACTTACGAAGGCCGCAGGGTCCTGGTGGTGGAGGACAACCGGGTCAACCAGAAAGTGATCGTCGCCATGCTCGGCAAGTTTGGAATCGCTCCCGACGTCGCAGACAACGGCCAGGCCGCCCTGGATCTGCTGGCCCGCGCGCCTTACGACCTGATTCTCATGGATTGCCAGATGCCGGTACTGGGGGGCTACGAAGCCACGGAGGAACTGCGCGCAAGGGAATTCTCCGCGGAGTCGGGACGCACGCCGGTCATCGCGCTGACCGCCCATGCCGCGACGGGCGAGCGGGAAAAATGCCTGGCGGCCGGCATGGACGACTATCTCAGCAAACCGGTTTCCAGGGACCGCTTGGCCGAGGCGCTCGAACGCTGGCTGGGCACCTCCGCATCCATGGACTCCCGGGAAGCCGTGCCCGGTCCTGCCGGCGACGGTGGCGGGTCCGGCGGTCCTTCCTGGAGCAGGGAACAAGCGTTGGCGCGCCTGGACCACGACGAGGAACTCCTGGCCGAAATGATCGGTCTCTGTATCGAGGAGATCCCCAAGCACCTCGCGGCCGTGCGTGAAGCGGGAGCGAGTGCGGACTTGGCCGCGCTGGCCGATGCGGCGCATGCCATCAAGGGCATGGCGGGCCATTTCTGCGCCGGAGCGGTCCGGGAACTGGCCGCAAGGCTGGAGGACCGGGCCCGTACTGCAGGATCGGCCGTAGATCCGGCGCTGATCCGTGCGCTGGAAACCTCCGCCGCCAGGTTGCTGGAGGATATGCGGAGCGACTCCTCACGGGGCTGTCTGGAAAAGGGTGACGACCATGAGCCGCGGTAAGCTCCCCAGCCCCGGCGCCGGAGCGTCGGAAACCCGCGTTGTGTCTCGGCCCGGATCTATGGAAGATGCATAAGCAAAAGCTGTGCGACTCGCTGCCCACGCCGTCGCGTACGGCCGCAGCGATCCTGAGTCTGGCCCAGCGCGAAGACGTCACGGCGGAAGCGCTGGCCCAGCTGATCCAGACCGACCCGGCGCTCACCGGGCGGATCCTGCGCTTCGCCAACGCCCCCGCACAGGGCACGCGCCGGCCGATCGCCAGCGTCATCGACGCCATGAGCCTCCTCGGCCTCCAGGCTATCCGCCAGTTCGCACTGAGCCTCTCGCTCATCGACGCCCATCGCGAAGGCCAATGCGAGGCATTCGACTACCCGGCCTACTGGCAGAAGTCCCTGGCCTGCGCCGTCGCGCTCCAATCGATCACGGCCCAGGTCCCCACCGTAGCTCCGAAAGAAGCTTTCACGCTGGGCCTCCTGGCCGACGTGGGCCGCCTCGCCCTGGCCACCGCCTGGCCGCAGGAATACAGTGAATGCCTGCGGCAGGCGGACGGCGAAAGGCTGATCGCCCTGGAACGTGAGCGCTTTGCCACCGATCATGACGACCTGACCCGGATGCTGCTGACGGACTGGGGATTTCCGCAGGTTTTTATCGACGCGCTGGAACTGAGCCAACAGGACGAAATCCAGGACGACAGCCGCATCGGCCGTTTCGCCCGGCAGCTGGTCTTGGCGCGGCGGATCGCTGACTACCGTCTCGCCGACGAATCCCGGCGCATCACGTTGTCGCCGATGCTGCAGGCAGAGGCGAAGAAATGCGCGCTGGACGACGAGGATCTGGCGCACCTGCTCGGCGGCCCGCAGACGGAATGGCTCGACTGGACCCGGATGATCGGCATCGCCGACGACGATCAAGCCGGTGGCGCAGAGCCTTCCGGCCAGATGCCGCAAGCGGACGAAAAGCTGCACGTGCTGCTCGCGGACGACGACCCCATCATGCTGACGCGGCTCTCCCGCCAGCTCGAAGCGGACGGGCACCACGTCGCGTCACGGCGGGACGGCGAAGCGGCGCTCGAATACGCGCTCGAGCACGAACCGGAAATGGTGATCACGGACTGGCACATGAAGCCCGTGAACGGCCTGGAGCTGTGCAAGGCGCTGCGGGCGTCCGCGCTGGGCGGCAACGTCTACATCGTCATGCTCACGGCGAGCGAGAGCGAGGATGCGCTGGTCGAAGCCTTCGGCGCGGGCATCGACGATTATGTCATCAAACCGCCCAGCGTCAGGGTCCTAAAGGCCCGCATACGCGCCGGCCAGCGCATCATCACCCTGCACAAGAAGCTCGCGCGGGAACGCAAGGAAATCGAACGCTACTCCTCGGAACTGGCCGCCGCGAACCGCCGCCTGGAACTCATGGCCCATACCGACCAACTCACCGGCCTGCCCAACCGCCGCTACGCGATGGACAGACTGGAACAGGAATGGGCGGAGGCGCGGATGTTCGGCCGGCCGCTGAGCATCATGATGCTCGACCTCGACTGGTTCAAATCCATCAACGACACCCTGGGCCACGACGCCGGCGACCAGGCACTCGTTCATGCCGCCCGCGTCATGCGGGAAACCGTGCGCACCAGCGATATCGTATGCCGGATGGGGGGCGAGGAATTCCTGGTCATAACCCCGGACACGGGCGGAGCCGCCGCCGCCCAGACCGCCGAGCGCATCCGCAGCGCGATCGAGCGGCAGCAGCCCGCGGAACTCGAGTTGTCCCGCCCACTGACGGCCAGCATCGGCGTGGCCGACTCCGCATCCGCCGCCAGTCTGAAAGACCTGCTGCTGAAGGCCGACAATGCCCTCTACCAGATCAAGCAGGGCGGACGTAACGGCGTACGACACGCTTCCGCCTGACCCGCAGGAGCTCTAAGGAGGCCGGGCCCCTGAATTTATGGGAACGAACGCGTCCACCGGGACTACAGGGGGGTGAAGTGACTCAGATGTTATTTCAGAGAGGAAAGGACACTCACGCCGCCCGGCACATCCGTGTGCCAAACGGCGCCAGAGAGCTCTGATCTTCCCTATTGAGCCGAGGGCGTGGTTACGATGACGGGAGCGGAAGGAGGCCCTTCTCGTCCGGTGCTGTCATAAGCAGCCACGGCGTAGCTGTACTGAGTCCCCGGCGTCAGACCACTGTCCTGGAAGTCCGTTCCCGTGACCGACGCCACCAGGACGCCGTCCCGATACACGTGATAGCCCACCACGTCGGACGGAGCCCCGCCGAGGAACGCAGCCTTGATCGCATCCATCATCGGATTATTGCCGGTGGACGGCAGATAGCCGTAGTTGATCGTCCAGACGATGGTGCCACCCACGCCGTTATCCCTGACCCACCGCCCTTTCGCCGCGATGGACCGTTCATCCTCATAGCTCAGGAAACCGACCCGATCCCTGCCACGGTCCCAGGCCGGTTCGTAGGTGTAGTAGCTCTGCTTTGCCTCCTCATCCCAGTGGTAGACGCCGCCGGGCTGGTTGAACGCCCCCTCCTCGACCAGCCGGGCATAGTGGTTCTCCGTGTCGGCGAAGTTCATGCTCCAGTCCCTGTCTTCGGGATGGGGCTGGCGAGGGCCGCTCACCGGCGAGTCGTAGTACAGGCCGTACAGGCCGATGCCGATGCCCAGCTTGGTTCTGGGCACGCCCGCCGCGACGTATTTCTGGACACTGGACTCGATCGACGTCGGATGGTAGGGCGCCGCGCCGGCCAGGGGCGAGAAATGCCAGGAATCCCAGCCCCAGGGGCCTGCCATGCCGTAGGTCATCAGGTTGTACTGGTCCACCAGCGCCGCGACCTGTACATGCCAGGGCTCGACCGCATCGGCGAAGTTGTTGTTGACCCAGAAGCCAGGGAAGGTAATGACGAGAGGGTTATGCGGCGCCTGAAAATACGGGTGAGCGGCGGCGGCAGCGCGCAGTTCGCTCAGCAGTGCCAGCAACGGCGCTCTCCCGTTGGGCTGGTTTGGCACTTCTGGACCCAGATACTCTTCCCAGTCGATGTCGACCCCGTCGTAATGCTTGGCGGCCAGTTGATCGAGTATGTTCCGGATGAAGACCGCTCGCACCGAGGACGTTTGGGTCGATGCGATAAATCCGTCACCATCGGTTGCCCCGCCCAGCATCATGAGAGCCTTGACGCCGTTGGCATGCGCCTTGGCGATCAACGCATCCTCGACGGCCGGATCATTGCCGGTCCCGGCGGCCGGAACCACTTGCCCGGGACTTCCCGCCATGACTCCTCCGCCCGGCGCATAGCGTCCGAAGACGAAATGCGTCATGGTCGACATATCCACAGCCGCGACGGCCGCCGCAGGATCGCCTCCGTTCCAGTCCCAAAAATAGCCGGCGTAATATCCCGTCACCCATTTGCCGGAGCCGTTGGGGGTGGCCGGATTCCAGGAGAGGTTGGCCAGGGTCGAACCCGCCACCGTCGCGGACAGGCCGGTCACCGCCGGCAAGGGGGCCGGGCCCGTCACCGTCACGCTGATCGAAGCCGTCGCGCTGCGGGCGCCGGCGTTGGTGCAGGTCAAGGTGTAGATCGTCGTGACCGCGGGCTGCACGCTCTCCGTACCGGCAGTCGCCCGGTAGCCGGTCCAGCCGCCCGAGGCCGAGCAGGCGTCGGCGTTCTCCGCTTGCCAAGCCAGCGTGGACGAAGCGCCTGCCGCGATGCTCGACGGGGTGGCCGTGAACGAAACGATCTGCGGGGCGGGAGGAGGAGGAGGACTGCCGCCATCCTGCCAGACCAACTGGGCCAACGCCCCGCCACCGCCTTCGAAAAACTCCAAGACCACCGAATGCGTGCCCGCCGTAAGCGGCACCACCGCGGTATCGGCGGCCGGAGCATGATAGGTCCAGTTGTCGATGACCGGCGCGCCATCCACCAGAACGCGAATGCCGTCGTCGGAATAGGTATCGAACTTGACGTCTCCGCCGGCGAAACTCGGAGTTCCGGTCCAGCGCACCGAAAATGCGTCCGGAGACAAGCCCGGCGCGGGCGCTCCATCCCAACTATGATTCGGGGGTCCGTTCTCGCACTGCACCAGCACGGGAGTTCCGGACAAGTCCGTGCTGTTGAAATATTCCGCCCGCCATTCCCCATCGGAGCAGGATGGCGGCGGAGGCGGCGGCGTGGGAGACGGCTCGCCTCCCTCCTGCCAGACCAACTGGGCCACCGCCCCGCCGCCGCCTTCGAAGAATTCCATGGCCACCGAATGATTGCCGGCCGTCAGCTGCGCCGTGCCGGTATTCTGCGTGAAGGCATGATAAGTCCAGTTGTCGATGACCCGTGCACCATCCACCGTGACCCTGACGCCGTCATCGGAGTAGGTCGTGAACGTAGCGGTTCCTTCCGAAAAGGCCGGCGAGCCGGTCCAGCGAACGGAGAACGCATCGGGCGACAAGCCCGGCACCGGCGCCTCCTGATCCCAGAAGTAGTTCGGCGGACCGTCTTCGCACCGAACCAGAACTGGCGCGCCCGCCAGGCTGGTATTGGCGAAGTACTCGGCCACCCACTGCCCGTCCGGACAAGCGGCCAGCGCCGGCCCCGATATCATCGCACTCAGCGATATCGCGGGCAGCAACCTCCACTGCCCGCTCTTCGAAACACGAGCTACCCTATTTCGTGTCGTCATGTGTCTCACCTGTAAGATAATGCGTTATTTCCTCGCGCCCAACCACGGCGCAACCTTTTGATAATGGTTTAATCGATATTTGCCGAGACGAAACTTGGCTATCTATCTTCCCCAAAGTGGCAGTAAGACACGGCTGATCATGAGGCCATGTCTTCCCGCATCCACCCCATAAATTTCGTCTCCATCCGAATGGTAGGCGGGTGATGCGTGATACACCCCCCCTTACTGGGGGGGGGAATGAAAGCGACGGAAGAATGAACGGTTCGGCACCTGCAGCCTATATTCGAACACCCCCTATAAGTAGGGGGAAACTACCAAAAGGATTGACCCGCGCCGGTTTCGCTGCCAA